>JAHEKM010000016.1:0-27914 GCA_024638325.1 Gemmatimonadota bacterium | reverse complement strand
GTCGCCGATGAGCTGCGCGACCCCGGGACCGCTGGCGAACGCCAGCAGCGTGCCGTTCACTTCGCCCGTCAGCTGGGTCTTGTCGAAGACACCGACCGCGCCGGCCAGCGAGATGAGACCCTCGAGGAACTCCTTGCCGAAGTCCCAACCCACGTTCGTGGCCGTCAGCTCGGCGCCGAACCAGCTGCCCGTGGCGTCCTCGTCCTCCAGGAACTCCACCCGGGTGACCTCGGCCGTCAGCTCGACGAGCGTAGAGGGCAGGGTCGCCGCAGTGCGGAGTTTCTCGTTGAGCGTCATCCACGTGATGAACCCCCCGATCGCCGCTGGCGTGGACAGCCCCAAGACCATGCCCGCTCCCGTGAAGAGCTGCGCCATGTCGCGCAGCACCTCGCCCGACGCGCCCGCGAGCTCGAACTGGGCTTCCCAGGCCGCGTCCATGCATGCGTCCAGCTTCACGGCCTCCGCGCCGATGGTCGCCGGCACGCACTGGGAGGCGGGAACACGCGCTGGCCCGACCCCGGCCGCGACGGCTCCCGCGGGCGGAGCCACGTCGGCCAGCGCCGACTCGACGCCCGTCAGGGCGACGAGCGGCTCGATCAGGTCGAGTCGTGCTTCGGCGGCGATGGGCGCCGTTCCCGCCGCGAGGGCGACGAGCGAGTTGTCGTTGTCCGGGTGGTCGAGGAACGCCTGGAGCACCGCGATCGGCAGGAGCGAAAGCGGCTGTTGCTCGAGCGGCGTGTCGATCAGGTCCTGACGGGTCGCGTCCAGGCTGGCTGCCTGCGCGTCCACGATCGCCTGCAGGTGCGACGCGATGTCGGAGAGCGTCCCCGGCGCGGGCGTGAGCGCCTCCACCGTGAAGTCGAACGGTGCGCAGGAACGCACGCCGTCCGTAATCCACACGCTGACCTGTCCCCCATCCGGCGATCCCGAAGGATGGATCGGTGCGACGAGCGTGACGTCGCCCCCATCCATGAGAACCGAGGCGTACCCCGACACGGTCGGATCGTCCGTCTCGACGAGCGCGAGCAACGGCGGACTGAAGGAGCCCGGCACGGACCCCACGGCTACGTCCTCGAGCGGGAGAGCGCTGGAGGTCCCGGGTGTTATCGCCTCGCAGGCGACGACGTCGTACGGCGCGTCGGCGAAAGGATCCTCTTCGGGCTCGGTCGAGCCTCCACAGGCGGTGAGGACGCAGAGGAAGGCCGCGGCGGCCAGTACGGACAGCCTGCTGGATTGCATTGGGGAAACTCCGGTAGGCTACTGGATCTCGCGTGGGGGGTCCCGCACAGGGCCTTTCGCCACCCGTGCGAGCGCTGCGGATCTGGTGGGGTCGGACAACCCACCCTAGGGCTCGACCGGTGGGACTCGCAAGTCGCGCCCCGACGTCCGATTGGCGCTGCCGTCGACGCGCCCGCATGTTCGTTCGATGCGTACGCTCGCACCGTGGTTTAGCCGCCCCCCGGCCCTACTGGCCCTGCTTCTGTCCGCGCCCCTGTCGGCCCAGCAGGACCTCGAGGTCATTCCCGTCCAGGGCAACGTGTACATGCTCCAAACCGCGGCGGCCGGCGGCAACGTCGGGGTGCTGCCGGGGCCTGACGGCATCCTCGTCGTGGACGACCAGGTGCCCAACCTGGCAGAGGCGGTGCTGCGCGGCATCCGGCGCATCTCCGACGAGCCGATCCGGTTCGTCATCAACACGCACGTGCACATCGATCACATCGGCGGTAACCAGCTCATGGCCCGCCAGGGCGCCACGATCGTCGCTCAGGAGAACGTGCACCGGCGCATGCTGACCCGGCTCCGCATTCCCCGCGGCGGCGGACGCTTCATGCCGCAGCCGGCCGAGGCGGCGCGCCCGATGGTGACGTTCGACCGCCAGGCGACCTTCCGGCTGAACGGCGAGGAGGTGCAGGTCTTCCACGTGCCGCCCGCCCACACCGACGGCGACGCGTTCGTCTACTTCGTCGACTCGGACGTGCTGCACACCGGCGACGTCTTCCGCACCAACATGTACCCGATCATCGACGTCTATAACGGCGGCACCATGCAGGGCCTGATCGACGCGACGCAGCTGGCCGTGGATCTCGCCGGTCCGAACACCAAGGTCATTCCCGGCCACGGCTTCGGCTTCACCGACCGCGACGGCCTCCTGGAGGTACTGGAGATGATCACCACGGTGCGTGACCGGGTGCGCGACATGGTCGGCGAGGGCCTCTGGCTCGACGAGGTGCTCGAGGCCGGGCCGACGTCGGACTACGACGCGCGCTGGCGCGGCACCGAGTCGTGGAACGAGCGCGACCTCATCCCGATCATCTACGCCGAGGTGGGCGGCGCAGCGGAGACGATTCGGGCGAACTGAGCTTTCCCCAGGCGGGGTCAGTCCGCGGCGACGCCCTCGTCGAACAGGATCCCCGCGAGCACCTCGTCCTGATGCACGAGATCGGAGTCGCCCGGCGGGAAGGCATTCTGGTTCAGCACGAACGCCACGACGTCGACATACTGCTCGGCGCTCAGGCTGCCGCCGCGCCCCGGAGGCATGGTCGTGCTGATTACCTCGTAGAACTCGCCGACGGTCTGTCCGTGGCGCGACCCGGTGAACACGTCACCGCGCAGCGCCGGAATTGCCGTGCCGCGGCCAGACAGATCGGGCATGTGGCAACCGGCGCACGAAGCCTGGAAGGTCTCCGCGCCACGCTCGGCCTGAGCGGCGGTGTACACCCCACTCCAAACGGAACGGTTGTTGAGGAGGGCGTCGGGGGCCGCGAACGCGGTCAAGGCCAGCAATCCCGCGACGGTGCCGAGTACACGGGGTCCAAGGGTGGAGAGCTTCATCTATACGTCCACGGATTGTCTGGTCTGCGTTGTGCTGCGCTTCAGAGCATCGGGCTCCTGGGCCACGGACCGCGACGCCGGCCGAAGAGAATATCGTCTCGTACTAAATGGTGCAATACCTTGCACCAAAAAGCTCAATCGTTGCTACGCCTGGATAATCGGTCATTCGCGAGGTCCGAACGCCGAGCCGCTTTCCGGGCGTCCATTCCGACGTGTGGACCGTGACGGGCCCATCGAGGTACTGGAGATGCCGGCAGCCGAATGGCGCCGTAGCGACGATGCGGCCAAGATTCAGCCGCCGTTCCGCACCCCACCGAGGAAGACTCCATGAAGCGTTTGAGCCTGACCGCCTCCCTCTTCGCACTCGCGGCCGTGATGGCGGTGCCCGCGCACGCTCAGGACATCGAGCACGGGCTCTGGTCGGGTGCCATCACGCCTCCGGGTGGCGAGCCCGTTGCTGTCATGTATCAGGTGAACGACGCCGACGGCGACCTCACCATCGTCATGAGCAATCCGCAGAACGGGCCCATGGAGTTCACCGACGAGGCCATCGACGGGGACGAGCTCACCTTTTGGTGGAGCATCGGCATCCGCATCGACTGCGCTCTGAGCCGACAGGACGACGGGAGCTTCCGCGGCACGTGCTCGGACGGTCAGGGAGCGGGCCCGATCTGGATGACGCCACCGGCGGCGTAGCAGCCCGCGGGAGCCTAGCCTATCGTCTCCGGGAACGTAGGTGCCCGCCGGTGCAGCGTGGCCTGCTCGTACGCGTAGGCCAGCCGTAGCAGCGTCGGCTCGCTCCACGCACCCGCGAAGAAGCTGAGACCGGTGGGGAGGCCCGACACGTAGCCCATCGGCACCGTGATGCCCGGGTAGCCGGCTATCGCGGACGTGCCCCACGAGCTCCCGCCTTCGAAGCGGTCGCCCATGATGTGGTCGGTGTGCCACGCGATCAGACCCGACGGCGCGACGATGGCGTCCAGATCGTGCTCGGCGATGACGCTGTCGATGGCGTCGCGGTTCCCGCGCTGGAGCGCCTCGAGTGCGCTCAGGTACTCGGGGTCGGTCAGCGGTCCGCGCGCCTCCGACGCCACCATCAGCTCCTGGCCGAAGAAGGGCATCTCACGGTCTGCGTTCCGTTCGTTGAACGCGATGATGTCGGCGAGCGAGCGCACCGGGGCGCTCGGTCCGAGATCGGCCAGGTACGCGTTCAGGTCCGCCTTGAACTCGTACTGGAGCACGAGCCCCTGATCGCCAGCCGTGAAGCGCTCGAACCCGACCGGGTCGACGAGCACGGCGCCGAGCTCGCGCAGCCGCTCGAGCGCCGCGTCGAAGAGCGCGAGCGTCGCGGGGAGCCCCTGCGGCGTGGCGTGCCACACACCCAACCGGGCGCCTTCGAGACCTTCGGCGTCCAGAAACTGCGTGTAGTCCGCGAACGCGCCGCCGTCACTGGCGGTCGTCGCCGGGTCGCGCGGGTCGATGCCGGTGAGCGGACCCAGCAGGGTCGCGGCGTCTCGTACGGTGCGGCACATGGGGCCGGCCGTGTCCTGCGAGTGCGAGATGGGAATGATGCCCGCCCGGCTCCACAGGCCCACCGTCGGCTTCACGCCCACGATGCCGTTCACGGTGGCGGGGCACATGATGGACCCGTTCGTCTCGGTGCCGATGGTGAGCGCCGCGAGGCTCGAGGCGGCGGCCACGCCCGAGCCCGAGCTCGAGCCGCACGGGTTGCGGTCGAGCGCGTAGGGATTGCGGCACTGGCCGCCGCGCGCGCTCCACCCGCTGGACGAGCGCTCCCCGCGGAAGTTGGCCCACTCGCTCAGGTTCGCCTTGCCGAGCACCACGGCGCCGGCCGCACGCAGGCGCTCGACGATGAAGGCGTCGCGCAGTGGGACGGAGCCCTCGAGTGCCAACGAGCCCGCAGTGGTCGTCATGCGGTCGGCCGTGGCGATGTTGTCCTTGATCAGGACCGGAATGCCGTGGAGCGGACCGCGCGGGCCGTTCGCGGCGCGCTCGGCGTCCAAAGCGTCCGCAATATCGAGCGCGTCCGGGTTCGTCTCGATGACCGCGCGCAGCTCGGGCCCCTGGAGGTTCAGCTCCTCGATACGCCCGAGGTACGCCTCGGTGATCGAACGCGCGGTGCGCTCGCCGGCCTCCATGCTGCTCTGCAGCTCGGCGACACCGACCTCGTCGAGCTCGAAGGGACCGACGCCGTTTCCGACCGACGCCCGCGGGCCGTTGGCACGCTCGATGGTGCAGCCCGCCGTAAGGGCCGCTCCGGCCGTGCCCGCGGCTGCGGTGCCGATGAACTGGCGACGATCCATCCCGACCCCCTCCCTAAACCGGGGCGCCGATGCTCACGCCGAAGTCGATGCCGCGCTTCAGCGACCGCACCATGATGCATCCGTTCTCCGCGATCTGGACGAGCTTCTCGAGAAGCTCGGGATCGTCGCAGTCGGCGGTCACCTGCAACGTCACCGACGTGAAGCGCGGCGGCTCGTCCCCCATGGTGCCCGTGACTTCCGTGCGCACGTTCGTGACCGGCGCCTCGCGCGCGTTGATCGCGGCCAACAGCGTGCTCATGTAGCAACCGCCCACCGCTGTGAGGAAGTACTCGCCGCCCATCGGACCCTGGTCGTGTCCGCCCTTCGCCTCCGGCCGGTCGACGAGCGTGCTGTGCCCGCGCGGCATGGCCGACTCGCTCGTGGTGGGTCCTACCTGTCGCAGCTCGACCTTCACCTCTGGCATGGCGCTCTCCCGGGAGTCGTGATCAGAAGGTCAACCTATACTGGAGGCCGGCGGAGCGGCCATCCGTCCAGACGGTCGGAAGCTCGAGCCCGAAGACCGTCCACTCGCCATTGACCAGCTTCGCGGCCGCGACGCCGTACAGCGCGCCGAGCGTCACGTCGCTGAGCCAGTGTCGGTCGCTGTTGAGCCGGGCCCACGCGTTGAGCGTCGCGCCCGTGTACAACGCGATGGATACGGGTAGCTGGTCCACCGCGTCGGCCAGCGTGGTCGCGAGGCTGAAGACCACGGCGGCGCTCCCGGACGGAAAGGCGGAGTCGTCGTCTCCACCGAACCAGTCGAAGTTGGTCGGGTCGTCCGGTGTGCCGGACGGCCGGGTCCGGCCGAAGAGCCACTTGGTCCCGATCATCATCGCGGACGAGAGCGCGTACGAGGTCAGGATGTGCGCGCCCGTGACGGCGACCTTGGGCTCGTCCGTGATCGCGCCCAGCAGGACTGCCCCGCCCCCGGTGATGACGAAGACCTCCTGGTCCTTGAAGCGACGCGTGACGTCCGCGATGTCGTCGAGCCCGTCGCTCCGGTGATCCTGCAGGAAGTCGCGCACCGGCTCGTCGATGAGGAAGACAGCTGCGACCCCGACCCCGGCCGCGACCGGATGCCACCAGGTGAGGTTCATGGCCCCAGGGGAGTCCTGTGCGCTGAGCGGAGCGGCTAGCAGGGCGAGGAGCGCCAGCACTCGGGCAGGCGTTGCGAGCGTTCGGTTCACAGGCGAGATCGGGGCGCGGGAGGACGGGGCCGGAGGCCATGGCTATGCTGCAGGTAGGGCAACATAGGGGACGTAACATGACCGTCCACCCGTGCCCGGCCGCGATTCGCCTTGCCCCGGCGCGGTCGACCGGGAACGTTCCCACTCCTACACACGCCCCCCGCCGCGAGCGGTGCTCGCGAGCCCATAGGAGCCCGCATGGATCTGCAGCTGAAAGGGAAGTCCGCCATCATCACCGGAGGGAGCGCCGGCATCGGCTGGTCCACCGCCGAGTGCTTCGCGCAGGAAGGGTGCAACGTGGGGCTCTGCTCCCGAAGCGAAGAGAAGGTTCAGAAGGCCGTCTCCCGGCTCGAGGGCATGGGGGTGAAGGCGTTCGGGCGCGCCGTGGACGTGGCCGACGGGGCCGCGCTCCGCAGCTGGGTCGAGGACGCCGCGGCCGCTCTGGGCGGCATCGACATCGTGGTCGCCAACGTCAGCGCGCTCGGCTCGGGCGAGGGCGAAGAGCAATGGAAACGCGCGGTCGACGTCGACCTCATGCACACGGTCCGGCTCGTCGACGCCGCCAAGCCCTATCTGAAGGACTCGGACGCGGGCTCCATCGTAATCGTGTCGAGCGTGTCGGCGCGGCGCCCGTTCGGGGCCCAGCCGTACGGCACCCTCAAGTCCGCGCTCAACCACTACGGGAAGGGACTGGCGGTCGAGCTGGCGCGTGAGGGCATCCGCGCGAACGTCGTCTCCCCGGGCACCATCTATATCGAGGACGGCTTCTGGGGGAACATCGAGCGCAACAACCCCAAGATGTTCGAGGGTTCTTTGAAGGCGAACCCGATGGGTCGCATGGGCACGCCGGAAGAGGTCGCCCGCTCGATCGTGTTCCTGGCGAGCCCCATGTCGAGCTTCACGACGGGTACGAACCTGCTCGTGGACGGGGCGATTACGCCGGGCGTGCAGATGTAGCGGAGGGCCGCGGGGTCGTCAGCCGCCGATCATCGCCGCCAGCATCCAGGAGAAGAGCGGCAGCAGCAGGAGCATGGTCACCGCGAAGGCGATCAGCAGATTCCTCTGTCGCTTGTCCACGTGGCCTCCCAGCGGTTCAGTCGTCCGCTTTCGCCGACGGACGATACTCCCGCACCACCAGGCGCGGCACACCGAAGTCGGCGTTCAGCCCGAGCGTGCGCTCGGCCTCCTCCTTGGCGAACCTGCGAGAGCCCTCCTCGTCGCCGGCCGCGACCGGCACCGGCTCCCATCCCTCGTCGAGCATGTCGCGCACCACGCGCTCCACCGCCGCTTCGGGGTCGGGCGGATCGATGAACGCGACCGACTGGTCGAGCGTGTTCACGATCGCCTTGCAGTCGGGCACGAACGGGAGCGGCGCCGGATAGCCCGCGGGTCGGCGGGCCATCGGGGGGTACTCCTGGACCGGGACCATGTGCTTCGCCCCGTCCCCGACGAAGTCGAGCCGGAAGCCGCGGGGGTCGGTCGCGTCGCGCACCAGATGAGCCGCGCCGGCCGGTGTCATGATCTCCTCGAAGTCCGACTCGCCCGAGTTGAAGCGGGCGGCGGCGTCCTGCATACGCTGGAAGAGCTCGGGGTCCATGGGTCACTCCTTGTCCATCGCGAGCCGCTTCATGACCTCGGGCGGATAGCGCTCGCCCTGCACCTTCTCGGGAGCGAAGAGCTCCTCGAGCCGCGCCACGTCCGACGGGGCCAGCTCGACGTCGGCGGCGGCCGAGTTCTCCTCCAGGTACCTGACCCGCTTCGTCCCGGGGATCGGGACGATATGCTCGCCCCGGGCCAACAGCCACGCCAGCGCGAGCTGGCCCGGGGTGCATCCCTTGTCCTCGGCCATGTGTCCGAGCGCGGCTACGAGCTCCAGATTCCTTTCGAAGTTCTCCCCCTGGAACCGCGGCATGGTACGGCGGAAGTCTGCATCGTCCGACACGTCGTCCGCCGAGTCGATGGATCCGGTCAGCATGGCGCGACCGAGCGGACTGAAGGGCACGAACCCGACGCCCAGCTCACGGCAGGTCGGCAACACCTCGTTCTCGGGGTCACGGGTCCACAGGGAGTACTCCGACTGCACGGCCGCGATGGGGTGCACCGCATGCGCCCTCCGGAGCGTCTCGGCCGAGACCTCCGACAGGCCCAGATAGCGCACCTTACCGGTGGCGACCAGCCTCGCCATGGCCCCGACGGTGTCCTCGATGGGCACCTCGGGATCGGCCCGGTGCAGGTAGTACAGATCGATGACGTCGGTCCGGAGCCTGGTGAGGCTCTCGTCACAGCGGGCCTCGACGCGGTCCGGGTGCCCGTCCACGCCACGGATGCCGCCCTCGTCCGCGAGGATGCCGAACTTCGTGGCGAGCACGTACTCGGAACGCCGCTCGCGCAGCACCCGACCCAGGAGCTCCTCGTTGTGCCCCCGGCCGTAGACGTTGGCGGTGTCCAGCAGCGTCACCCCGATGTCGAGCGCGCGATGAAGCGTGCGCTCCGACTCTGCCGGGTCGGCCTCGCCGTAGGACTGCGACATCCCCATGCACCCCAGGCCGAGCACGCTGACCTCGAGCTCGCCGAGTGTCGTCGTCCGCATGCCCGCTACTCCACCCGTTCGAGGAACCAGAACAGCCGATCGCGGATCCGGTGACCCACGATCATGCCGGCCCCCAAAGGAACGAGGACCCAGGGATAGCGGAAGAGCCCCGCGACCAGCAGCGCCCAACCGACCACGTTGTGATGCACCCGCCAGGACCCGACGACCATCTTCGGGTACTCCTCGCGCTCCAACCGTAGGCCCCGCACGGCCCGCGCCCACGTCGTGTCGACCAGAAGGCCCAGGGCGAAGGCACCCCCGGCGGCAGCGGCCTTCTTGGCCGCGGTGTCCAGGAACGCGCGCCGACTGAGCGGGGCCGCCTGCCGGTCGGCATCGGGCTCGTTGCCGTCGCTCATCCGAACCGGTCGACCTTCCAGCGCTTGGCGCTGTGCCAGTCTCCGCCGCCGCCGTAGCCGTCCTTTCTGGGTCCGATGAGTTGTCCCCGCGTGAACGGGGGCCGCTCCTTCTCGGCGGGCACCCCGAAGAGGAACTTCGCTCCGCTCTTTTCCCGGTGCGAGCTGACGCCCAGACCCTGATAGCCGAGCGGCTCGTCGAACTCGAACGACGCGATCGCCTTCCACGAGCGACTGTCGACTGAGCCCCAAGCCCTCGCACGGCGCCCGCCACCGGCGATGTGGAGGCGGACGAACATCAGCGTGTCTTCGTCGATGACACCCGATCCGAGCGACACCTCCTTGGCTACCGTCGTGCCGCCCGCGGCGACGCGGTACTGCACCCGGAGCCTGTGGTGCTCGGCGATGCGGAAGACGCCGAAGTAGGCGGCGTTCCCGGCCAGAGACGAGCGCGCGATGAGGCCCCCCTTCAGCCAGTCGTCGCCGAACGAGTTGGCGCCGGAGATGAACAGCTCGTAGCGGTTGTCCGGCGCGGCGCGGCGGTCGGCATGCTTGTAGTAGAAGCTGTCCACCTCGCCCCAGATGTCGCCCGAGCGCGCCCACACGCCACAGATCGCGCCCGGCTCCTCGACGGTCGGGGTGCTGCCGGAGAGCTTCTGGAACGGGAAGCCGGTCCGCGGCCGCTGTGTCTGCGACCAGGGATCCTCGCGGGCGTTGATGTCGTCCGTCGCGAGGTGGTGGCAGTCGTGCTGCACGGCGACGTCCCAGCGCGCCTTGTCGTTGATGTAGTAGCCCCGTCCGACGAATCCACGAGCGTGCACCGCGCGCGCGAGCTTCACGCGCTTGTCGCTCATGTTGAAGAAGACGATGCTCTCGTCGTCACCCGGGATGTCGGACTTCTTCTCGGCTCGCGCGGACAGGAACACGACGCACTCCTCCGGCGATCGGCCGCCCGGATACGTGCGCAGCTTCTCCGCGCCACCGGTCAACACGAACAGAAAACGACCGCGCAGAGTGGAGAGCTTCGGCCACCCGGCCGTCGTGACGGCCTCACGCAGCGACGCCGCATCACCCAGGAGCTCCCTCGGACGAACGATCCCTTCTTCGCCGAGTGCGCCCACGAGCAGTCGGTCCAACGCGGGCCCGGACTGGGAGGCCGAAGCGGTCGTGTGGAAGGGCTGACGGACGTCGAGGAAGACCGTGATGACCTCGTGGCGGGGAACCGCGTGCTGGATGCCCCGCGCGAGCCGCAGGAAGTCGCTCAGCCGATGCACCGTCGTGTTCGGGTTGTGGGCGCCGTGGTACACGAACCAGTCCCCCTTGAGCGACCCGTGCCCGAGCTTGCTTCGGTGCAGGTCGAGTTCCAGCGACCGGATGCGCCAGTACACGATCTGGTCGTAGATGCCCTCCTGCTGCTGGAACGCGTTGTGAGCCGACTTCTGCCGGACCTCGTTGTAGCGGAGGTCGTCGTACGACACGCTGGACTCCCGTGAAGGTGACGCGGCGGGGGGAGGCTCTTCGGGGCCGGTAAGATGCGGCGCCGGGGGCGTCGCGGCGAGCGTCCACGGGTGGGCGCACCGGCACTCTGGCCGCGCGATCTGTAGGTGGCCCAGGCACCCCTCGTCCAGTAGCCTCTCCCCCTAGAGGTCTGTCCCTTCATCGGAGTGCACCGCAGTGATGTCGGTCCCCAACCTACGTCGATTCCTCGTCGCGTTGGCCCTCGTGCCCGCGGCGCTCGGAGCCCAGCAGCCGTACCCGCATCAGAGCGAGCCCATCGGCTCGGTCCGCGAGATCTACGACGGGACGCTCTCGCCCGAGATGGCGGTGAACACCTTCCGCAACATCCACCGGCTCTTCCCCTCACGGCGGGTGCCCGCCTCGACTCGGCCGCGCCCCCTTCGGCGGGCCGCCGAGCCGCTCGGACCCGTGACGTTCGAGGACGACGGGCAGCGCTACGACCTCGACGCCTTCATGGAGGCCAACCGGGTGGCCGCGGTGCTGGTGCTGCACGACGGCCAGGTAAAGCTCGAGCGCTACCGGCTCGGCAACACGGAGCGCACGCGCTGGATGTCGATGTCCGTGGCGAAGTCGGTCACGTCGACGCTGTTCGGCGCCGCGCTGCAGGACGGTTACATCATGAGCCTGGACGATCCGGTCACGGGCTACGTGCCCAAGCTGATGGGCACCGCCTACGACGGCGTCACCGTGCGCGACGTACTCATGATGGCCTCCGGGGTGCAGTGGAGCGAGACGTACACGGACCCGGCCTCCGACCGCCGCGCTCTGCTCGAGGCGCAGATCGCGCAGACGCCCGGTGGGGCCGTCGACGTGATGAGCCGGCTGTCGCGAGCCGCACCTCGCGGAACTGTGAACCGGTACAGCACGGGCGAGACCCAGATCGCCGGCGAGGTGCTCTATCGCGCGCTCGGTCGACCGCTATCCGATTACCTGCACGAGAAGATCTGGCAGCCCTACGGCATGGAGGCCGACGCGTACTGGTGGCTCGAGTCAGCCGACGGCGTCGAGATCGGCGGCAGCGGCTTCAGCGCGGTGCTGAGGGACTACGGCCGTCTCGGCCAGTTCGTCCTGGACGGCGGCGTCATCGGCCGGGAGCAAGTCCTGCCGGAAGACTGGGTCGCGGAGGCAGGCTCACCCAAGACGCTCGTCGGTGGGGAGCCACTCGACTACGGCTACTTGTGGTGGACGGAAACGAGCGAACAGGGCCGCCGCGACGGCGCCTTCAGCGGCGAGGGTATCCACGGTCAGTTCCTGTACATCAACCCGGCCGTGGACGTGGTGATCGTCGTCTGGACCGCCGCACCGCATCCGACAGAGGGGCGGCCGGCGGACGAGTGGGCGTTCTTCGGGGCCGTGAGCGACGCGCTCCGCTGAGCGGCCGAGCGACGCCCGCGGGCCCTACATCCGCAGCAGCCGCGTCACCTTCACCACGAAGCCGCGGTTGTTGAGCGTCGACCACCGGTCGATGATGTCCGTGTTGCGATCCTCGGTATAAACGAGGAAGAGCTCGCTGCCGGGAGCCCACTCCCAGCGGAAGCGGAAGTTGCCGCTCACCGTGTTGCTGCCCGAGCTGAACTGCGCGAGACCGCTCACGTAGGCACGCGGTGTCAGCGTATAGGTGAGGCGGCCGACGAAGACGTGCTGGTCGTACGTGGTGCCGTCGAGCTCGAACCAGTTGAAGAAGACGCTCGGCTCGAACGAGATCTGCGGGGTGATCTCGACGCGCCCACCGCCGACCCCCGCCGACGTGAGCGTGCCGCCGAAGAAGTCGCCGTAGCTCACCGAGAAGTTGCCCCGAATGCGGCGCTGCGGCCCCAGCTGGAAGCGCGCGTCGACCTGCCCGAACGCGTACTCGCCCGGCAGGATGGCGGCGCCGGAGATGGTCGCCGGGTCCGTGAGCGCCTCCCAGCGGTAGTTGTAGCCGACGTTGAACTGGTCGCTGTTCTCGAACTCCACGGAGGCCTGCCCGCCGAGCTCGCGCGTCTCCCAGTCACCGCTCTGCTCGTTGGCGAAGTGGTTTCCGTCGGCCTGGAAGCTGACCTGCCGGATCCAGGACACGTCGGGCCGTGGGCTCACCCGCAGCGACCCCTCCCACTGCCGGAAGTCACGGCGACGAACGAAGCCCATCTCGGGGTTGAAGTCCTCGCCCACCACCAGATGGTTGATGCGTCCGCCGAAGAGGTCGGCGTCGTACGAGATCTGGCCCCGGTACGACATGTCCATCCCGTTCATACCCTCGGTGCGGGTCTGCGAATAGTAGCCGAGCATGCTCAGGTCGTCCGAGAGGCCGAAGAACGCGTCCACGCCCCACGCCTGGTTCGAGCCCGGCCCGCCGAGCGCGCGGGAGCGATTCTCGAAGAGCACGCCGATGGCGCTCCGGCCCAGGATGTCGCGGCGTAGCCGGAAGACGGAGAAGTTCGTCGACTGCGCGCCGAGGTCGTTGTCGTCCCGGGTCTGGATGCTCACCAGCCCCACGTCGAACGACCCGACCTTCCCGGTGACCCGACCACCACCGAGGATCGGGACGACACCCCCGCCCTGGATGCCGATGCGTCGACTGTAGAAGAGCGTCGGCGCGCCTCCACCCCCGAAGGGTCCACCGCCACCCGACTGACCCGCGCCGAAGTCGAAGATGCCCCGGCTTTCCAGGAAGAACTCGCGCTTCTCGGGGAACGAGATGGAGAACCGCGTCAGGTTCACCTGCTGCTCGTCGACCTCGACCTGCGCGAAGTCCGTGTTGAGGGTGAAGTCCGCCGTGAGGTTCTCGGTGATGCCGTACTTCACGTCCAGGCCCCCGTCGCCATACGCGTCGTTGCTGAACGGCTCGGCGGCGAGCCGGTCCGTCCTCAGTCCGGCGATACCGTACGGCTTGGCTTCGAGGTTCAGGCTGCTCGACTCCGGCGCCTCGATGCCGACCAGCGTGCCGTACATGGAGACCCGGAAGGTGGCGCCCGTGCCGGACGCGCCGACCGCAATCGGCAGGGCCCGCACGAAGATCCACTCGTTGTTGCGGAGCACCGACCGCCGGATCTGAATGCCCCAGACCTGATCACGGCCCGGCCGGTAGCGGAGCGAGCGGAAGGGGATCGCCATCTCGGTGGACCAGCCGCCGTCGAACAAAGCCGAGCGCGTCTCCCAGATCGGGTTCCAATCCATGTTCGGATTGCCCTCGTTCGTGATCTGGAAGTCGGAGAAGCCGCCGATGGGCGTGGAGCTGAACGCCAGCGCGTTGCGCCTGTCGTAGAACGTGTCGAAGAAGACGGCGATGTGGTCGTTCTGACGAAGCTGCTGCGAGTCCCGCCGCATCTCGTTGGAGACCCAGCCGTCCGGACCCGCGGAGTCGTAGACTTTGGCGGCGACATACACGTTCTCGTCGTCGAACCCGATCCAGACCTCGGTGCGCTGGCTCGGCACGCCGTCTTCCACCGGAACGGCCTGCACGAACTCGTCGATGGGCGCGATGCGCGAGTAGAACGCCTCGTCCAGAACGCCGTCGATCTCGAGCGTTTCGGTGACGCGATGCGCCCGGAGCGTCGCGCCCTCCTGGCCCCGCTGGGTGATGGACGCGTCTCCGGTCGGTGGCGGCGGATCGTCGATCTGCGCGCCCTCGCCCACCTGGGCCGAGGCGGGGGCGGTGACGACGAGCGCCAGGCACACGAGTACCGGCGCCACGAGGCTTCTATACGAGACGAACATCGGCACTCCGCAGGATCGAACCCAGTTGCGATTCGGGCGACATAGTGGGGGCACCCTGGCAATCCGACCAGGGGGTGGCAGGCACTGCTCGTGATGGCGTCGGGACCCGCCGGCGCAACCCGTCGACGGGCCCCTACCGTGTCGCTACTCGGCGCCCGCCAGGTCCCTCAGCGCGGCCTCGAGCATGCGCACCTTGGATGCATCAGCCGAGCCGCTGACGGCGCCGCCGACGTCGGCGGCGAGTCCGTTCAGCGCGGTCCGACGGGCGGCACCCGTCCCTTGCTCTGCCGACGCGAGGCCGGCGCGAACGGATGCGATACGGCTGCTCGACAGCCCGCCCGAACGCTCCAGCTGATCGAGGTAGGCACGCGCCATCGCGAACGAGGCCGGCCACTCGAACATCGGCTGCCCCTGGGCGTTCAAGTAGTCGAGTCGGGCCGTCTTCGCAGCGTCGATCTCGTTCTGCGTGAGCATGGGACTCGGCGTGAGCTCGAAGATGTCCAGCCCGCGGGCGATCTCGGAGCTGACCATGACACCGTTGTACCAGTAGACGGACCAGCTGCCGCCCATGCTCCGGCCCCTCGGCTGAGCCTCGACCGGACCCCTGTCCTGGAACGCGATCTCGACGGCGTTCGCCGGATCCGTCCAGTCGAAGATGGAGATGCCTCCCTGGTACCAGGCCTGCACCATGATGTCGCGGCCCGGCACCGGGATCAGCGAACCGTTGTGCGCGACGCAGTTCTCCGCCGACGTCTGCGGCGCCGGCATCTTGAAGTAGCTGTGGAAGCGCATGCGACGGTTCTCGATGGTGAAGATCGCGTTGGCGCCCCACTCGTACGGATCCGTGGCACGGCACTTCGGCTGGCTGCCGCCGCCCCACTCGTCGGTGAACAGGACCTTGGAGCCGTCATTGTTGAACGTCGCCGAGTGCCAGTACGAGAAGTTCTCGTCAGCGACTTCGTCGACCCGGACCGGGTTCACCGGGTCCGTAATGTCGATGAGCATCCCGTATCCACCACACGCGCCGCCGGCGAATCCGATCGCCGGGTAGACGGTGATGTCGTGGCACTGCGTCGGGCCCGGGCGAGGCTCGTCGGCGGCCGCGAGCCGCGCCTCGACCTCCTGGGCCAGGAGGTCACGCAGGAAGGCGCTGTCCTGGGCCATCGGGGAGCCCGTCCCTCCTCGACCGGCCACGATCCGGCGCAGGAGCTCGTTGGCCTCGCGGTCACTCATCACCTGAGGGTTGTCCGGCAGTTCGAGGATGAAGGCACCCTCCGCGCGGGCGCGCTCGACGGCAGCCAGCTCCTCCGGCGCCAGGCCGTGCTGAGGGGGCGCGACCAGCCCGGCGAAGATGCGCGGCGAGCTGACGATGGATGCTCGCTCCGGAGCGGCCAGCGGGACCCGGATCACCTCGATGCGGAAGAGCGCCGAGTTGGGATTCTCGTCGAGGGAACCACTGGAGCAGCCTGGAAGCTCCTCGGACGGTCGCACGACCGACGAGCCCGACACGTAGATGTAGACGTTCTCGTCGTCGTCCGGGTCGTCGAGCAGTGTGTGCGTGTGCGAGCCGCGGCAGGTCTGCACGTTGTGGATGTAGCGCGGGTTGCGGATGTCACTGATGTCGAAGATGCGGATCCCGCGCAGCCTGTCCGGGCTCACGCTCTGTTCGACGCCCTGCGTGCCGCAGTCGACGCGACCACCCAAGCCCTCGCCCGACACGAACAGCAGGTCGCCGTAGACGCTCACGTCGCTCTGCGAGGCCGGGCACACGTGGGACATGGCGACGCTCGGCCGCGTCGGGTCGGAGATGTCCCAGACGATGACCCCGTTGTAGTTGCCCTGGATGGCGTAATCACCCTTGAACGCCAGGTCCGAGTTCGTCGCCCCGATGAACTCCCGCGGCGGGGGCGTGGTGGACAGGAGCTGCATGTTCCACAGGGTCTGGCCCGCGTCGAAGAGCCCGGCCTCCAGCCCCACGCGTGGATCGGGCGTGGGCACGTTGCGCGCGGCGAGCTCGCTCAGGGACACGGGTCCGGCGGAGCCCGAAGCGCAGCCGGAAAGGATCACAGCCAGCGCGGTCAACGAGAGCGCGTGGCGTAGGCTTACTGGGGCACGGCGCTCCGCGCCAGTGTTCATCGTCATGGAAAGTCGGGGTGAAGGGCGGTGGGGAAGGAGTCGTGTCGGACCGCTCAAGGGCGGGCCGGGAGGGCGTCCAGCATCAACTGCATACGGTCGATCTCGGTCGTCTGATCCACCTGGATGTCGGAGGCGATCTTGAAGACCGTGTCGTCGAGCGCCGCGCCATCGGTCGCGAACAGCTCGTGCACCATGGTCACGGCACCGGAATGGTGCTGGATCATGTAGGTGAGGAAGAGGCGGTCGAACTCCAGCCCGCGGGCGGCCTCGAGCTCCCGCAGCTGTCCGGGCGAAAGCATGCCCGGCATCGAAGCACGCATCGAGGCGTGATCGTGTCGCACCTCGGGTACCTCCTGGACGCGCTCCGCGAGCCAGCTCCGCATCGACTCGATCTCGTCGTTCTGCGCATTGATGGTCCGCGCCGCCAGCGTGCGAAGCGCCTGGCTCCCGGCGCGCTCCGGCGCGAGCTCGGACATGACCAAAGCCTGCGCGTGGTGACCGATCATGCCCTGCATGAAGGCGACGTCGGCCTGGTGCACATTCATGCGGGCGCTGTCGGCCCGGGCGTAGTAGAGCGCCTCGAGCTCGGCGAGGTCCGCGGAGCCCGTTGCACTGGGCGCAGAAGCCGGCGTGGTCGGGGCTCCCGCGCAGGCCGCGCCCATCAGCGCAGCCGCGACGGCGATGCTGCTTCGTGCGAGTCGTACGTTCATGTCCCTTGCGAAGATCGAACGGATGCCCGTGGAAGGTATCGTACCCTCCGGAGAAGGCCTACTATCGCCACCCTCGGCGTTCACTCTCTCAGAACCCAGGCGCAGACGACATATGCGGATCCTCGGCGTACTCTGCCTCGCCCTCGCAACCATCGGCTGCGAGCCGACTTCGGCGCCCCCGGCCGACGCCGCACCTCCCTTTCAGATCACCGCGCCCATCGAAGAGATCATGCGCTTCATGATCGATCCGGCGGCGGACTCGATCTGGGGCTCGGTCGTCACGATCGTCACGGACGACGGCGTCGAGGACATCGTGCCCGAGACGGACGCGGACTGGGCGGCGCTCCGCGGGCACGCGGTGACCTTGATCGAGTCCACGAATCTGCTCCTGATGGAGGGCCGGCCGGTGGCCGCCGAGGGATCGGTCTCGGAGATGCCGGGCGTGGACCTCGAGCCGGAGCAGATCGAAGAGATCCTGGCCGCGAACCGGCCGGCATGGACCGCGCTCTCGCTCGCGCTCTCCGAGAGCGGAACGCAGGTCCTGAACGCGGTCGACGCCCGCGACCTCGATGCCCTTCTGGTCTCGGGCGACGGTCTCGACCTCGCCTGTGAGAACTGCCACATCCAGTTCTGGTACCCGGAGCTGGCAGGCCAGACCCGGGCGACGAACACGAACTAGCCTGGGCCCCTAGGGTCGGATGGGGCTCCCGTCCGGTCGGGTCAGGCTGGCGCAGCAGATCCCGAAGGTGCCCTCGGCGCGCGACGGGTTGCCGACCGCCCGAATGGGGTCGCCCGCGCGGATGGTCTCGGGCGTCCAACCCGAACGACGCATGCTCACCGCGGCGCCCATCTCGACCTCCCACTCGATCACCTCGCCGGCATCGTTCTCTGCGTTGATGAAGAGGAACGAGTGCGGATTGCGGAACACGAAGCGCTCGACCGTGCCCACCGCCTCGACCTCTTTCGTGTCGTCGTAGAAGGGCGCGCTGGCGTGGTGGGCGTCCACCGGTGCGCGCGAGATCGCGAGTCCGACGGCGACCACGATGCCGAGCACGGCAGTCAAAAAGAACCTCTTCACCGATCTACCTCCTGCGGGTGACTGCACTCCAGTCATTAGTATCGCGTCAGTTGTACCGCGGCACCATGAATCGCACCGAACGGCGCGCTTCCACGGCATCGCAGTTGTAGGGGGCGAGCTTGTAGTCTTCCGGGCCACGGAGCCAGCGCGTCGTATACGACGCCGGCTCGCGCAGGAAGAGCGGGTCTTCGACCGTCAGCGTGATGCGTAGCTCGTCGTCCTCCATCCAGTACACCTCGGTCACCTTCTTCAGTTGCGACGAGGGGATGCCGTTGTAGTCGTCGAAGCCGGCGACGTCGAAGGTGAAGTTGGTCGTCTCGACGAAGAGCGAGTCACCTTCGTATCGGCCCACCGAGAAGCCCTGGACCGTGTACTCGTTGAGCGGGGGCTCCCGGCCGTCCAGCCACACCGTCCTGAGCTGGTCGTCCTTCTCGTAGCGGAAAAGCACACGCTCGGGCCACTGGACGACCTCCATGAAGTAGGGGTCGTACTGGATGGCCGGAGACGCCGCCGGCACGCAGTCGTACTTGGGTGCGATCGCCTCGTCGAAGATCGACTGGAAGGCCTGCGCCCGCTCGTTGAGCACGGGGAAGTTCTCGCCCGGCACCCACGGGGCATTCGGGCCGTTGATGCGCCGCACCCTGGGCCCGCCGTCCCACACGCCGGTGAGGTCGGGGATGTCGACCATCTCTTCGACTTGGGCGCGGGCCTCGAAGGGGACCGCCGTCCCACCGATCACCAGCGCGGCCAGAGCCAGACCGCCGAGAACGCGTCGGCTCGACGCGCGCATGTCCTTCTCCCTCATCAGCTTCCTCCTTGGGGAGCGATGTCCGAGAGCCGGATACTACGCGTCGGACTCAGCTACGGACAGCGGCGAACATCAGCCCGAGTTGCGCATGTGGGCCGAGAGGATGTCTCCGGGCCGTATGAACCTGGTCACCACCTCCCTCACCGTCGTACCCAGCCCCTCGAGCGACTTGGGCTTCTCGAAGACATCGGTCGCGCCGAGCGAGCGGGCGCGGGAGTCGTGCTCTGGATTGGCCGAGCCCGTGAGCACCACAACCGGAAAGGGTGTCGGGCTCAGGTGCTCACCGATCCACTCCAGCACGCCGAAGCCGTCGACCACCGGCATGAAGAGGTCGAGGATGACCAAGTCCGGAGTGGGCGCCGGGTCCGAGTCCGAGGCGACGGTGGCGGACAAGAAGTCGATGCCCTCTTGGCCGTTCTCCGCGATGTGGACCTCCAGGCCCGGCAACGCGTTGCGCGCCGCCACGCCCACGAGAACTGCCTGATCGCGGGCGTCTTCGATGACCAAGAGTCGGGGTACGCGCTCGTCCACGAGTGCAACCTCAGAAAGCCGTTGCAGGATGTATCCTCGGGGGGAGCGCCTAGTATAAACATCTGATCCCGAGCGGCCACCCGCCAGGATGACGTGCGCGGCCCGCGACGGCGCGGCCCGCTCCTAGGGGCTCATCGAGCCCATGGAGTAGGCGAGCCGCGACCCGAACTCGTAGTGCGTGATGTTTCGCAGTTCGGGAGAGATCGACTCCAGGATGTGACACAGGAGCAGCGTGCCGTACGAGTACCGCTTCCTTTGATCCGGATCGAAGTCGCCTTCGCCCATGACGAATCGGCCCCTCGGCCGCACGCCCTCGAGTCGTCTGTCGATCTCGAGCCCCCGCAGCTTCCGCGTCACGTCGGAGACGACCTTGTCGGGATCGAGGTCGAGCAGCTCCGGTACGATGGTGACGCGACGGAGCTCACCGCTCGCCCGCGTATACAAGTCCAGGATGCCCATCCACTGGATCGCCTCGGCAATCGTGGGGCCGTGGCCGCTGGCGATCGCCTGCTTCGGATCGACGGCCGCCTCCATCCTGAAGTCCTCAGGGGGTCTGCAGTACACCCCGAAGACCTCCTCGTCCGCCCGAATGTGCACGGTGTCGTCATCAGCCCCGGCGCGCACGCCGGACTCATCGAGAATCAACGTCGAGACCGGCAGGGGCCAGTCAGGATCGCCCATCTCGTTGCCGCTCTGCACGGAGATGGACAAGCCGGCGTTGCGCAGACCCGCGGCGAAGCGCAGCGCATCGTTCGGCTCAGCGGCCGACAGTATTTCCGGTGCGGAGAACTTCGCCTTGAGCCTGGTCACGTAGATGTCCAAGCCGAGCAGCCTGGACACGGTGTCGAGGTCGATGTCGTCCTCGTGCCGGTGCGGAGGGTTCGAGATGACCAGGGTCCGGTTCTCCATCCTCGGTTACCGCACCTCCGCCGCGATCTCGTCGTAGAAGCCCGGAATGCTGCGCTGCATGAAGAGTCCGTTCTCGGCAGTGGTCCAGCTCAGGTCGCTCGTGACGATGCGCTGCGCGGCCTGACCGCGCTGGAGACCACCGCGGATCAGCCCGGCCATGTGGGCGCGCACGGCCTCCATTTGATTGCGGAATGCGACGACGTGGTCGCGCGTCATGATGTCACCATGGCCCGGAATCGCCGTGTCGAAGTCGAGCTGAAGCACGTTGTTCATCGTCTGCACCCAACCGGCGCTGCTCCCGCCGTTGGCGTAGTCGATGAAGGGTGCGGTGCCGTGCAACAGGTCGCCGCCCTGCACCGTGCGAAGGTCGGGATAGTAGATGACCGCGTCGCCGTTCGTGTGACCGGTCCCCATGTAGTGGGCCTGCACCTCGACACCGCCCAGGAAGACCGAAGTCTGGTCGGTGAACACGAGCCGCGGAGGGCCGTCCTGGTTGCCGCGGATCATGTTGTCGCGCGCATTGCGGTGCGCGATGACCTCGGCGACCGCGAGGAAGCTCGGATTGCTGCCCGCGTGGTCGCCGTGGTGATGCGTGTTGATCACGTAGCGGACGGGCAGGTCGCTGACCCGCGCCACGAGCCGCTGAATCTCTTCGTAGTTCTGGGGAAACTTGTCGTCGACCAGGATGACGCCCTCGGACGTCACACGGACGCCGACGTTGCCGCCAGGGCCGAAGATGGTGTAGAGCCCGTCTTTGACGGGCCGGATCGTGAGCTCCTGGGCCGCCGCGTCGGCCACGGTCGCGGCCACGAGCGCCGCGCAAACCAGAACGCCACTCAGTCGCATGTTCGTCGCTCCTGTCTCTTGCGAGTCGCAGCCAACTTCCCGCCGGCCGGGGGCGTGGCGCAAGCGTACCGTGCGACGCGAGCTTGCTCGTCATGCGCATCCTGAAAGGAAAGCACGCCGGCCGGCACCTCACCTCGCCCGCCGCGAACGTACGTCCAACGCCGGAGGACGTGCGCGACCGGTGCGTAGGCATGGTCGAGGGCGACTTCGACGGCCGACCGGTGCTCGACCTGTTCGCGGGTTCGGGGGCCCTGGGGCTGGAGGCCCTGTCGCGAGGAGCCGGCTCGGTCGACTTCGTGGAGAACGGCGCCGGCGCGCTGCACTCGCTCAAAGCCAACGTCGCCGCCCTCCGGGAGCAGAAGCGCACGCGCATCTTCAAGAAGGACGCGATCCCGTGGGTGGAGGCGCTCGGGGCCGGGGCGTACGCGGTCTGCTTCCTGGACCCACCGTACGGCTCCAAGAAGCTGGACCGGGTGTTGGAGCGTTGGCGCGAGGTGCCGTTCGCAGACGTCCTCGTAGTCGAGCACGACCGGGACCACCCCGTCGAGGGGAAGGGCAAGCGCTACGACTTTCCCGGACCGACCAAGGTCACCATTCTGCGGGTCTGAAGGCCCGGGCGGTCAGCGCAGGTGGAACGCCCACATCCTCGCATCGGTTGGTAGGACATGGAGAACAAGCCGAGCATCCTCCTCATTCGTGAGTGGGAAGGCCAGACCTCGGGCAGCGGGTGCTGTGGCCGCCTCGAAGGGGACTTCCTCGTGTGCCGCGATTCGCAGCCGGCGGCGCCCGAGCAGCGCGCCATCATGGAGCGCATGGGCCCTCTCTACCGCGCGCTCCGAGACTCGCTCGGCGACTCGGCCGACATCGAGGTCATCGATCCCCGCAACTTCAGCCTCTTCTTCTTCCTGCTGCGTGACTTCTGGCGCTTCCGGGTGGGGTTCGGAGAGGCCCTGAAGACGCTGGCGCGGATTCCGATTCTGGCCGTAGTGGTGAACGGTCGGCTCGTCGCTCGCGACGAGTGGCCCGACGCAGAGGACGTGCTGGCCGCTACCGGAGTCCAGGCGGTCGGTACCTGAGGTAGAATCGCACCTGCTCGACACCCGGCACGGCTCTCACGACCGCGCCGAGACTCTGTTGCACGGTGCCCGCGCCGCCCGGCGTGCTGTTGCCGCCGCAGCCGTCGCAGGCGACCGAGCCCAGCACGTCGACCAGGCCGCCATTCACCTGGGCCACGACCCGGAGCGAGTCCGCGGGAACGTCGCTCGCGGATCGGATGGCAGCCTGCACGCGAGCGGCGAACGCGCTGTCGGCCGGCGTCCGCATCTGCACCGTCTGCGCCCAGGCAGGCGTCGACACCGCCGAAAGAGCCAAGAGCGCAACGACGGCGCAGCCCCGAACCCGCGTCCACGGCCGGTCGAGCCTCATGCCAGCCTACCCCCGCCCGCCTCGAACGTGGCGATACGCCGAGTGACCTCACTCGCGAACACCGCGTCGGAGAGCCACTCACGGTCCAGCACCCGGAGGACATCGGCGTCCACCAAAGCGCGGTCGAGCTCCTCGAAGAGCTCCGCGGGCGAAACCGTACGGATGTCGGTCGGCGGCTCGCCCTCCATCCAGTCGTCGGGGGCGGCGGGGTCCTCGAGGGCCCCGGCGCCCGACCGGGCGTCGGCCCACTGCATGTAGAGGCGCTCGCACGAGAGGTCGAGCACGCGCTCGGTTCCCCTGCTCCGTAGGAGGAGGAAGTCCCTGCGGTCCATCGCGCGGCGCATCAGATGGCGTCGACCAGTCCTAGGAGCGTGCGCTCGATGACGCCGCGTGTCAGCGGCACCTTGTACGCGTTCTTCGACAGCGGACGCGCGTCGACGACGGCCGCGGCTGCGGCGCGCGCGGCGACATCGGCGGTGATTCGTCGACCGGTCAGCTCCTGCTCCGCCGCCGGGACCCGCCACGGTATCGGGGCCACACCGCCCAGCACGACCCGCCCGGACCGGCAGACGTCGCCGTCCATGTCGAGCGCGATGGCGGCGCTCGCAAGTGCGTGCGTCCACGCCTCTCTGTCCATCACCTTGTGGTACGTGCTGCGCAGTCCGCTCGGCTGCGCCGGCACCTCGACCGAGGCGAGGACCTCGTCGTCGGCGAGGACGTTCTCGTGCTCGGGATCCGTGCGGGGCAGCACGAAGAAGTCGGCCGCCGGCACGGCTCGCTCGCCCTCCGGACCCGCGACGCGGAACGTGGCATCGAGCGCCACGAGCGCCGGCGCGAGATCGGAGGGGTGCACGATATAGCTCGGCCCTCCCCCGAAAATGGCGTGGAGCTGGTTCTCCCCACCGGCAGAGAAGCAGCGGTTGCCGCCCGCCTTGTAGCAGTTGAAACCGTTTCGGTAGTACCAGCACCAGGGACGCTGAGCGAGGTTGCCCCCCACCGTGCCCACATTACGGATCTGGGGTGAGGCCACACTCTCGGCGGCCTCGGCCAACACCGTGAGCCGCTCGCGGATCGTTGGATTGGCTGCGAGGTCAGTCAGGTTGACGAGACCGCCGATGAACGTGCCACCATCCCCCATTCGGGACACCGTGTCGATGCCCGGAATCGTCTTGAGGTTCACGAGCACGTCGGGCGCCCCCGAGCCCGGACGATTGGGTATGCGGTCCTTCACGAGCTGCAGCAGATCGGTCCCACCGGATGCGAACGACACGGACTGGCCGGCCGCGCGCGCCTCCCGCGCGAAGGCCACGGCTTCGGAGAGCGAGCGCGCGTTCCTGTTGGCGAACGTCTTCATGCGAGCGCCTCCAGAATCCGCTGCCGCGTGATGGGCAGGTCCTTCATGCGCACGCCGGTGGCGTTGAAAATCGCGTTCGCCACCGCGGCGGGTCCGAGGATGATGCCGGACTCACCCACCGTCTTCGCCCCGAACGGCCCATAGCCGTCGTCGGTCTGAATGAACTCGACCTCGATCTCCGGCACGTCGAGATGTGTCAGATGCCGGGCACCGTAGTAGCCGGCGTTCAGAGGATGCCCGTTGAGCGGGTCGTAGAGCAGATCCTCCTTCAGCGCCTGGCCGATGCCCTGGATGGCCGCACCCCGGATCTGGTCGCGCGCCGGAAGCGGGTTCAGGATCCGACCCGACTCGTGCACGGCGACGTACTTCGTCAGCCGCACGTCACCGAGCTGCGTGTCGACCTCGGCCTCGACGAAGTGCGCGCCGAAGCACATGCGGCGCATCCCCTGCGTGTTCGGGGTCGGGGTCGCGGACGCGATGAGCACGTCGTCGCCCGTGGGCATACCCCGCTGGGCGATCTGGGCCTTCAGGTCGCGCGCGGCCTCGACCACGGCGTAGCCGGTCTGTGTCGTCGTGCGGCTCCCGGACTCACCCACCGAGTAGGGGCACCGGTCCGTGTCGCCCCACATGACGTCGACCTGCTCGAGCGGCACGCCGAGCTCCTCCGCGGCGATCAGTGCCATGGTCGTCTTCGCGCCCGGCCCGATATCGGTGACGCCCACGAAGACCGTGTAGCGTCCGCTCTCGTCGACGCGCAGAACCGCGCTGCTGGGACCGACGAGAGAGCGGAACATCATGAACGAAAAGCCCGCGCCTCGCTTGACGGGGCCCGGGTCCGAGCCGGGTCGGGACCTCCAACGACTCGACCAGTCGAAGAGCTCCCGCCCTCGCTCGATGCACTGGTCGAGCGTGTAGTTCGTGAAGCGGTCCGACTCCGTGGGACGACGCATGTTCAGCAGCGAGAACTGCACCGGATCCATGCCGACTTGGTAGGCGATGTCGTCCATCATCGACTGGATGCCGAAGTAGCCCTGCGGGTCGGACGGCGCCCGGAAGTTGCCCGAGACCATCCGGTTCGTGTGCATCGGATAGATCTGCGTCGTCACGTTCTCGCATGCGTACGCGTCGATTCCCGCGATGCCGCCGGAACGACGAAGGTAGGGGCCCATGCCGCTGTGCCCCTCGAGCCGGATCGACGTGACATCCCCGGCGGTCGACGTGCCGACGCGGTAGTCCTGCACCGTGTGCCAGCGCCCGTGCGTGCCGAGCCAGTCGTCCTTGCGGGTGAGCTCGACCATGACCGGCTGGCCGGTCTCGCGCGCCAGCGTCGCCGCAATGAGATCGAAATAGTACGAGCCGTTCTTGTCGCCGAATCCGCCGCCCATGTACTTGCAGATGATCTGCACCTGGTGGTCGGCGAGGCCAAGGTCTTTCGCGTTGTCGTGCCTGCAGTTGGAGATGCCCTGCGTCGGCGTGTAGAGGATGACCTTGTCGCCCTCCCAGTGGGCGAGCGCGCTGCGAGGCTCGAGCTGGGCGTCCTGCACGAAGGCCGTGGTGTAGCGATCCATGAAGAGCCGGTCTGCGTTCGCGGGAGACGGGTCTCCCCGCGTGCCCCCCATCGGCTCCGGTCGGTTCTGCGCGTTCAGGCCGATGTTGCCCTCGGGCCAAACTCGCGGCGCGTCGGGGGACTTGGCCTCGATCGGGTCGAGGACGAACGGCAGCTCCTCCCACTCGATGTCGATGAGGTCGAGCGCCTCTTCCGCGATGTGCCGGTCGACCGCGGCGACCGCCGCGATGGGCTGACCTACGTGGCGGACCGGGTTGTCGAACATGTACCGCTTGTGGACGGTCATGTCCTTCGCGGCGTCCGAGTACTGACGGCCGCCCGCGATGGAGCCCGAACCGTAGGGCACCTGATGTGTTTCGTGGTGGATGACCGAGCGGACGCCGGGGAGCGCCTCGGCGCGCGAAGTGTCGATGGACACGATGCGGGCGTGCGGATGCGGACTCCGGAGCACGCGCGCGTAGAGCATGCCAGGGAGCGTGATGTCGCGCGTGTAGGTCGCGCGCCCGGTCACACGCTCGTACGCGTCGATGCGCGGGACGTCGTGGCCGACGGTGTCGAGTGGGCCGACCTGTGCTTCCTGCGGGCGTCGATCGCTCATCGGGCCCCCTGGTCTCTGCGCGTCTCGGCCGCCGCCATCACCGCCTCGACGATCGCGTTGTAGTTCGAGCACCGGCACAGGTTGCCGACGAGCGCCTCCTGCACCTCGCGTGTCGTCGGGCTCGCGTTGCGATCCAGGAGCGCGGACGCCGCGATCAGCTGACCCGGCGTGCAGAAGCCGCACTGCGGTGCGTTGTGGTCCATGAAGGCCTGCTGAAGCTCGGAGACCTGACCGTCCGCGCCCTCGAGGCCCTCCACCGTGACGACGTCCCGGCCGTCTGCCCACACGGCCAGCGTGCTACACGAGTAGACCGGCTCTCCATCGAGCAGCACCGTACACGCACCGCACTCGCCCCGGTTGCAGCCGATCTTGGAGCCCGTGAGCCCCAGCTGGTCTCGCAGGAGCTCGTTCAGCGTCCATCGGTCCTGTGCCTCCACGCGGTGAGCGGTGCCGTTGACGGTGAGCGCGATGGCGGTGGTCGGGACGGGCGCGAGTTCCTGCAGCGTGGCGGCCGCCGCGTCGGCGTCGCCCCGAGGGGGCCTCTCCGCGGTGACGAGCGAAGGTGTGGCGCCCGCCGCGACGAGGGCCGCGCCGGTGCCTTCCAGGAAGTCCCTGCGCGAGAGATCGCGCGTGGGGTTCTCGCCGCTGGCTCCCTCCTTCTCCCGCTTCCGGTCCATGGCTCCGCTCCTCCGGGGTCGCACGTCCGCTGATCATAGGGCGCGGCCGGCAGTCCCGCACGGCGGCCCACCCCGCCATCGGCATGGCTCGGGACGACGGCGGCGTTGTTGGGCGATGGAGGCGCCGATTACGTTGGCGAGAGGAGGGTGATGTCATGGAGGCCAAGAGCACCGGCAAGCGCTGGACCTACGCGGAGTTCACGGGGCTACCCGAGTCCGGCAGCACGCGGCACGAGGTCATCGACGACGAGCTGTACGTGACGCCGTCTCCGAGCGTGCGGCATCAGCGACTCGTGAAGCGCCTCGTCGTCGCCCTGTCCCGGTTCGTCGATGAGCACGAGTTCGGCGAGGTCTTCGTCAGCCCTCTCGACGTCCTCTTCGGCGAGGGTGACTACATGGAGCCCGACGTGCTCTTCGTGCGAACGGAGCGCGCCGAGATCGTGACCGAGCGCGGCATCGAGGGCGCGCCCGACCTCACGGTCGAGGTCCTCTCTCCGTCTACGGCGGAGCGCGACCGCGGTGTGAAGCTCGAGCGCTTCCGCCACTTCGGCGTCCCCGAATATTGGATCGTCGATCCGGACGAGCAGACGGTCGAAGTCTGGCGGTCAGACGAGGCTGCGCCGGTCGTGCTGGGGGTCGCCGACGTCTTTCGGTGGAGGCCCGTGCCGGGTGGGGCCGAGTTGGAGATCCCGCTCTCGGAGCTGTTCGGGGAGTAGGCTCGCGGGCCCCGGGAGCTTCCGCCCCCGGGGCCCGGAGATGCCGCTGATGCTGTTTC
>JAHEKM010000201.1 GCA_024638325.1 Gemmatimonadota bacterium | reverse complement strand
TGTTAGCGCCCGAGCGTGATTTGTCGTCGACCGGTTCTCGAAGGGAAGTCAGCTGGGTGTTGGCAGTTCTCGGCCCTCAGTGAACCAGCCGGCCTCAAGCCATGCTCCTCACGCCGCTCACACCCTCCCGTGACACTTCTTGTACTTCTTCCCACTGCCACACGGGCACGGATCGTTCCGACCGGGCTCGGCCTCGACGGTCACCGGCGTCTTCTCCCGCTGCTGCTCGCCCCGATTCGTCGCAAGCCGACGCGGATCGGGTCCGGCGGGCGGCATGCCGGCCGCGCCCGCCCTCGCGGACATCCCGAGATCGTCTCGCTGCGCCGCGGGCCGCCCTGCCGCAGCCCGACCCTGGGCGGCCGCTTGACCCGCGAGCCCACCACCGGCCGCGGCCTCGGTCGGGCCGGAGTACGCCAACCGCTGCGGCTGTCTCTGACGCTGCTGCGGCTGTCCAAACTGGGCCCGGTAGAAGTAGCTGCCCACGGTCTTCCGCAGATCCGTCATGAGATCCACGAACATCTCGTAGGCTTCCTTCTTGTACTCTACGAGGGGGTCTTTTTGACCCCAGCCCCGGAAGCCGATCGACGCCTTGAGGTGGTCGAGGTCGTAGAGGTGATCCTTCCACTTCTCGTCGATCACCGAGAGCATGATGAAGCTCGTGATCGGCTCCGAGTGCTCGCCGAGTGACTCGACCTTCCGGCGGAAGGCGTCCTTGAGGGCACCGAGGACCCATCCCTCGATCTCGTGGCGCTCGTACTCGTGCTCGATGCTGTTCTTCTCGGGCAGGTCGTTGACGACCACGAAGTAGTCGAGCAGGAGCCTCTGGCGTAGGCCCGCCAGGTCCCAGTCCTCCTCGCGCAACTCGACTGGGCAGAACTCGTCGATCTGGGTGCGGGCGCTGATCTCGATCATCTCCCAGATCTCGCCCTTGAGATCCTCGCCTCCCTCGAGAGCAAAAAGCCGGAGGTCGTAGATGACCTCACGCTGCTGGTTCATGACGTCGTCGTAGTCCAGCAGCCGCTTCCGCGCCTCGAAGTTGTTGGTCTCGACCCGCTTCTGCGCGTTCTCGATGGACCTCGTGACGAGACCGTGTGTGATGACCTCGCCTTCCTCGGCTCCGAAGCGGTCCATCACGTTGGCGATACGCTCGGCCCCGAAGAGCCTCATGAGGTCATCTTCGAGCGACAGGAAGAACTGCGAGGCGCCCGGGTCGCCCTGGCGCCCTGCCCTGCCCCTCAGCTGCCGGTCGATGCGACGGGAGTCGTGACGTTCGGAGCCGAGGATCTGCAGGCCGCCCTCCTCGAGCACGTCGTCGTCATGCTCGATCTTGAGCTTCTCGGCCCGCACCGGGTCGACGGGCATGACGTCCTCGAGCGGGATCCCCCGCGAGCGGAGCCAACCCAGCGTGCGCTCGTCGGTCACGCCCTTGCCGAGCTTAATGTCCGTCCCGCGACCGGCCATGTTGGTCGCGATGGTGATCGTCCCGGGCTGACCCGCGTCTCGGACGATCTCGGACTCGGACTTGTGGTGTTTGGCGTTCAGCACCTGGTGGGCGATGCCGCGCCGCTTGAGCATGCGCGAGAGCGTCTCCGACACGTCGACGTTCGTCGTGCCCACGAGCACCGGCAGCTCCATGCGCTGAAGCCGCTCGATCTCGTCCATGATCGCGTTGTACTTCTCCCGCTTGGTCCGGAAGATCAGATCGTTGCGGTCGTCACGGATCACGGGCCGATTCGTCGGGATGACGAGCACGTCGAGACCGTAGATCTGGTGGAACTCGTTCTCCTCGGTCTCGGCCGTACCGGTCATGCCGGCCAGCTTGTCGTACATGCGGAAGTAGTTCTGGATGGTGATCGTCGCGAGCGTCTGGGTCTCGCCTCGGATCTCCACGCCTTCCTTGGCCTCCACCGCCTGGTGCAGGCCGTCGCTCCAGCGCCGGCCGGGCATCTGGCGGCCGGTGAACTCGTCCACGATGACGATCTGCCCGTCCTCGCCGATGATGTACTTCTCGTCCTTCTGGAAGAGCGTATACGCCTTCAGGAGCTGGTGGATGACGTGCATCCTCTCGTTCTTGCCGGCATACTCCGCCTCGAGCGCCTGGATGCGTTCACGCTTCTCGTCGACGGAGAGCGTTTCCGAGTGCTCGATCTCGCCGATCGCCTCGGACAGATCCGGCACCGTGAACGCGTCAGGATCACCCGGAGAGAGCTCGTCCAGGCCTCGGTCCGAGAGGTGCACGTTGTGCCCCTTCTCGTCCATCGCGAAGTAGAGCAGCTCGTCGACCTCGTGGAGCCGCTTCTCGCGCATGAAGTCGCCCTCGACTCGGTTCACCAGGGTCTGTAGCGACGGCTCTTCGGCGAAAAGCTTCATGAGCTTGCGGTGCTTCGGCATGCCCCGCTTGACCGCCAGCAGCTTCTCCCCGGCCTCGAACTCTTCCTCGTCCTCCATGTGGGCCTGCGCGTCGGCCACGAGCTCGTTGGTGATCTTCATCTGCTTCTTGTAGAGACCCGCAACGAGCGAGTTGTACTGCTTGAACGGGGTCGATGTGTCCCTCCCGACCGGCCCGGAGATGATCAGCGGCGTCCGCGCCTCGTCGATGAGGATCGAGTCCACCTCGTCGATGATCGCATACGCATGATCCCGCTGGACCCGCTGCTCCAGCTGGTGGACCATGTTGTCGCGGAGATAGTCGAAGCCGAACTCGTTGTTCGTACCGTACGTGATGTCGGCCAGGTAGGCCTCACGCCTCGGGGGCGTGCCCGGGTCGTGCCGGTCGATGACGTCGACAGTCAGCCCCAGAAAGCCGAAGACGGCGCCCATCCACTCGGCGTCCCGCTGTGCCAGGTACGAGTTCACGGTGACCAGATGGGACCCACGCCCGGCCAGGGCATTGAGGTAGAGCGGCATCGTCGCCGCGAGGGTCTTTCCCTCACCCGTCGCCATCTCGGCCACGGTGCCCCTGTGCAACGAGATCGCTCCGACGAGCTGCACGTCGTAGGGGATCATGTCCCACACGATCTGCTGGCCGGAGACCGTGACCTCCCGCCCCGACAGGCGCCGGCAGGTGTCCTTGACCACGGCGAACGCCTCCGGCAACAGGTCCTCGAGCACCTCTTCGACCGTCTCGAGGAGCTCGTTCTCCAGGCTGTTGATCTCGAGGGAGAGCCGCTCGCGCTCGGAGGGGTCCTCGGAGTGCCGCTTCTCGTCCTTCAGCTCGTCGATCTGCGCCTTGAGGGCAGCCGTCTCGGACTCGATGTGAGCCCGGAACTCCTCCGTCTTGGCCTTGAGTTGGTCATCGGTGAGGGAGGACAGCCCCTCGTAGATCTCGTTGATCTCGTCGATGAGGGGCTGGAGCTTCTTGGCTTCCCGCTTGTGGCGGGAGCCGATGATGGCTTTGACTGCGGACTTGAGCATGCGCGCGTGGGTTGGGCCTGCGAACGCGGAGGCCTTGTGCCTGGCGGGTGGTGCTTACACCAGGTGAGCCCTAAAGGTCATGGATTTGGGTTGCCGCCGCGAGGTCCGTCGGACGGGGCCGCGGCCAAGTTGTTGCCTCGGTCGCACCCAATGGTACATTGTTGGCGGAAACGTTTGAAGTATCAGCACTTTCGGCTTCACGTGTGATCCTCGAAAAGCGACCCAAGCCCTTGTCAGGACTCGTGCGAATGGTCGGGGTCAGCGCTCTGGCCCTGGCATTTTTTTTCGCCTTCGGACCAAAGCCGGCGATGGCCCAGATCCCGACCTCGCCCGCCGAGGCGCAGCGGATGCTGGAGCAGGACCCGGAAGCAGTCCGCCAGGCCATCCAGCAGTCTGGGCTCTCCGAGAACGAGATCCGCTCCAGACTCAGGGCGCTGGGGTACCCGACGGATCAGCTCGACGCGTTCCTGAGCGGCGAGCCGATCGACCCGGACGCCGCGTTCACCCCACAGACCTTACGCGCGCTCGAAGCGCTCGGTGTGGCCCGTCAAACGCCGGACGGTGTGGCGCTGGTCACCGTCGAAACCGGAATGCAGCAGCGTCCTTCGGCACCCGATTCGTCGTCCCAAGCACTCCCCATTTTCGGCCTCGACGTCTTCACCCGTGCCAGCACCCAGTTCCAGCCCCTCCTCTCCGGCCCCGTCCCGGACAACTACCGACTGGGTCCGGGAGACCGGATGGTGGTGGTCCTCACCGGGGACGTCCAGCTAGTCCACGAGGTCGAGGTGACCCGAGAGGGCTTCATCGTCATCGAGAACGTCGGACAGATTCCGGTGGCCAACCTGTCGATGGCCGACGCACGGGCGCTGCTGCGCAGCCGACTCGCACGCTCGTACTCGGGCATCGAACGCGGGACCGTGACCTTCAACGTCACCATCGCCGAGCTGCGGACCAACCAGATCTACGTGACCGGCGAGATCAACCAGCCGGGCGCGTACCAGCTGTCTTCCGTCGCCACGGTCCTGAACGCGCTTTACGCAGCCGGTGGGCCGACTCGACTCGGCAACATGCGCCGCATCGAGGTGAACCGTCGCACGGGCGAGCGGGCCACGCTCGACCTCTACCCGTACTTGCTCGCGGGGGACATCTCGAACGACGTGATCCTCGAGCAGGGCGACAACGTCCACGTACCGCTCCGGGGGCGCCGCGTACAGATGCGCGGTGCGGTGGTGCGGCCCGCCTACTACGAGCTGGCCGAGACGGGTGCGCTCATCGACGTCCTGCGAAACTCGGGCGGGTTCGCGCCCGAGGCCTCGAGGCGCCGTCTCACGATCCATCGCGTGGCCCTACCCACGGACCGAGGTCCGGGCCTGGCGGAGCGGCAGGCGATCGACCTGAATCTGACCGCGTCCGCGGACACCGCCGCTGCGGGTTACTTCGGGGGCGTGCTGATTCCGCCGGTCGGTCTGCAGGACGGCGACTCGATCGTCGTGGACTCGGTGCCCGACCTCCTGGACGGATACTACGTCACCATCGCCGGGCGGGTGCGCTCGCCGGGTGAGTTCCCCTGGCAGGAGGGGATGACCGTCCGCGACCTCGTCGAGCTCGCAAGGGGCCCGACCGTCGGGGCGGATCTCCGCGAGGCCGAGGTCTCGCGCCTTCCCGAAACGCGCCAAAGCGGGCAGCTGGCCCGGAGCATCATGGTGCCGCTCGACTCGAGCTACCTGAGCCAGCGAGACGCCCAGGGACTGTTCCGGGGCCCGCCGGGTGTCGCGTTCCCCCCTCCCGGTACCGCCGAGGAGTTCGAGCTCGAACCGTTCGATCAGGTGGTCATCAAGCAGCAACCGGACTTCGAGATGCCGCAGGCGGTCACCGTCACGGGTGAGGTGTCAATCCCAGGTCAGTACACCCTGCTCAGCAAGAGCGACCGCGTCGCGGATCTGGTGGCGCGGGCGGGCGGAATCCTGAACACCGGCTATCCGGAGGGCGCGCGCCTCTTCAGGCCGCTGGACAACCTGGGACGCATCGACCTGAACCTCCCGACGGCGATGCAGAGCCCGGCCAGCGGCGACAACATCATCCTGCAGCCGGGCGACTCACTCCACATTCCGCAGTACTCGCCGACGGTCACCATCCGCGGCGCCGTCAACTCGCCCGTCACGGCCCAGTTCCGCGAAGACGAAGGGCTCGACTACTACATCGCGGCGGCGGGCGGGTACCGGAGCGACGCGGACGAAGGGCGGGTCTCCGTGCGCTTCGCGAACGGGCAAGCGCGGACGCGGTCCAAGTTCCTCTTCTGGTCGAGCTACCCCACCCCCGGTCCTGGCAGCGAGGTCGTCGTGCCGGTCGAAGATCCGGATGCAGGCATCGATTGGGGCGGCGTGCTCCCCGCGACGATCTCGGCGTTGGGCACGATCACGGCCCTCATCATCGCCGTGACGCGCTAAGCCGTCACGCGCTAGCTCTTCACGATCCAGCCCGACCCCACGTCGAGCCCATCCCGTGGCGCCGCGTGCCGGGCATCGACGAGCACGCGTGACTTGTCTACGACGCGTCGGTAGTCGAAGTCGCTGTGGTCTGTCAGGATCACGACCGCGTCGGCCTGGGAGAGCGCCTCATCGGTCAGCTCGACGGACTCGAGGTGGTGCCCGTCCTCATCCAGCTCCGGCACGAAGGGGTCGTGATAGGAGACGCGGGCACCGTCGGCCTCTAGGAGTCGAATGACGTCGAGCGCCGGTGACTCCCGCACGTCCTCGATGTCCTTCTTGTACGCCACACCCAGCACGAACACGGTGGATCCGTTGACCGCCTTCCGGTTCCGGTTGAGCGCGTCCCGGATCTTGTCGACCACGAAGACGGGCATCTCGGAGTTGATCTCCGATGCGAGCTCGATGAAGCGCGTCTTGTAGTTCAGGGTCCGCATCTTCCAGGACAGATAATGCGGATCCACAGGGATGCAGTGGCCTCCGAGGCCCGGGCCGGGCGTGAACTTCATGAAGCCGAAGGGCTTGGTCGCGGCGGCGTCGATGACCTCCCAGATGTCGACGCCGAGCCGGTCGGAGATGAGTGCCGTCTCGTTCACGAGGCCGATATTCACCGCCCGGAACGTGTTCTCGAGGATCTTGGTGAGCTCGGCGGCCTCGGCCGACGAAACCGGCACCAGCGTGTCCAGGAAGCGCTCGTAGAAGGCCGTGCCGGCCGCCGTGCAGGCAGCGGTGACGCCCCCGACGACCTTCGGCGTGTTCTTGGTGCCCCAGGTCGGGTTGCCGGGATCCACCCGCTCGGGCGAGAAGCACAGGTTGAAGTCCTCGCCGACCTTGAGGCCCGTGGCCTCGAGGGACGGAAGCAGCACCTCGCGCGTGGTGCCGGGATACGTCGTCGACTCCAGGATGACGAGCTGGCCCTTCCGGAGCCCCTTCGCCACCGCCTCGGAGGCCGCCAGGATGAACGACACGTCGGGATCTCGCGTCTTCGAGAGCGGTGTGGGCACGCAGATGGAGACGACGTCGCACTCGGCGATGCGGTCCATGTCCGTGGTGGCCTCGAGGAGGCCGGCGTCCCGCAGGGACGCCACCTCTTCGGCGGCGACGTCCAGCACGTGGGACTTCCCCGCGTTGATGGAGTCGACCACCGACTCCTTCACGTCGAACCCCAGGACGCGGATGCCGCCCTTTCCCGCTTCGACGCAGAGTGGAAGGCCGACGTAGCCCAGTCCGATGATTCCGAAGGTGGTCGAGGTGTCAGCCACAGGTGTCGCCCTTCATGATGGAGGTCGGGCCACCAAGTGGCCCGGGAACAGGTCAGCCTTCAACGATAATGCTGGCCACGGGATCAGAGGGAGGCTGTTACCGCCTTTCGCCACGCCCCGTTCGCCCCGTACCACTCCACGGTCTCCCTGAGGCCCTTCTCGAACTCGATTTCGGGCACCCAGGCGAGCTCGGCGCGGGCCCGCGACGCGTCGATGGCGTACCGCCGATCGTGCCCCGGCCGGTCGGTGACGTGCTCGATGAGCGACTCGGGCTTTCCCAGGATTCCGAGCAGCTCCCGAACCACGCTCAGGTTCGTTCGCTCGGCGTTGCCGCCGAAGTTGTACGCGCGGCCGGCTCGGCCCCTGTCCGCGGCGGCCAGGAGACCGCGGCAGTGGTCCTCCACGTGGATCCAGTCGCGCACGTAGAGGCCGTCCCCGTACACGGGCAGGGGCTCGTCCGCGAGCGCTCTCGTGATCATGAGGGGCATCAGCTTTTCGGGGTACTGGTACGGCCCGTAATTGTTGGAGCAGCGCGTGATGACGACGTCCATCCCGTGCGTGGCATGGTACGCCAGGGCGAGGTGGTCGGCGCCGGCCTTGCTGGCCGAATAGGGGGACCGGGGGGAGAGGGGCGTCTCCTCGGTGAACAACGGCGCCTCGTCGTCCAGGGCCGGGTCACGCCACGGCAACTCCCCGTACACCTCGTCGGTCGAGACCTGTACGAAGCGGCCGACGCCCGCGGTCAGGGCGGCCGCCAACAGCGTCTGGGTGCCGAGCACGTTGGTACGCACGAAGGGTGCGTCCTCGACGATGGAGCGGTCGACGTGCGACTCCGCCGCGAGGTTGAGCACCACGTCGACGCCGTCCATGAGCTCGGCCACCAGAGGCCCGTCGCAGATGTCACCGTGGACGAAGCGGTGCCTCGGATCGGCCTCGACGTCCGACAGGCTCTCCAGGTGTCCCGCGTAGGTCAACGCGTCGAGGTTCACGACCTCGGCACCCGGCCGCTCGGCGAGGATGTGCCGCACGAGGTTCGACCCGATGAAGCCGGCACCACCCGTGACGAGGTATCTCACGCCGGCGCCAGGTCCCTCAGGACGGGGTTGTCCCTCTCGGCCGCGACGAGGTCAGCGGCGCGGTGGAGGGACGCAACCGTGCCGGCGTCGGTCCACCAGCCATCGACGATGTGGTGGCGCAGCGCGCCCCACTCGATGTAGCGGTTGTTCACGTCGGTGATCTCGAGCTCACCGCGGCGCGAAGGGGTCAGCGTCTTGATGACGTCGAAGACGCGGGGGTCGAACAGGTAGCAACCCGTCACCGCCAGGTTGGTGTCGGGCGTGGCCGGCTTCTCGACGATCTCGACGACGCGGTCGCCGTCGACGCTCGCCACTCCGAACCGCTCCGGGTCGGCGACCTCCTTCAGGAGAATCATGGCGCCGGTCGGGTCGCGCCTGAACGCGTCGATCGCGGGCGCCAAGGCGTCCTGGTAGACGTTGTCGCCGAGCAGCACGGCCACCGGCTCTTCCGCGGCAAAGAACTCGGCGAGGCCCAGAGCTTCCGCGATCCCGCCCTCGCCTTCCTGGTAGGCGTACTGGAGGTGCTCGAGACCGAAGTCGTGTCCGTTGCGGAGCAGTTTCAGGAAGTCCCCCGCGCTGTCGCCGCCGGTCACGACGAGGATGTCCCGCACGCCCGCATGCACCAGCTGCTGCAGCGGATAGTAGATCATGGGACGGTCGTAGACCGGTAGCAGGTGCTTGTTCGTCACCCGGGTCATCGGCAGCAGCCGCGTGCCGAGCCCGCCGGCGAGCACGATGCCCTTCATCGCCCGTGAAGCATCCCGCCGAGAGCCACGGTCACCGCTTGCCCCGCGGCCACGTAGTTCGGAAAGAGTGGCGTCTTCTTGTTGAAGCGGGGCTCCTCGCCGTCGGCCAGAGTCACCACGCCGCCTGCGGCCCTCACGAGCGCGGTCCCCGCGACGACGTCCCATTCGCTCTTGGGCACCAGCGTCCACGTGGCGTCGGCACGGCCGGCCGCCACCAGCCCGAGCTTGTACGCCACGGAGCCGCACGGCTTCACCTGAAAGCGTCCGTCCACGAAGTCGTCCCACTCGCCACGCTTGATCTCCGAGCGACTCGCGAGCACGGTCACCGTATCGACCCCGTTGGGCTCGGTGACGCCCGCCGCTTCACCGTTGTACGTCACGCCCGTCTCCAGTGAGCCTACCACGAGCTCGCCGGTCGCCGGGTTGAAGATGCCGCCCGCCACTGGGACCTCGTCTTCGAGGAGTCCGATCGAGATGCACCACTCGGGAATGCCCTCGATGAACTCACGCGTGCCGTCGATGGGGTCGACCACCCACACCCGTGAGCGCCCCAGTCGCGAGGGGTCGTCGACGGACTCCTCGGAGAGCCATCCTTCGCCGTCCTGCGGCAGGATCTCCTTGAGCACCGCGTCGGCGGCGTGATCCGCCTCGGTGACCGGGTCGCCGCGGTCCTCCTTTCGCTCGAAGGCCACATCTCCCGGGGTGAAGGGCCTCACCGCCTCCGCAGCGGCCACCAGCCCTTCTCGAATGCGGGCGATGTCGTCTTTTCTAGTCATCTCTATGCTCCAGAAAGCGCGACAGGTCGTCGCGCCAGAATGTCATGTCGCGACCCAGCAACTGCTCGGTCGCCGTGAGGTCCAACACAGAATATGGGGGTCTCGGTGCCGCCGCCCCGAACTCCTCGCTCGTCACGGACTCGACGTCGACGTCGAAGCCTGCGCCACCGAGGGCCTCGCACGCGAGATCGAGCCAGGTGCACTCCCCACCCCCGGCGACGTGCCATATGCCCCGTGCGCCGCGCTCTACGAGGTCCAGGAGCGTGCCCGCAGCGCTGGGGGCCCAGGTGGGCCGCCCGCGCTGGTCCGAGACGACGCGGAGCGGCTCTCCGGCTCGTGCCCTCCGCAGAATCGCCGGGACGAACCCCTCGTCGCCGCCGTAGAGCCAGCTGGTACGTACGACGAGGTGCTCGGGTGCCTCGGCGGCCGTCGCGACCTCTCCGTCGCGCTTGGTGCGGCCGTAGACGGAGACCGGGGCCGTCGGGTCGTCCGGCCGGTACCGGGTCTTCCGGGTGCCGTCGAACACGTAATCGGTCGATAGGTACACCGGCAGTGCGCCCGTCGCGGCTGCCGCGGCCGCCACGTGTCGGGCCCCGTCTCGGTTCACCGCGGCCGCCCCCGCCTCGTCGCTCTCGGCTCGGTCGACCGCTGTGTAGGCAGCGCAGTTGACGACCACGTCCGGCCGGTGCTCCTCCAGGGCGGCGCGCACCGCCGGGCCGTCCGTGACGTCCAACGCGGCTCGGTCGAGCCCCACGACCTCGAGGCCGCGGTTTTCGGCCTCGCGGGCCAAGGCCGAACCGAGAAGGCCGCCCGCACCGGTGATGAGGAGCTTCATGGCAGGGGGCGCCCGCGAGGAATCCGTATCGAGCTACTTCGCGAGGCCGCCGTAGAGGGCACCCAACTGCTCCACCACGCGGGCCGAGTCCACGGTGTCCACCACGTGGGCGCCTTGGCCGCGGACGGCCTCTCGCACGGACGGGTCACGGGCCAACCGAACCAGCTCGGCCGCGAAGCGTTCCGGGACGCCCGAAATCATGGGCAGGCTCTCGTCCAGCTCCTCCGACCAACCACCGACACCGTCCTGCCGCTTCATGGTGGGCACCCCGGCGGCCAGCGCGATGAGCGCGGCCCTCGACCACGACGCCCACGGCGAGCCGTCGATCGCGGCGTCCGCGGCGGACCAGATCGGTCCCGACTCGGTACCCCGACCGAGGAAGACGACCGAGTCACCCAACTGGAGCTCTTCGGCCTTCCACCGGGTCGAGCCTTCGTAGCGGCCCGAACCGACGATGAAAAGACGCAGGCCCGGCTCCTCCTTGGCGGCCAGTGCGAAGCCCGTCAGGATCTGATCCATGCGCGCCCCGGACTCGAACGCGGAGACGAGGGCGACCGCCGTATCACCGGGCGAGATGCCCATGAGCGACCGCGCCTCGGCTCGCTCAGTTCGGGCCACCCGGTCCCGAACGTCACCCACGTCCACGGAGCGCGGCAGCACGGTGACGTGCTCGTCCTTGGCCCCGTACGCCCGCACGGCCAGTCCGCGGCTCCCCTCGTTGGGCACGATGAAGCGGGTGTCAGGCCGTTTGCGGGCCCTGCGCTCGAGATACTGGAGCACCCGCCCGCGCAGGTCCTTCTCGTGGTTCGGAGGCTGCGTGACGGAGCGCACGACCGAAACCCTCGGGCCCGCCGCGAGCTGTGCGATCGCGCCGCCCCACGAGCCGTATCCGTGTACGACCTCGGGCTCGATCTTCTTGAGGAGAGACCTCGTCTTCCCCACCGCCCGGTAGGCACCGAGAGCCCCCGAGAGCCCGAGCGGGTAGCACCGGACCTTCATCTCGACGAGACGACCGAGGAGCTCTTCCTTGCCGCCGAGAGCGATGACACGGGGCTCGAACTCGGAGCGGGACAGCCGACCGAGGATGGTGACGATCTCGTCGCCGAGGTCGTTGGCCGCCAGCGAGCTCAGGATGTAGAGGATTCGCGGCCGGCTCATGGGCGCCTCAGTGGGTCGCTACGGACAACTGGACCGCCGTGTCGTCAGCGCTCCGCGACCGCGACAGGAGGCGCCTTCGTGATCTTACCGGCGGAGATGCAGCGCGTGCAGACACGGACTCGGCGACGTACGCCCTCGCTGTCGACGATCTTCACCGTCTGGAGGTTCGGAAGCCAGCGCCTCCGTGTCTTGTTGTTGGCGTGGCTGACGTTGTTGCCCGTGGCCGGGCCCTTGCCGCAGACGTGACAGACTCTGGCCATGTCAGGCTCCGTCCGCGGGCGCCGCACTGGACACTTCAATGTCTTCGGCGGCGATGAAGTGGACCGCGAACTCGGCGACCATCCGCTCGCCTTCCGTAAGCCGCCCGGCCTCCTGCCAACCCGCCGCGATCTCCGGGCTCATGGCCGTGACGCGGCCGGTGACCCGGACCACATCGCCGTTCGCGATGCCGAGACTGTCGGCGATCAGGTCGTCCGACAGGGAAACCAGGAACGGACCCGTGGGGAAGTCGAGCGTGAAGCCCTGCTGACCAACCAGGCTCAAGACCGTCTGCGGCTCGAGCCGAACCAGTTGATCCTCGAAGCCGCTCGCATCGAGCATGATGTCGGACGCCGAGATCGGGATCGCGTCGGCGTAGGCGTCGTCCATCACGACCGTCGCCGTGTCCTCGACGATATCCAGGGCGCGCTCGGCCGCTGCCTGACCGTTCAGCCAGTAGATGAATCCGGCAAAGACCGCGAACGCCGCGACCATGAGAACCGTACCCATCTCCACTGCGCCGCGCCGGGAAGCCTGCTGCGTCATGACCCTCGTCCTGTATTGGTTCTCGTCGTTCACCGATATTCGCGCCGAAACTAGCGGACCAACTCGATCAGCGACATCTCTGCCGCGTCACCCTTCCGGTTGCCGACCTTGAGGATGCGGGTGTAGCCGCCGGGACGCTCGGCGTACCGCGGCGCGATGTCGTCGAACAGCTTACCCAGAACGCCCCGGTCCTGGATCTTTCGGCCGGCCAGACGGCGCGAGTGCACGTCACCGCGACGCGCCAGAGTGATGAGGCGCTCGGCGTACGGCCGCAGCTCCTTCGCCTTCGCCGTCGTCGTCTCGATCCGCTCGTGGCGGAAGAGCGCCGTGGCCAGGTTGCGCAGCGTCGCTTTCCGGTGCGTAGCCGTACGGGAGAGCTGCCTGCCCTTGTTGCGGTGCCGCACGCCTAGTCCTCCTCGCCCGCCGCCGCTTCGACTTCTTCCTCGACGAAGAATAGCCGTCCGTCGTCGCCTTCCTCGAGCTGCATGCCGAAACGCAGGCCGTGCTCGTCCAGGAAGTCGGAGATCTCCTTGAGCGACTTCTTCCCGAAGTTCTCGATCTGGAGCATCTCGTCCTCGGTGCGCTGCACGAGATCACCGAGCGTCCGGATGTTCTCCTTCTGGAGCGAGTTGCGGGACCTGACCGACAGCTCGGCGAGATCCTCGATGGGACGCTCGAACAGGTCCTGGAGCCGCTCGGGCACCGCCACGGCGCCCGGAGGCGCGACCTCGGGAATGCCGCCCTCGCCGAAGTACAGCATATACTCGAGATGCTTGCGCACGAGCTCCGCCCCATAGGCCACCGCGGCCTCGGGGTCGAGGGAGCCGTCCGTCTCGATGTGGAGCGTGAGACGATCGAAGTCGGTGCGCTGACCCACGCGCGTCTCCTCCACGGAGAAGTTCGCGCGACGGACCGGGTTGTAGATCGAGTCGATCCGAACCAGGTCCACCGGAGCGCCCCGCGGAATCGGATGCTGGTCGGCGAGCACGAAGCCACGGCCCTTGTTCACATGCAGCTCCATGGTGACCGAGCGGTCCTCCTGGAGCGTGAACAGGTGGTGGTCCCCGTCGATGACCTCGGCGCCGGCCGCCTCCTGGATGAGCGCGGCGGTCACCGGCCCAGCCTTGTCCGTGTGCAGCTCCAGCACCGCCTCCTCGACGCCCTCGTCCAGCGTGATGACGAGTGACTTGAGGTTCTGGATGACCTGGTGGACGTCCTCGACGACGCCCTGGATGGTCTGGTGCTCGTGCACGACCCCGTCGATCCGGAACGCCCAGACGGCCGCACCGCGCAGCGACGAGAGAAGTACCCTACGTACCGAGTTGCCCAGCGTATGCCCGAAGCCGCGCTCGAGCGGCTCGATCACGAACTGGGCCGACCGGGCATCCTGCGGCGACTCGATGGCCTCGACACGCTCGGGAAGCACCAATCCGGTCAGATCTATTTCCACGTTCTCCTCCTGAGTACCTCAGTTCACGTACGCGCCCCCGATAGGGGCCCGGACGCATGCTTACTTCGAGTAGAGCTCGACGATCAGCTGTTCCTGCGCGGCGAGCGGGATGTCACTGCGAGTCGGCTGTCGCGTCATGCGGCCGACCCGGGCCTTCTCGTCCAATGCGAGCCAATCCAGGAGCGAAGGCCGCGTACGCGCCTCAAGGGCGGCCTGCACCGGGAGAAGGTCCTTCGACCGTGGCTTCACGGCGATCTCGTCGCCGGCCGACACCTGGAAGGACGGCACGTCCACGATGCGCCCGTTCACTTCGACGTGACGGTGCCGCACGAGTTGGCGTGCCGCCGCCCGGCTCGACGCGAATCCGAAGCGGAAGACGATGTTGTCCAGCCTGGACTCGAGGGCGACGATGAGGTTGTCACCCGTGATACCGGGGATGTTGTTCGCACGCTCGAAGAGGTTGCGGAACTGCTTCTCGTGCAGGCCGTAGATCCTCTTCACCTTCTGCTTCTCACGCAGCTGCACGGCATAGTCCGACTGCTTGCGTCGACGCGCCTGCGCCGGGCCGTGCTGGCCGGGCGGATACGCGCGACGCTCCACGGGGCACTTCTCCGTGTAGCACTTCTGCCCCTTCAAGAAGAGCTTCTGTCCCTCTCGTCGGCAGAGCTTGCAGACGGGTCCGTTATAACGTGCCATGGTGGTGCGATTCTCTCCGGAGCCTAAACGCGGCGCTTCTTGGGAGGACGGCAGCCATTGTGCGGCAGCGGCGTGACGTCCTGAATGGACTTGATGAAGAGCCCGGCAGCCGCGAGCGCCTGGATCGCCGACTCCCGACCGGACCCTGGGCCCTGGACGCGGACGTCGACGCGCTTCACCCCGAGCGCGACGGCCTCGCGGCCGGCCTGCTCGGCGGCGACCGTCGCCGCGAAAGGCGTCGACTTCTTCGACCCCTTGAAACCCGCCTTGCCGGCGCTCGCCCACACGATGGCATTGCCGCTCGTGTCGGCGATGGTGATGAGCGTGTTGTTGAAGGTCGCCTTGATGTGCGCCACGCCTTCGGCCTCGACGACCTTCTTCGCGCGCTTCTTTCCGGGCTTCGCCACGATGACTCCAGTTCTCCAGCTTCAGTACGGTCAGTGGAGCGCCTGAGCGGCGCCCCGGGCCCGCAGCGCGGGCCGGGTAACTCCTCGACTACTTCTTCGGTGCCTTCTTCTTGCCTGCAATCGGGCGACGGGAGCCCTTGTGGGTCCGGGCGTTGGTGTGCGTCCGCTGGCCCCGCACCGGGAGCCCTCGCCGGTGTCTCAGACCACGGTAGCAGCCGATGTCCATGAGTCGCTTGATATTCATGGACGTCTCGGTGCGCAGAGCGCCCTCGACCTTGTAGTTCCCTTCGATCTGGCGACGCAGACGATTCACGTCGTCGTCGTCCAGGTCCTGCGTGCGCCTGCTGGCATCGATTCCGCAGGCCGCGACGATCTTCTTCGCGCGGGTGGGCCCGATGCCGTAGATGTACGTGAGCGCGATCTCGATCCGCTTGTTACGCGGAAGGTCGACGCCGGCGATACGTGCCATGTTATCCCTGACGTTGCTTGTGCTTGGGATTGCGCGAACAGATGATCCGCACGACGCCCTTCCGGCGGACCACCTTACAGTGCTCGCACATCGGTTTTACGCTGCTTCGGACCTTCATCGGAGTCCCCCCGAACAGGCCGAGGCCACCCCACGAGGGGCAGCGGGGCCGTCTATTGCAGAGCTTAGTAGTCTAACCAGCTTCATATACCCCTTCAAGCGGCATCGACCGTGTCGGGCGCCGCGTTGAGCGAAGCCTCGGCTCGGGTCAGGATCCGGGGCCCGTCCGCGGTGATTCCGACCGTGTGCTCGAAGTGCGCCGAGAGGCTCCGGTCGGCGGTCACGACCGTCCACCCGTCTCGGAGCGTGCGGATCTCGGGGGACCCCGCCGAGAGCATGGGCTCGATGGCCAGGATCATCCCTTCCCGGAGCAGCGGGCCGTGTCCGGGCCGCCCCACGTTCGGCACCTGTGGCTCCTCGTGAACCTCCCGGCCGATGCCGTGACCCACGAGCTCCCGGATGATGCCGTACTGCGTTCCCTCGACCGTCTGGATGACCGCCGCCCCGATGTCTCCGACGTGGTTCCCCGGAACGGCCGCCTCGACCGCCGCTTCGAGAGCCCGCTCGGTGACGTTCAGGAGCGCACTCGCCCCCTCGGATGCGCGGCCCACCGGGAACGTCCAGGCGGAGTCGGAGGCCCAGCCGTCGATTCTCACGCCCACGTCCACCGACACGATGTCCCCCTCGACCAGGATGCGCTTGGCAGCGGGAATGCCGTGCACGACCTCCTCGTTGACGGAGATGCAAACGGCGCCCGGGAACCCGTAGAGGCCCTTGAAGGCGGGCGTCGCGCCATCATGAGCAACGATGAACTCCTCGCAGAACGCATCGAGCTCGGCCGTCGAGACGCCGGGGCGTACGCGCTCCGGGAGTGCCTCGATGAGGCCCGCGATGATGGCGCCCCCCTGGGCGACCTTGTCCATCTCCGAGGGAGTCCGCAGGTGGATCACCGGACCCCCTCGACCGCCTCGCGGAAGTCGGCGTACACGTCGTCCACCGCCCGGTCCGCCCGGACCCGAACGAGGGGCGCGGCTTGCCCGTCGTAGTGGGCGACGAGGGGAGCGGTCTGGTCGCGGTACACCTCGAGCCGGCGCGTCACCGTATCCGGGGCGTCGTCGGCCCGGTGGACCAGGCTGCCGCCGCACCGGTCACACGTGTCCTCGGCGCCGGGCGGGTTGTAATAGACGTTGTAGACCGCGCCACAGTCGGGGCAGCTCCGGCGCCCGCTGAGCCGCTTCACGAGCGTTTCGTCCGGAGCCTCGAAGAGGATGACCCCGTCGACCCTGCGGCCCAGCTCGCCGAGTACGCCGCCGAGGCCGTCGGCCTGGGCGGTCGTGCGCGGGAAGCCATCGAAGAGGACTGCCGTGCCGGGCTCGATGCCCGCGAGATGCTCGCGGACCAACCCCAGGATGAGCTCGTCGGGAACGAGGTCGCCCGCATCCATGTACGCCTGGGCCTTCTGACCCAGCTCGGTGCCCTCCCGACGAGCGGCGCGCAGGAGGTCCCCGGTGGATACGTGTGCGGCGTAGAGCTCTTCGGCCAACCGGACCGCCTGCGTCCCCTTACCGACACCCGGTGGGCCGAGCAGAATGATGACCATCTAACGCGCGAACTCCACCGTTACATGTACCGTTGGCGCCCACGCATCTTCACGCGGCCCTTCTTCATGAACCCGTCGTAGTGGCGCAGCAGCAGGAGCTGTTGGGCCTGTTGGACCGTGTCGAGCCCGACACCGACCACGATGAGAAGGCTCGTGCCACCGAAGAAGAAGGTCTGGATCCGGAAGACCGAGAAGATCCAGAACGGAATCAGCGCGACGATCGCGAGGTAGATCGAGCCGGGCAGCGTCACTCGTGTGAGGACCCGGTCGATGTACTCCGCGGTCCGTGCCCCCGGCTTCACGCCGGGCACGAACGCCCCCTGCTTCTTCAGGTTCTCGGCGAGGTCGACCGGATTGAAGATGATCGCCGTGTAGAAGTACGTGAAGAACAGAATCAGGAGCCCGTACGTGACGTAGTACGTCATCGTCTGGGGCTGGAACATGTCGGCCACCGTCTGTAGCCACCCGCCGGGCCAGAAGGCCGCCATGGTGCCGGGCACGACCACGAACGACTGCGCGAAGATGATCGGCATGACGCCCGCGGAGTTCACACGCAGCGGCACGAAGCTCTTCTGGCCTTCTCGGATGCGGCCTCGACCCACGACTTTCCGTGGGATCTGAACCGGGATCTTTCGGGCCGCCATGGTCATGGCGACGACCGCGGCGCAGACGAAGATCACCACGAGCAGCAGAGCGACCAGCGCGAACGCGGTGATCTCGCCGAGCACGAACGACTCCCACGTGGCGCCGAGCGCGCGCGGGAACGTCTCGATGATCGAGAAGAAGATCATCAGCGACATGCCGTTGCCGATGCCGCGGTCCGTGATCTGCTCGCCCAGCCACATCACGAAGATCGCGCCGACCGTCAGCGTGATGACCGTCGTGAAGGTGAACAGGAAGCCGGGGGCGGTGACGGCGCCCGGAATCGAGTTCAGGAAGACTGCGTAACCGTACGCCTGAGCCGCGGATAGGCCGACGGTCGTGTAGCGCGTCCACTGTGTGAGCTTCTTGCGACCGTCCTCGCCTTCCTTCTGCAGCTTCTCGACGGTCGGCGAGACCGCGGCGAGGAGCTGGAAGATGATGCTCGCCGAGATGTACGGCATGATCCCGAGCGCCAGCACGGTCGCTCGGGAGAGTCCGCCACCCACGAACATGTCGTAGATGCCGAAGAAGGTGTTCTGGAGCGCCCCGAACTGAACCCTGAGCGCGTTGACGTCGAGGCTCGGGACGGTGATGTGCGCTCCCAACCTGTAGACCGCCAGGATGAAGAGCGTAAAGAGGATCTTGTCCTTGAGCTCCGGGACGCGGAACAGGTTCGATACGGGATTGCTCATGCGATTCGGACCTACTCCTCGGTCGCTTCGGCGGCGCCCTCGGTCACGACGCTGACGGATCCACCGGCTCCCTCGATCTTCGTGCGCGCGCTACCGCTGAAGGCGTGAGCGGACACCGACAGCGCCTTCGCCACCTCGCCCACTCCGAGAATCTTCACCCGCTTGTTCAGCGAGCGGATCAGCCCGGCCCCCTTGAGGGCCACGATGTTCACCTCGCCGTCGAAGCGGTCGAGATCCCGGACGTTGACGACCTGGTACTCGACGCGGTTCGGGCTCTTGAAGCCACGCTTCGGAATGCGGCGAATCAAGGGCATCTGACCGCCCTCGAAACTGGGGTGGATCGAGCCGCCGGAACGGGCCTTCTGGCCCTTCTCACCGCGGGTCGACGTCTTTCCCCGACCCGAGCCCGGTCCACGCCCCACGCGCTTACGCCCGCGGGTCGAGCCGGTGGTCGGCGACAAATCGTGCAGTTCGGCCATGTTAAGCCTCGTCTTCCTCTACTCGAACGAGGTAGGACACCTGTGCGATCATGCCCAGGATCGCGGGTGTCTCCTCGTGGATTACGCTCTGCTGGTGGCGCTTCAGTCCCAGCGCGCGAAGCGTGCGCCGATGCTTCTCCTGGCGCCCGATGCCGCTTCGGACCTGCGTCACCCGGATCATCTTCGCCTTCTTCTTAGCCACGCCGTCCTCCGAGACTCTCGAGCGGCGCCCCTCGCTCCTCGGCCGCCTGCTCGGCGGTCACGAGACTGGTGAGGCCGTTCATCGTGGCACGCACGACGTTGATCGGGTTGTTCGTACCGAGGGTCTTGGTGAGCACGTCGCGGACCCCAGCGGCCTCCAGGACAGCGCGCACCGGGCCGCCCGCGATGACGCCCGTACCGGGCGCCGCCGGACGCAGCAGGACGCGACCGGCGCCCCACTCACCCATGATGTCGTGTGGAAGCGTGCCGTTTTCGATCGGCACCTTGACCATGTTCCGCTTGGCGCGGTCGAAGGCCTTCCGGATCGCCTCCGCGACCTCGTTGGCCTTGGCCAACGAGATGCCGACGTTGCCCTTCTGGTCGCCCACAGAGACGAGCGCAGAGAACGAGAAGCGACGGCCACCCTTCACGACCTTGGCCACTCGGTTGATGAAGATGACGTTCTCGACGAGGTCGCTCTCGCGTGCCCTCGGGCCCTTCTTCTTCTTGGAATCCTTAGCCATCAGAACTGCAGACCTCCCTCGCGGGCGCCTTCGGCGAAGGCCTTCACGCGACCATGGTATTTGTATCCGCCGCGGTCGAAGACCACGGACTCGATCCCCTCGGACTTGGCCCGCTCAGCGAGCGCCTTGCCCGCCGCGAACGCGTGTTCCACCCGAGGGTTCTTCCCTTCTGCCTGGAAGTCACGCACGTCCGCAGCCAGCGTCGACAGACCGAGAATGGTCCTGCCGGCGTCGTCGTCGACGAGTTGGCCTTCGATATTCTTCAAAGAGCGGTACACGACCAGACGCGGCCGCTCGGCCGTCCCGTGGATCTTGTTTCGGATCCGCAGGTGCCGACGGTGCCGCTGAAGATTGCGGTTCTTCCTGAGCTTGCTTGCCTTGATCATCTATTGAGCCCTATCAGGCGGACGAGGCCGTCTTGCCGGCCTTACGCCGGACGTGCTCGTCCTGGTATCGAACGCCCTTGCCCTTGTAGGGTTCCGGCGGACGGAAGGCGCGGATCTCGGCCGCGGCCTGCCCGACCTTCTGCTTGTCGATGCCCGAGACCACGACCGTCGTCTGGTTGGGGCACTCGAGGCTGACGCCCTCCACCGGCACGTACTCGATGGGGTGGCTGAAGCCGAGGTTGAGCGTGATCCCCTTCCCCTTCGTATCCGCACGGTACCCCACGCCGACGATCTCCAGCGTGCGAGTGAAGCCCTGCGTCACGCCGGTGACCATGTTCGCGATGAGCGACCGGGTCAGCCCGTGCAGCGCGCGGTGCTCTTTCTGTTCGGAGGGACGCTCCACGCGTACCTCGGCCTCGTCCACCACGACCTTCATGGCCGGGTGCACGGCGAGCGTGAGTTGGCCCTTCGGACCCTTCACCGTGAGGGTGCCGTTGGTGTGCTTGACCTCGACGCCCTTGGCGATGGGGACGGGCAGCTTTCCGATTCGAGACATTCGACTTCTCTCTCTTCTCTACCAGACCTTCGCCAGGACCTCGCCGCCCACGCCCTGATCCCTGGCCGTGCGGTCGGAGAGAACCCCTGCGGAGGTCGAGAGGATCGCGATCCCAAGGCCGTTGCGCACTCGTGGGATGTCGTCCTTACCCACGTAGTGGCGTCGACCCGGTCGGGATACACGCTCCAGATGACGGATGACGGGCTTGCCGTCGTGGTACTTGAGGTAGACCCGCAGCACGCCGAAGCGGCCATCCTCGAGCACCTTGTGGGCGTGCACGAAGTGGCTCTCCTCCAGGAGGCGGGCGATCTCGATCTTCTTCTTGGACACAGGCATGTCGACCCACTTGTGGTCCGCCTGGCAGGCGTTCCGGATGCGGGTGAGCATGTCGGCGATGGGATCGGTCATCATAGTCGGTGAATCCTCTTACCAGCTCGACTTGCGCACGCCGGGGATCTCGCCTCGAAGCGACATCTCACGGAAGCAGATGCGGCAAATGCCGAACTTCCGGATGAACGCACGAGGGCGACCGCACCGCTGACAGCGGTTGCGATGCCGGCAGCTGTACTTCGGCTCTCTCTTCGACTTCTCGACAAGTGCCTTTCTGGCCATTCTGGGTCCTGTCTCCTATGCGGCTTAAGCGGCGCCGATCTGAACCGGCACATGTCCGCGGAACGGGAAGCCGAGCTCTCGCAGCAGCGCGAAGGCCTCGTCGTCCTTGTCCGTCGTGGTCACGATGGTGATGTCCATCCCGTGGATCTTCCGGACGTCGTCGTAGCTGATCTCCGGAAAGATGATCTGCTCGCGGATGCCCATGGTGTAATTCCCTCGGCCGTCGAACGAGCGCGTCTTCAGCCCTCGGAAGTCACGCACCCGCGGAATGGCGGTGCTGATCAGCCGGTCCAGGAAGTACCACATCTTGTCCTTACGGAGCGTCACGGCGGCGCCGATCGGCATCCCCTCGCGCAGCTGGAAGTTCGACACCGACTTCCGGGCACGCTTCATCAGCGCCTTCTGCCCGGTAATGATGCCGAGCTCCTCGATCACGCTTTCGAGCAGCTTCTGGTCCTTGGACGCCTCTCCGACACCCACGTTCAGCACGACCTTTTCCAGGGCCGGGATCTGATGCGGGTTCTTGAAGGCGAACTCCTTCTGGAGCGCCTCCCGCACGTGGTTCTCGTAGTGGGCTTTCAGCCTGGGTGTGTTGCTCACTTCAGTCTCACTGAGGCTTGGGAATCGGATTGCCGGTCTTCACGGCAATGCGCTCCTTGGTTCCGTCTTCCTCGACCTGCATGCGCACTCGACTCGCCGCGTCACCCGCCGGGTCGATGAGCATCACGTTCGAGATATGGATCGGCGCGATGATGGTCATGATGCCGCCGTCCGGGTCATTCTGAGTGGGTCGGGTGTGTCGCTTGCGCTCGTTCACGCCCTCGACACGTACGCGATCCGAATCCGGCAATACCTCCAGCACCGACCCTTCCAGGTCGCGGTAGTTGCCGCGGATCACCCTGACCCTGTCGCCCTTCATGATCTTGTGCTTGGCGGCCATCACAGCACCTCCGGGGCCAGCGATACGATCTTCATGTACTTCTTCTCGCGGAGCTCCCGCCCGACAGGCCCGAAAATGCGGGTCCCGCGGGGCTCCCCCGCCGGGTTGATCAGCACCGCCGCGTTGTCGTCGAAGCGGATGTAGGTGCCATCCTTCCTGCGCGTCTCCTTGGCGGTACGGACGATGACGGCCTGTACGACCTCACCCTTCTTGATACCGGCGTTCGGGAGGGCGTCCTTGACGGTCGCCACGATGACGTCGCCTACTCCGGCATAACGCCTGCCCGAGCCGCCGAGCACCCTGATACAGAGCGCCGACTTGGCTCCCGTGTTGTCCGCGATCCGAAGGATCGACTCCTGCTGGATCATCGTATCTCTCGCTCGTCGGGGTCGCTCAGGCCTGGCGGTCCAGCAGCCCGAGCACCCGCCAACGCTTGGTCTTCGATAGGGGGCGGGTCTCCGTGATCCGCACGGTGTCGCCGACCTTGTACTCGTTGTTCTCGTCGTGGACGTGGTACTTCTTGGTCCGCGCCATTCCCTTCCCATAGAGAGGGTGGGGGAAGCGGCGCTCGACCTTCACGACCACGGTCTTGTCCTGCTTGTCGCTGACGACCACACCGACCCGAACCTTACGGGTGTTGCGACCGCTGGCGCCCTTGCCGCCGTCATCGGTCTCGGTCATGGCCACGGGGGCCTCGGCCTCGGGGGTCTCGACCTGCTCGTTCTCGTTGTCGCTCATGTCCCTGTCGCTTCGGCGCCCTCGGCGAGCTCGCGCTCCCGGAGCACCGTCTTCAGTCGCGCGATGTCGCGCCGAACGCTCGTAACGAGACCGTGGTTCTCGAGCTCCATCATGGAGCTCTGGAAGCGCAGCTTGAACTGCTCCTCCCTGAGCTCCTTGAGCCGGGCCTCGATCTCGACGTTGTCCCAGTCGCGGATGTCTTCGGCTTTCATGTCTTCTCTTCCGCCTACAGCTGCTCGTCGCGGACGACGAACTTGCACTTGATGGGGAGCTTGGCCGCTCCCAGCTCCATCGCGCGCTGCGCGACGTCCCTGGACACTCCCTCCAACTCGAACATGACGCGGCCGGGCTTCACGACGGCCACCCAGGCCTCCGGGTTGCCTTTACCCTTGCCCATACGGGTCTCGGCCGGCTTCTGCGTGATCGGCTTGTCCGGAAAGATCCGAATCCAGACCTTGCCGCCACGCTTGATGTGCCGGGTGATGGCCACACGAGCGGACTCGATCTGGCGGTTCGTGATCCAAGTCGGCTCGAGCGCCTGCAGCCCGAACTCGCCGAAAGAGACCTTGCTCCCGCGGTACGCCTGTCCACGCATGCGACCCTTGTGGGTCTTGCGGTGCTTTACTCGCTTCGGTGCTAGCATCGTTCAGTTCCTCGCTCAGGCGCCCGTCGAGTACGTGCGGCCCCTGCGCTCTTCGATGACCTCGCCCTTGAAGATCCAGCACTTCACGCCGACGCAGCCGTAGGTCGTGAAGGCAGGGACGTGGGCATAGTCGATGTCCGCGCGCAGCGTGTGCAGTGGCACGCGGCCCTCGTTGTAACCCTCGGTCCGGGCGATCTCGGCGCCGCCCAACCTTCCGGCGCACTGGATCTTGATGCCCTCGGCGCCCGCGCGGACGGCCGACTGCACCGCGCGCTTCATGGCCCGACGGAAGGAGATACGCTGGCGCAGCTGGTGGGCGACGTTCTCGGCCACCAGGTACGCGTTGATCTCCGGCCGCTTGATCTCCTCGACATTGACGGAGATCTCGGCGTTGGTGAGGACGGCGAGCTCGTCACGGAGCTTGTCCACCTCGGCGCCACGCTTGCCGATCACGACGCCCGGACGCGCGGTGTGCAGCGTCACGACGATCTTGCTCGGCTTGCGCTCGATCTCGACGTGGCTCAGCGCCGCGTGGGAGAGGCGCCGGCGGAGGTACTTCCGGATCGTCTCGTCCTCGTGGAGCAGGCGCGGGAAGTCACGCTCCGCGTACCAACGGGACTTCCAGTCCTGTACGACGCCGAGTCTGAAGCCTACCGGGTGTGTCTTCTGTCCCATCTAGTTGTCCCTCGTGTCGACGACCACGGTGATGTGGCTCGTCCGCTTACGGATCGGGGATGCACGACCTTGGGCGCGGGCCCGCCAGCGGCGGAGTGTCGGGCCCTCGTCCACGTACGCTTCGCGCACGACGAGGTCATCGACGTCGAGGACCGCGCCCTCGTCTTGTGACTTCACCTGGGCGTTCGCGACCGCGGAGCGCAGGGTCTTACCCACGGGCTCGGCCGCCCCCTTCTTCGAGAACTGCAGAAGGGCGTACGCCTCGTTGACCGGCTTGCCACGGATCTGGTCCACGACGAGCCGCACCTTGCGCGGGCTCATACGGACGTGACGGGCAATGGCTTTGGCTTCCATGTCAGCTCGCAGACGATCGCTTGTCGGCCAGCTTGCCACTGTGACCGCGGAACAGCCGGGTCGGGGCGAACTCGCCGAGTTTGTGGCCTACCATGTTCTCGGTGATGTAGACCGGGACGAACTTGTTGCCATTGTGCACGGCGATGGTGTGGCCGACGAAGTCCGGCGAGATCGTCGACGCACGGGACCACGTCTTCACGACCTTCTTCTCTCCTCTCGAGTTCATCAACTCGATCTTGAAGAGAAGCTTGTCCTCGATGAACGGGCCCTTCTTTACACTCCGTGGCATTGCTGGCTGCTCCTACTTCGTGGCTTTGCCGCGCTTGCGGCCGCGCACGATGTCCTTGGTCGATGCCTTCTTCTTGTCTCTGGTCTTCTTGCCTTCGGGCTTGCCCCATGGCGAAACCGGCGGGCGTCCTCCTGACGAGCGACCCTCGCCGCCACCGAGTGGGTGGTCGACCGGGTTCATTGCGACGCCACGCACCTTGGGACGCCGGCCCCTCCAGCGATTGGCTCCGGCCTTGCCGAGCACCGTCAGCTCGTGGTCGGAGTTTCCGACCTCACCGATGGTGGCGGAGCACTCCTTTCGAACTCGTCGTACCTCGGTCGATGGCAGCCGCAGCGTGACGAAATCGCCCTCTTTCGCCACGACCTGAACCCCCGAGCCCGCGGAACGGGCCATCTGCCCGCCCTTACCCGGCTTCAGCTCCACATTGTGGACGGTGGTGCCCAGAGGCACCAACTCGAGCGGCAGGGTCGACCCGATGCGGACATCCGCCTCACGACCCGCCATGACCACATCCCCGACGGATAGCCCCTTCGGGTGGAGGATGTAGCGCTTCTCGCCGTCCGCGTAGTGGACGAGCGCGATGTTCGCCGAACGGTTCGGGTCGTACTCGATGTGAGCGACCCGCCCCTCGATGCCGTGCTTGTCCCGCTTGAAGTCGACGCGGCGATACCTGCGCTTATGTCCACCGCCCCGGCGACGCATCGTGATGTGGCCGTGGTGATTACGACCACCCTTCGACGAGATCGACTCGGTCAGGGCCTTCTCGGGGCCCTTACGAGTCACGACATCGTTGTCGAGGATCGAGCGCTCTCGTGTGCCCGGCGTAACCGGCCTGAATTTCTTGATACCCATGGATCAACCCTGCTCGTAAAGCTCGATGTGGTCGCCCTCTGCGAGCTGTACCACAGCCTTCTTGAAGGAAGCGCGCCGCCCGACCTTGTTGCTACGGGCCATCCGACCCAAGAACGAGCGCTTGACCTTACCGGCGTACTTCAACGTGCGAACGTCGTGGACCGTCACGTCCCACAGGCGCTCGATGGCCTTGCCGATCTCGATCTTGTTGGCGCTTCCTGCCACGATGAACGTGTAGACGTTCTCCGCCTCCATCTGCTGAGCCGTCTTCTCGGTCACGACCGGGGCGAGAATCACGTCGTAGAGGTCACTCATCGGCGGCCTCCTCTTCCGGCTCGTCCTTAGCGTCGTCACTGGCCTCGAGCGCGCTGCGCTCGATGACGACCGTCTCGGCCCAAAGAACGTCGTAGACCGACTCGTCCCCGAAACGCAGGACCTTCAGTGTCGACACGTTCCGCGCCGACAGGTAGATCCGCTCGTTCGTGCCGTGGGTCAGGATGAGCACCTTGCCGTTGGCGCCGAGGCCCCCGACGAAGTCCAGGAGCTCCCTGGTCTTCGGGGCGTCGCCCTTCGGGAGGTCGACCAGGACCACGCGGTCGTTCTCGGCGCGGTCGTTGAGCGCGGAGCGACGGGCGAGCGCCTTGACCTTCTTGGGCACGCGCTGCCGCCACGAGTGCGGGATCGGCGGGAACCCGACACCACCACCCTCCCACTGGACGGCGCGAATGGTGCCTTGGCGCGCTCGGCCGGTGCCCTTTTGGCGCCACGGCTTGCGTGCACCGCCAGCGACCTCGCCGCGTGACTTCGCCGCGGCCGTGCCCTGACGCTGGTTCGACAGGTAGGCCCTCACCACCTGGTGCATGACGGCCTCGTGGACGACCCCGTCGAAGAGCGACTCGGGGAGTGCTCTCGCGCGGCCCTTCTTGCCGTCGGCTTTGTAGTAGCGTGCCTTAAACATGATTCACTTCGAGATCAGGACGTAACCGTTGCGCGCGCCCGGAACCCCACCCTTCAGGAAGAGGAGGTTCCGCTCGCCATCGACCCGGACGACCTGGAGGTTGCGGATGGTAGTGCGCTCACCGCCCATACGGCCGGGGAGCTTCTTGCCTTTGATAACGCGCGAGGGGTCGGTGCCCGGTCCGAGCGAGCCCGGATTGCGGGACATCGGGTGGCCGTGCGAGCCGGGACGACCCGCGAAGCCGTACCGCTTCACCACGCCCTGGAAGCCCCGGCCCTTCGAGCGGCCCGTGACCTTCACGCGGTCGCCTGCCTCGAACAGCTCGACGGTGAGCGTCTGGCCCACCTCGTACTCCTCACCGTCGCCGATGCGGAACTCCCGCATCAGCCTCGGTGGAGTCTCCAAGCCCGCCTTGGCGGCGTGCCCGGTCTCGGCCTTCGTCGCACGCTTGGCGGTCTGAGCGCCGAAGCCCACCTGGACCGCAGGGTACCCGTCGTGGTCCACAGAGCGCACCTCGACCACGGGGCACGGCCCCGCCTCGATGACGGTGACGGGGACCTGCACCCCTTCGTCATCGAAGATCCTCGTCATGCCGACCTTCTTACCGATCAGCCCTGGCATATTCGTGCGATCCTCCGTCAGTCGACCTTGATCTCCACGTCGACCCCTGCTGGGAGATCCAGCTTGGTCAACGCGTCGATCGTCTGTGGGCGGCTGTCGACGATGTCGATGAGCCGCTTGTGCGTGCGGAGCTCGAACTGCTCCCGACTCTTCTTGTCGATGTGGGGCGAGCGGAGCACGGTCCAGCGCTGCCGACGCGTCGGCAGCGGGATCGGTCCACGCACCGTGGCGCCGGTCTTCTGGGCGGTCCGCACAATGTCGGACGCCGTTTGATCGACTACCCAGTGATCGAACGCTTTCAGTCGGATTCTGATTCTGTCTGCCATCTCGTCTCCGCGGGCGGTGGTCGGGACCCGTCCCGGGTCCTCCTCAGCCGCTCGGCCGGTAGTTGCTCCGCTTCTTCCTACTTACTCCTCGTGCCTCGCTCTGCTGCTACGCGCAGCAGAGCGTCGTCGGACCCGGGACGGGTCCCGACCACCCAGCGGCGGCCAGCCCCATCCCCCCGCGGCCTTCGACCGAGGGTGGTCCATCCACTCTGTTTCGGCAGGCAACCGCACCTTCCAGGTCCTGCCACCTACCTGCCCTGCTCTTCGTGTCCCCCCCGCGACGACCGCGATGCTCCCGGAGCTGGCCTTCTTCAGCCGCCCAGGGTCACCGGCCGGAGCCGGGGTCCTGCTGTATGTCGACTGGAGCGCGGCGCGCGACGCCATCGTGAGTGGGGCTCGGCGAGGGGACTCGGTCGGCCCCTCGCCGTAGCGAGCCGCTCTCCCGTCGAAGAGATCCGCCGGCCATAGTGGCGAGCGGCCCCCGAACGATGGTGTCGTGCGTCGCGCTCCCTCCCTTACTCGATAATCTCAGTCACAACACCCGAGCCCACCGTCCGCCCACCCTCGCGGATCGCGAACCGTAGCTGCGGGTCCATCGCGATCGGCGTGATCAGCTCCACTTCCATCTGCACGTTGTCCCCGGGCATCACCATCTCCACGCCCTCCGGCAGATGCGCCGCTCCCGTCACGTCCGTCGTTCGGAAGTAGAACTGCGGACGATACCCGTCGAAGAACGGCGTATGACGTCCGCCCTCCTCCTTCGTCAGCACGTACACCTCCGCCTTGAACTTCGTGTGCGGCGTGATCGAGCCCGGCTTCGCCAACACCTGCCCACGCTCGATCTCGTCCTTCGCCACTCCACGAAGCAGTAGGCCCGCGTTGTCGCCCGCTCGGCCCTCGTCCAGAAGCTTCCGGAACATCTCCACACCCGTCACCACCGTCTTCTTGTCCCCGCCCATCCCCACGATCGCCACCTCTTCACCCTGCTTCACGATCCCGCGCTCGATCCGGCCCGTCGCCACCGTCCCTCGGCCCGTGATGCTGAACACGTCCTCCACAGGCATCAGGAACGGCTTGTCGATATCCCTGACCGGCTCCGGGATGTAGCTGTCGATCGCATCCATCAGCTCCTGGATGCAGTTCGCGTCATCCCCCTCGCCTCCAGCCTCCAGAGCCTTCAACGCGCTGCCCTTGATCACCGGCGTGTCGTCGCCCGGGAAGTCGTACTCCGATAGCAGCTCCCGCACCTCCAACTCCACCAGCTCCAGAAGCTCTTCGTCGTCGACCATGTCCACCTTGTTCATGAACACGACGATGTGCGGCACGTTCACCTGACGAGCCAGAAGGATGTGCTCCCGTGTCTGAGGCATCGGACCGTCCGCTGCGCTCACCACCAGGATCGCTCCGTCCATCTGAGCCGCACCCGTGATCATGTTCTTCACGTAGTCCGCGTGCCCAGGACAGTCCACGTGCGCGTAATGACGCGCTTCCGTCTCGTACTCCACGTGCGCCGTCGCAATCGTGATCCCGCGCTCGCGCTCTTCCGGCGCCTTGTCGATGTTGTCGAACGCCACGGCCTCGCCGCCCCACTTCTTCGACTGCGTCAGCGTGATCGCAGCCGTCAGCGTCGTCTTTCCATGATCCACGTGTCCGATCGTTCCCACGTTCACGTGTGGCTTCGTGCGCTCGAACTTCTCCTTGCCCAT
>JAHEKM010000138.1 GCA_024638325.1 Gemmatimonadota bacterium | reverse complement strand
GGCGACCCACCGTGGACGTGGGACTTCGCGACACCCAACGGGACATACGGTGCGCTCCGCGGACCCGCGAGCTCGGCCCTCTTCACACGCGCGGTCGACGCGGAGGGCACGGTGAACTGGAATGTCCGCGCTGGGGACGCGGGCTCGGAGCAGCCCTACGAGGTCGGCCAGCCCGTCCCCGCCGGAGGGTCCTCCACCTGGGCGCACCTCGTGGGCACCGACGAGGCCGTGGCGCTCGTGGCGACCGAGGAGACCGGTCGACCGGGCACCATCACGATGTGGTTCACGGGGATCGGCCAGACGACGGTGACGTTCCGCGCCGCCGAGCCCGCCACCGACCACGGCTTCACGTTGGTGCAGCACTACGTGGGCACTCCGGTCCCGATCGGCGCGGCCACGAGCCCCGCCTCGATCCTGGCTCCGCTCCAGGTCACCGTGGAGTAGGCCCATGGGCGAGCTGCGCGCACTGCTCCCCTACTTCCGGCCCTACCGGAAGGCACTCGTGGCGGGACTCGCGTGCGTGTTCTTCGCCAACGTCTTCCAGGTCGCCGCGCCTTATCTCATGAAGCTGGCGATCGACGGGTTGGAGGACCCGAACGTGACTGGCCGCGACGTCGCGGTCCTGGGTGGGTTGATCGTTCTGGCCGCGCTCGTCGGGGGCATCTTCCGCTACGGCATGCGGGAGCTCATGAATGGCATCTCACGACGGATCGAGGCCGACCTCCGGAACGACTTCTTCCAGCATCTGCTGCGGCTCGACGCGACGTTTCACGGCGGTACGCGCACAGGCGACCTCATGAGCCGCGCCACCAACGACACGTTCGCGGTGCGGATGGCGGCGGGCCCGGCCGTCATGTACACGCTGAACACGGCGTTGAGCTTCGTGTTCGCGCTCTCGCTCATGATCTGGATCAGCCCACGCCTGACGCTGTTCGCGATGATGCCCATGATCTTCCTCCCCGTCATTGTTCTGGGGTTCGGGCGCGTCATCCATCGGCGCTTCGAGCAGATCCAGGAGCAGTTCTCCTCGCTGTCCACGTTCGTGCAGGAGAGCCTCACCGGCGTGCGCATCGTGCGCGCGTACTCGCAGGAGCGCGAGCAGGCCGGGCAGTTCGACGGATACAACGAGGAGTACCGCTCGGCGAACATGAGCCTCGTCCGTAAGGCCGGTGCGTTCCACCCGCTCCTCCACCTCATCTCCGGCGGCGCCATGGTGCTCGTCACCTGGCTCGGCGGCCTGGAGGTCATCGCCGGGCGTATCACGTTGGGTGACTTCGTGGCGTTCGGCTTCTACCTCACGCTGCTCATTTGGCCGATGATCGCCCTGGGTTGGGTGGTGAATTTGTACCAGCGTGGCGCCGCATCGATGGGGCGCCTGAACACGATCTTCAGGTCGGAGCCAGCGCTGGCCGTGCCAGACCAGCCCCGGTCCTTGGCACGCGCCCGTGGGCGGGTAGAGTTCCGCGAGGTCGCCTTTTCCTACCCGGGCACGGAGCGGCGGGTGCTGGAGGACGTGTCGTTCGAAGTCGAGCCCGGCGAGACGGTGGCCATCGTCGGGCCAACCGGCTCCGGAAAAAGCACGCTCGTCGCGCTCCTCGCACGGCTCTACGATCCGAGCGACGGCCAGGTCCTCATCGACGGGATTCCGCTCACCTCCGTCGATCCCAAGGAGCTACGCTTCCGCATCGGCATGGTGCCGCAGGATCCCTTCCTGTTCTCGGATACCATCGCCGGCAACATCGGACTGGGCGTGGAAGAGCCGCTCGCGGAAGACGGATCGCCCGCCGAAGTGGTGCGCCGGGCCACTGAGATCGCCCAGCTCCACGAGCAGGTTCTGGCCTTCCCGGCGCAGTACGATACGATCCTTGGTGAGCGCGGGATCAACCTCTCGGGTGGACAGAAACAGCGAGCGACGTTGGCCAGGGCGCTGGCGCGGGAGCCGCTCATCGTCATCCTGGACGACGCCTTGAGCGCCGTCGACACGCACACCGAGGCGGCGATTCTCGGCGACCTCGGGGCCGCGACGGTGGAACGCACGGCGTTCATCATCAGCCATCGCGTCTCTGCCGTCATGCACGCCGATCAGATCCTCGTCCTGGAGGACGGGCGTGTCGTCGAGCGCGGCAGGCACGCGGACCTCATCGCGGCCGGTGGGACGTACGCGCGGCTCCTCCGCCGCCAGATGCTCGAGGAGGACCTGGAGGTGGCCGTCTAGTTCATCGCCCGACTACCCGAACCGGAAGCACGATAACAGATGGCCACAGTCCTACCTGAGATCACGGATCGCATTCGCGCGTTCATCTCGCGTCAGTCGGTCTTCTTCGTCGCGAGCGCGCCGCTCGCCGCCGACGGTCACGTGAATCTCTCGCCGAAGGGCCTCGACACGTTCCGCGTCCTCGGACCGGACCGGGTCGCGTATCTGGATCTGACGGGCAGCGGGAACGAGACGGCGGCGCACCTGGGGGAGAACGGTCGGCTGACCCTCATGTTCTGCGCATTCCAGGGCCGGCCCAAGATCCTGCGTCTCTTCGGGCGGGGCCGGTCGGTGCTGCCCGACTCGAAGGAGTGGCCCGACCTGATGCAGGCGTTCGACGAGATACCGGGCATCCGCCAGATCGTCGTGGCGGATATCCACCGGGTGCAGACATCGTGCGGGTTCGGAGTGCCGCTCATGGGGGCTGCCGAGCCGCGTGACAAGCTCATCGAGTGGGCCGAGCGGAAAGGCGAAGATGGCCTGATCGAGTACCGACGCACAAAGAACACGACGAGCATCGACGGCATCCCCGTCGCGGTCGCCGAGTAGGTCAGTCGGCGCGGCTCCGCACGACGACGTCGGCGAGTCCCACCGGGGCGCGGGCTTTCAGCTGCACCAGCCGAGGCCGAATCAGCTCCATATCGTGCCGACAGACGCCGCGCTTCTCGAGTAGCTCGACCTCGCACACGTTGCAGCGTACGCACTCCTTGAAGTCCACGGTCGGACCGTCGATGGCGCCCGTAGGACACTTGTGCTCACAGACCTTGCAGTAGTCGCACTGCTCGACGCGCCGAATGCGGTTGAGTGAGAACACCGAGCCGAGCGCGAGCGCGGCGCCCAGGGGACACGCGTACCGGCAGTAGAAGCGCGGCACGATGGCCGACGCGAGCAGGAAGCCACCCGCGATGGTCCAAAGGAGCTTGCTGGGTCCGATGGAGAAGACGGTGCCGAACGGCTCGAAGTACTGATAGAGACTGGCCTCGCTGCCCGCGAGCGCCGGCACGACGATGATCCCCAGGATTCCGTACTTCGCCTTGAGCGCCCACCGGTGCACCCCCGGAGGGAACGAACGCTGGAAGCGCTTGGGCACGACGGCATCGATGAAGTCCTGCAGCGCCCCGAACGGGCATAGATAGCCGCAGAACACCCGTCCCCAGAAGACGACCGCCAGTAGCGTGAACGCCACCATGACGAGCAACGGCAGGTCGTTCAGGAAGACCGAGGGACCCACCCAGATCGCCGACGTGATGTGAGAGACCGAGAGGAAGCCACCGTCCACGTAGCCGAGCACGACGAACGTCGCGACGAGCGAGCTCCACCGGAGGAACACGTGCTTCGTGAAGAACGCCAGCGTGGCCAGCGTGAGGACGAGCGCCATCCACCCCATACGGGCCCACGAAGTCTCGGTCAGGAGGCGCTCCACGACCGACGGCTCGGGCTCCTCCACGAAGTCGAGCAGGTTCAGCTCCGCGAGCGACACGGTCGCCGCAGCTGCGGCCTGGCGCGTGGCGGTCTCCGGCGCCGGCGGCGGCGCCGGTGCAGCGGAAGCCAGGACTTCAGGGTCTTCGGGCTCCGTCGGGGCCGCGCTTGCGACGACCTCGTCGATCGCGTCATCGGCGGTCGTTGCGTCGGGGGCGGGGCGCGGTCCGGAGGCGACCGTGGAGGCGGGCGGTGGCGGCTCGGCCGCAGCGGCGGCCATGACCGCGAGCGCTCGCTGTGACACGTACGTGGCCGAGTGTCGGCCGAGCTCGGGTCCCTGGTCGAACACGACCGTCAGCGGGCGTCCGAGATCCACCTGTCCGTGGAGCATGAGGACGCCCACGAGCGACGTCTCGCCCTGCAGGATTCCCTCCCACGGCGCCCCGAGCATCTCCACGTCTTCACTGGGAATCTGGACCGTGGTGCCGTCCTGCTCGATCGCCCAGCCCCGCTCGGACTCGAGTCGCGGTCGCGTGCCGTCGACCACGTAGAGGATCATGTCCTCCACCCCGCCCCGCTCCTCCGCGGCCGAGACGGCGTAGCCGAAGAGCCCGCCGATGAGATGCTCCGCGAAGTCCTCCGACTGCAAGTGAAGCACGGACATGCCGAGCGTGGTGTCGCGCTCCACGTCGCGAACCTCGAAGCGCTCGGCCACTCCTCGGGCGCGCAGCTCGAACCATGAGAGGGACGCCACATCTTCGATGGGGGCCGTGGGTCGCTCCGGCACCCGCATGTACTCGGCGGCCACGCGTCGCGCGGTCTGCCGGATCCCCCTCGCCATCGCGCGCACTGAAATCGTCACGCGCGAGATGCCGTCCACGTCTTCCCTGACCTGGAAGGCATCCCCGACGGACTTGCCCGAGAACTGCTCCTGGAAGCCGGGCGTCCGAAGGAAGTCCCCCCGCGTCCGCATGTACGTCTCATGATACTCGACGACCCGCGCGCCCGTGATGGTGCCCTCTGGCGTCATGCCGACCACCGTCTGGATGGGACCGCTGTAGCCTCGCACCTCGGGCGGGAGGTCCGACGTCAGGAAGACGTAGCCGAGCAGCGTCTCACCGGACAGCGCTCGGCGTACGGGCGGGTTACCCGAAGCCTCTTCGAAGCGCTCGGCCCCGGGCATCACCTCCCGTAGGAGCGACATCCGCACACGATCGATCCCCTGGCCATGGGCCGCCGAGGCGCACAGCGTCAGCGCGGCGAGCACGCCGAGGAGCGGACGGAATGGTTGAGGCATGGCCGAACAGCGCGGTGGGAGTCGCGCGAGGTTACGTCCCGGGCCCCTCAACCCGCAATCGGCGCGTGGCGGACCCGGCCCAACTCAGATCAGCAGCCAACTGGGCGTGAGGGTGAACAGCCAGCTGCTGAGCCGCGTCATCTGACCCGTGACGAGAAGGATTCCGAGCACGATGAGCAACACCCCGGACACCATCTCGACCACGCCCATCCAGCGGCGGAACCGCTTGAACCCGGCCAGGAACCGGTCGAGTGCGAGGGACGCCACCAGGAACGGCACCGCCAGCCCCAGCGAGTAGGTGCTCAGCAATCCGACACCCGCCCACACGGTGTCCTGCGTCATGCCCAGCGTCAGGATGGCGCCGAGTGTGGGGCCGAGACAGGGCGTCCAGCCGGCGCCGAACGCGAAGCCGACCCCGAGCGTGCCGATGTACCCGGCCGGCTTCTCGGCGAGGTGCATCCGCCGCTCGCGAAGAAGCGGAGTGAACCGCAGGGCACCCGAGAGATGCAGACCCAGGAGGATGATGATCACGCCGCCGATGCGGGCGATCCACACCTCCCAGTAGCGGATGAACTGTCCGAGGAAGGAGGCGGCAGCGCCTCCCACGATGAAGATCGTGCTGAAGCCCAGCACGAAGAGTACCGAGTGAATGAACGTCGCCTTCCGGTTCACCCCCTGCTCCAGGTCCTCGAGGCTCATCCCGGTGACGAACGTGAGGTAGCTCGGGACCAGCGGCAGCACGCACGGCGACAGAAACGACAGCAGGCCCGCTGCGAACGCAATGGGGATTCCGACTTCGACTCCGGTCATTCGCTGCCTTCCCTCGTCTCGGTTCCTGTGGCCGCTGCCTCTTCCTCTGCCTTGCTCCGACGCCGCTGAAGAAGCGCGCGGGCGCCGGTCGTCAGGCCGAGCCAGCCGGCCACCAACACGACGACCCAACCCACCGCCGTCGGCATCAGCGCGGTCAGCACCGCAATCACCAGCAGCGCAACCGATACGAAGCCTAGAACGGTTCGGTCTTCTCTTCCCAACTGGCGGTTACCCGCCAGCGCGCCCCCGAACGCCTCCCTCGCGCGAACGATCGAGGCCAGTGTCAGCCGGCCCGGCGTCTGCCCGAGCGTACGGATCTGCTGCTCCAGTCGTTGAGGCAACGTGCCCGGGGGGTCCAGCGGCTCGGTGTGCAAGCCTCCCTCCGGAGACACGGTCCCTCTGCGAACCGCTGCCTGACCGGGCAACACGATCTCCACGGAGGACGCTAGGTCCGCCATGAACAGCCCGGCCAACTGCCGACCGAGACCCGAGTCCAAAACGCCGACGTCGAGCTCCCAGTTCCCGAGCAGGCTCGCGCTGTTGAGGTTGCTCGACCCGATGCGGCACCACACGCCGTCGACGACGACGGTCTTCGCGTGCATCATCGGGCCCTGCCACTCGAAGATGCGCACACCGGACTCCAACAGGAAACGGTACCCACCGCGCGACATGCTCCCGACGATCGGCCAGTTGTTGTGCGCCGGCACCAGGATGCGCACGTCGACGCCCTGCTGAGCCGCGGCCGTGAGAGCCTCGGAGATCGATCGTGGAGCGACGAAGTAGGCATCCGTGATCCAGATGGACTCCCGGGCCCGGCTCGCCGTCAGGTGCAGCGTCCGATACACACGCGCCCGACCCGGCTCGCCCTCGATGAGCCAGACGGGAGTGCCACCTTCGCCGGGTACGGCCGCGGTGGCGCCCGCCATTTGCAGGGGAGCCTCCATCTGGCTCCAGAGTCGCTCGAAGGCCAGAGCCGCCGCCCGCGCGGCCGGCCCCCTGATCTCGATACCAGTGTCACGCCAGGGCGCCGCAGTCGGGGTCCCTGCCCACTCCTCCCCCACGCAGAGGCCACCCACGAAGGCGATGTCACCATCGACCACGACGAGCTTCCGGTGGTCGCGCTGCAGCGCGCCGAAGGGGTCTCCGAGACGGATGGCGGGGGGGTTGAAGGCCCGCACGTGGACACCGGCCTTCCTGAGCGGCTTCCAGTACCGCCGCGGCGTGGCCCAACAGCCCAACCAATCGTGGACGAGGTACACCGGCACGCCTTCGCGCGCCTTGGCCACGAGGGCGTCGCGGAACTCGTGACCCACCGAGTCGTCGCGTAGCAGGTAGTTCTCGAAGTAGACGTACCGCTCCGCCGTCGCGATCGCTTCGAGCCATGCCGAGAAGGTCGCCGAGCCCTCGAACTGCAGGCGGATCTCGTTGCCGCAGATCGTCGGGGCTCCTGTGGCACGCTCGATCTCGGGCCAGGGCCAACGCGCCTTCGCGGCGTCGCGGCGGTCCACTCCCGGGGACGGGGCTGCCGCACCGGATCTCAGGGTCGGCACCCGTTCGCTCGATTCAGTTCGCGTCGGCATCACCGCCCTACTCCGCGCGGGTGACCTCCACGGTCACACCGTCTCGATTGGGCACATCAGCCCTTCGATCGGGAGCTCCACGCCGGCTTCCTGACATTGCTTACAGAGCCCGTAGATCTCGAGCCTGCGACGCACCGGCTGAAACCCGTGCTCCTGCTTCACCCGGTTCTCCACACCGTAGAGCTCCTTGCTCTCGAACTCCGTCACGCTGCCGCACTCGAGGCAGATGAGGTGTTCGTGGACGGGGTGCTCCGAGAGCCGGTGCTCGTAGCGCTTGAAGCCCTCACCGAAGTCGTGCTCCGATACCAGACGGCTGCGCACGAGAAGGTCCAGCGTCCTGTAGATCGTAGCCTTGCCGATACGCTCATCCCGCTCGCGAAGCACGGCCTCGATTTCGTCGACGGACTGGTGCCCCTCCGATGCGAAGACCACGTCGTCGACAGCCTCGCGTTGCTGGGTCACGGGCAGCCCGAGATCGCGAAGGTACCGCCC
>JAHEKM010000137.1 GCA_024638325.1 Gemmatimonadota bacterium | reverse complement strand
GTCCGTGACCGGCATCGGCTTTCGAGAGGCCGACGACCACTTCGAGGCCCAGGGCGCGAAGGACGCGGCGGTGAGCGCGTCCGGTGCGCTCAACACGGTCGCGACCAGCCTCATGAAGATTGCGGACGACATCCGCTGGCTGGGCTCGGGGCCGACGTCGGGCCTCGGGGAGATCCGTCTGCCCGCGATCCAGCCCGGCTCCTCGATCATGCCGGGGAAGGTGAACCCGGTGATGTCCGAGGCGGTGATGATGGTCTGCGCCCGCGTGATGGGGAACCACACGACCGTCACGGTCGCCGGCAGCCGCGGCAATTTCGAGCTCAACGTCATGATGCCCGTCTTGGCGCACGCGCTGCTCGAGTCGATCACCCTGCTCGCCAACGTGGCACGCGAGTTCACCGATCGATGCGTCGTGGGCATCGAGGCCAACGAGGAGCGCGCCCGGGAGCTCCTCGAGCTCAACCCCTCGATCGCGACCGCGCTCAACCCCTACATCGGCTACGACAAGGCCGCCGAGGTCGCCAAGGAGTCGGCGAAGCGCGGGGTGAGCGTGCGCCAAGTCGTGCTCGAGAAGAAGCTCCTGCCCGCGGACCAGGTCGACCAGGCTTTGGACGTGCGCGGTATGACGGAGCCGGGCCTACCGGACTAGCGGACGGGCGCGGGGCACGGGACCTCCCCTCCGCTCTAGCGGACTCCCCGCACCACCCCCCGCCTCCTGTCCGATGCCGCTTCGTCGAGCCCCCGCCCCCCGCGCCCGACGAGCGTGCGGGTGCCCTTGGGGGCCGGGGCCGTGCGGGCGATGCGACCTGCGCCGACCCCTCGCCCCCCCATGCCGCACCGCCCACCGTCCCTCGCTGAGCTTACGATGTGGTCGGGGGTGCGTCTCGCGTCGCCTCCCGGCGAGCGCCATCGGGCAGGCCGGGGGTGGTGGGGTAGAAAGCCCGCTAGAGCGAGCGGGAGGTGCCGCGCGTCGCACCCCGGCTCGAGCGGGAAGGGGGCACAAAAAAGCGAGTGACGGTAGGCGCTAGGCACCTACCGCCACTCTTGGCACGCCCCCCCAGGGCGTGTTGCCCACCCGTGCTGGCGTGGGACTTTGTGCCGGCGGGACGACCGAGGCCGAACCACACCGGCACAATCTCTAAGCTGTCTTCCGCTCCAAGTCGAACTCGAAGTCGGACTTCTTGGATACTTCAGCAAGCGGCGTGCCGCTGAGCGGGATGACCCGTGTCGCGTCGCCGTCGATATATAACGGATACGCCCAGTTTCCGTAGCGTATGATCTGAATCAGCTCGGGTCCCTTCTTGCCCGCCGTAGCCATCACGGGCTCGGTGATCGAGCGCCACACCCGGTCCACGAGCGTCATGCGCTCCGACACCGAATCAGCCCAAAGCGCCAAGCGGATCCTCTTGCGCTCTTCCACGGTCATCGAGCGAATCACCTTGCGGTGACCCCGGAAGCTGTGTGAGAGGAGGAACGCGATGGCCTCCTCCTCCGGCACCGGATCCACGCCATGATCGTGGTATCCCGGGGTCCTGACTCGCCGGCTGTCCCGCAGGTCGATGTATCCATCGGCCGCGATCCGCATCTTGGGCCTCCTCATCTCACGCGCCTATTGGGGGTTGTGCTCATGTTCGTTTCTGGGGACAAGTCCCGTGCCCCCGAGGGAGAAACATCTGGCGGGAGGGTTAGATTGTACCCAAGCGACGTGGCGACAACGATTTACGTCGATCGATGGTCACAGACGCTGCGGGTCCAGCCGACGCGTGGGGGCCACAAACGCTTCCGGTAGGGGCAAACTTTGCAGAGCTTCGCGCCCATGACGCCGCCGCCCCGCACCTCGAGATCGGAAGTGGCCCCCGACGAGCTCGGTGCCCACGTGTCGACGGCAGGGGGTGTGGATCGGGCGCCCGGCCGTGCCGCAGAGATCGGCGCCGCCGTCCTGCAGCTCTTCACGAAGCAGCCGAGCCGCTGGGCCGAGCCGAAGCTGGACGACGAAGCCTGCGCCGCGTTCGCGCGGGAACGGCGGGCCCACGGGATCGCAGTGGCCGGAGCGCACGACTCCTACCTGATCAACCTGTCATCGCCCGACCGGCGGCTGTGGCGGATGTCGCAGCGCTCCTTCGAGGGTGAGCTACGCCGCTGTACGGCGCTCGACTTGGACTTCTTGGTGACTCACCCCGGCAACGCGACCGACGGCGACGTCCCCGCCGGCATCGCGCGCAACGCGAAGGGCATTGCAGAGTGCCTCGAGTCCGTCGCAGGACGCACCCGTGTTCTCCTCGAGCTGACGGCGGGGAGTGGCACGACCGTGGGCGACAGCTTCGAGCGGCTGAGGGCGATCCTCGACGCCGTGCCGGCGCGCCACCAGGATCGCCTGGGCGTCTGTTTCGACACGTGTCACGCGTACAGCGCTGGATACGACCTCGTCGGCGACTACGAGGGGGTCTGGTCTTCGTTCGACGAGCTCCTCGGCCTCGAGCGACTCGGGCTGATCCACCTGAACGACTCCAAGCACCCCTTCGGCTCTCGCAAGGACCGACACGAAACGATCGGTGAGGGCACGCTCGGCGTGGAGCCCTTCCGACGCGTCATGCGGGACGAGCGGCTCGCGTCCGTACCGAAGGTTCTCGAGACGCCGAAGGGAGACGATCCGGTCGCGGCCGACCGGGCGAACCTGGCGCTCCTTCGGGAGGCGCGGAGCGGGTAACGCTACGCCGCGGCGTCGCCCTCGGAAGGACGTGAACGGAGGCTCTCGACGATGATGTCCGGACCCGGACGGATGCCGAGCGCGGCCCGCACGACGGCCGCGACGATCAGAACGACGCCGAACGCGCAGACGAGCAATGGACCCGTGGCGACGTCCCAGTAGAACGACGCGCCGATGCCCCCGACGATCGCGACCGCGCCGCTCGCCCACGCGAGCAGCAACGCTCGATTGAAGCGGTTGGTGAACAAGAACGCGACCACGCCGGGAATCACCAACGCGCTGAAGACCATGAGCACGCCGCCGACTTCGACGGAGTACGAGATGACGATCCCGAACGAGGCGTAGAAGAGGAAGTCCCAGAGACGGAGTCCCTGCGCCCGCTCGGGCGTGAAGGAGACCTCGAGGAAGCGGCGGCGCATGACGAAGTGGAACGCGCCCACGACCGCGTAGACCGCGGCCATCTCGAAGATGGCTGGCCAGCTCACCCAGAGCAGCGCGCCGGTCATGGTCTCGCGCAGGTGCTCCGTGCCCTCCGCCGTGAAGCCGGCGAGAAGGATCACCGTGGCCGACGCGACCACGAACGTGATACCGATGATCGCCTCCTGCGGCACGGCGGAACGCTCCATGCGCGTGAGCGAGAACACCAGCGCACCGACCAGCGTGAAGACGAGCGCGAACACGAGCGACGACGTCGTGCCGTGATCGTAGCCGAACAAGAGAGCGGTCGTGGTGCCGAGCGCGGCGATCTGCGCGAACGCGAGGTCGACGAAGATGATCTCGCGCGCGATCACGTGGAGCCCGAGGTAGGCGTGGATGGAGAGAATCACCAACGCCGCCACGATGGGCGGGATCATCAGGTCGATCATCGATGCTGCTCCATGGGCTCAGCCTGCCGAGAATGCCCGAGCGAGGCCGTCGACCCAGGTGTCCACGAGGGAGAAGTAGTCGTCGACGCCGGGCGCCGCGCCTGGAGCGAACGGCACGTAGACGAGGCGTGCACCGCCTCGGTTCGTGATGGTCTCTACCTGACTCCGGGGGTAGTACGACGGAGAGAGCACCACGTTGAGTCCCTGGTCGCGCATCCTGCGGATGAGCGTGGACACGTGACCCGGCGTGGGCGGGATTCCGGGCCGCGACTCCACGTAGTCGGCGCAGCGGACCAGGAACCGCTCCTCGAAATAGGCCCAGTCCTTGTGGTAGCAGATCATCGACTGGTTGCGGAACGGGGCCGCGCGCGCGAGCCAGCCGCCGAGCTGATCGATCAGGCGCACACCGTCGTACTCGTTCGACTGTAGGAAGTCGAAGAGGGTGCCGTTGAGCGCCATCTGCTCGAGAGTTGGGCCTCCGAGGAGCTGCACGAGCCGGTCGCCGAAGAGCCGGCGGTGGATCCGCTCGGTGAGACTGGCCAGGCCGCGGTCGAACTGTACCGCGCGGTTGGGTGCTACGCGCTTGAGGCCGGTGTTGATGTTGCGCGCGACCTGGAGCGCTCGCAGCGGATCGGTCGTGAGGTGAGGGTTCCCGAAAATGTGCACGTCGCCCGTAATGCGATCGGCGACGGCCGGAATGTCGAGCAGCCGGATGCCGGTGTACGCGGTGATGTAGCCCCGACCGCCTTCCATCACCGCGGGATTGCCGGCCCGGTCGAGGAGTGTCGGCACCCAAAGCTCGAGGTCGAGCCCCGTGGTCACGAATGCGTCGGCGCGCCGCAGGTCGAGCGCGAAGCTCGGCTTCGGCCGCACGAAGTGGGCGTCCTCGGCGGGGTCGGCGATCGCTGTGGCCTCCACCGCCGAGCCGCCGATCTCGCGAGCCAGGCTCGCGTACACGGGAAGCGTCGTGACGACCCGGACGGGCGCCTGCGCGGCGGCCGGAGACGCGAGTCCTCCGCCCCACGCGGCGAGCGCTATCGCGCCGATCATGATCGACTTCATCATTGTCCTGCCTCCATTCCAGCCACGGGGCGGGGTGAGCCGCCCGGTCGAATCGAGATCAATAAGCCTCATGCCGATGCGGTCCCATGGCGAAGGTCACCTGCAGTAGAAACCGGCCGGCCGTGTCGCTCAGCGAGCTCCGTCCCGTGAGATCGTACTCGAGCCGGAGCCGAACGTACTCGCTCTGCCACCAGGTGAGCGTCGGCGCCACCAGCCAGGCGAACTCGCTCGGATCTTCCGGACTCTCGACCCGGTCCGCCCGGGCACCGACGAGCCAGCTCTGTGAGAGTCGTAGCTCACCCGAGCCCCAGTAGCCCCATGCCCGCTCGGCGGGCGGCGCGGCCGCGCCGCCGCCCACCGGCGTCACCGGAGCGAGTCCGTCCAGCGCCATGACGCCGCCGCGCAGCGTGAAGCCGCGGTAGAGCGCGCGTGCCGGCGGTCGCCAGGTGAGCGCCATCTCGGCTCCGAGGAGGCTGCGGTCGAAGGAGTCCGTCTCGTCTTCGTAGGATCCCCTCACCCAGCTCAGACCGAGGTCGAAGTCGAGAGACGAGGAGAGGTTCCAGAAACCGTTGAGGTGGCCCAGGACCGAGGGTCCGCCCGACTCGCCGAAGAGTTCGTGGTTCTCGCTACGTGTCACCTCCACCGTAGCCTCGAACGTGCCCGCCGCGCCCCCGAAAGGGGCCAGCCAGCGCACAGAGGCGCCGGTCTGTGCAAGCGGCTCGTGGCCGACGAACGCCAGGTGCGCGAGCGACCGGGACTGAGACGGCAGAGCGTGGGCGTGCCAGCGGTTCAGTTGCCCGAATTGCTGGTAGAACTTGCCCAGCTTGAGCCCGAGCCCGCCGGGCAGGCCAACCCACTCCAGGTATCCTTCCTCGACCGTGAACTCCCCGCCGTGTTCGTCGTCGTCGTCGCCGTCGTCGAACGGAGCGATCTCTCCTCCTTCGGCGTGGCGGGAGATGAAGACCTTCGCACGCGAGAACGGATCGAGGTTCGAGATGAGCGAGATCTCGAACTCACGGGCGAAGAAGTTCTCTCGGTCGGGGTCGTCGGTGATGATCTGCCCGAAGACGTCGGCGTTCACGCTGATCTCCGGGTTGAGGGCCTGGAGCGAGCGCTCTCGGCCCTCGAACTCCTGTGTTCGGTCGGCTTCTACGGCGGTCGAATCGCCCGCGCCGGCAGCCGCGGCGGCGGCGGCCCGCAGGCGCTCGAGCTCGGCGCGCAGCGAGTCCGTCGGCTCCTGGCCCCCGAGCGGAAGGGGCCCAGCGAACAGCACGAGAGCGAGCGGAACGACCCAGGTGGGGCTCGGTAGCCCCCGGGGACGACGGCAGATCATGTCGGATCAGGCACGGGTAGGAGGGTCTCTGACGGACAACGACAAACGGCGACCCGGCGAAGGGTCGCGTGAAAACGCACCGCGAAAGCGCGGTGGTAGATTCGTCAGGTCAGAGGTGGCGCGCGCGAGGGTGGGCCCGCGAGCGCGGAGCTGCCCGGGGCCTCGACCTCGGCGGCCGGTACCGCACGAACGACCACGAGCGCCAGTCGCTGGTGCGACTCGCCGGCCGCGAGCGCCAGGTTCGCGCCCACCTGCGTGCACACGCGGTGGTCGTGCGCGTGGACGCACCGAGCCGCGTCGTGATGGCTCTCGATGGCGCGCTCTCCCACGACGGCGCCGCGCTCCAACAGTGGCGCCGCGACGCTCACGCCGAGCGTGAGCAAGGCCACGCCAACGGAGGTGCCGGTTCGGAAGGGGTCGCGCCTGCGGTTCATAGGGCACTCCTACCCGAAGATCTCCAGGCTTGTGCCCAGTATGCGGCCTATCGACTGCTCTGACGAGACTCTATATTCAGATTGCACATCGGGGGGCTTACTTATTGAGCCAACAAACCGAAGCCGGGACTGACTCCCGAGAACGACGCTAGGCCCCCGTCGAGGGGAAAGCGGCAGGGCTTGGGGAGGTTACCAAAAGTTTAGATCCGGGCTTCAATATTTCCCCTCCGGTGTGTTGCGGGGGCCGACGCCTTCTCACGCTGAGCGTGGCGAGGGCGCCGGCCCCTGTCTTTTTGGGGGTCGTGCCGCGCACGGCGCGTGGTGGAGCTTCTGCGCTGTTGAAGTGTTACCGAGAGCCATGCCCAACGTCCTCGCCACCCGTCTGGTCCACTTCAGCGCTGCCCATCGGCTCTATCGTCCCGACTGGAGCCCGGAGCGCAACGCGGAGGTGTTCGGGGATTGCTCGAACCCGAACTGGCACGGCCACAACTACGAGCTCGAGGTGACGGTCGAGGGCGCCGTGGATCCAGAGACGGGCTTCGTGATGGACCTGAAGGACCTGAAGGAGCTCGTGCAGGAGCGCGTGATCGTCGACGTCGACCACAAGAACTTGAACACCGAGGTCCCCTGGCTGGAGGGCGTGAACCCGTCCACGGAGAACGTAGCCGTGGCCATCTGGGACCGCCTCGCGGGCGGGATGCCGAGCAGCGTGAGGCTCGCCAAGGTTCTCCTAAGGGAGACTCCGCGGAACTGGGTGGAATACACGGGCCCGGACGACCGGGCGTGAGGAGGTAGAGAAGGAGATGAGCGATACCGGAGTGCAGGCTCCGCCCGATGCAGGCTTGTCCCAGGTTCCGTTCCCGAGCCTCGTGGCGGAGATGATTCGCCGCCTCGGCGACGATCCGGACCGGCCTGGCATGCTCAAGACGCCCGACCGGGTGACCGAAGCGATGGCCTTCCTCACGAAGGGGTACGCGGAGTCGCCCGAGGCCGTGCTCAACGATGCGCTCTTCGACGAGGCGCACAGGAACATGGTGCTCGTGAAGGACATCGAGCTCTACTCGCTCTGCGAGCACCATCTGCTGCCCTTCTTTGGAAAGGCGCACGTGGCGTACGTGCCGAACGGCCGCATCGTGGGCCTCTCGAAAGTGGCCCGCCTGGTGGAGGTCTTCGCGCGGCGCTTCCAGGTGCAGGAGCGGCTCACCGAGCAGATCGCTCAGGCGCTTTGGGAAACCACCCAGCCGATGGGGGTCGCCGTGGTGATCGAGGCGTACCACCTGTGCATGATGATGCGCGGCGTGGAGAAGCAGAACTCGAAGACGATTACGTCCGCGATGCGGGGGACCTTCCTCGAGGATCAGCGCACACGCGACGAGTTCCTGCGACTGACCACGAGTGTCCACCAGCCTCTCTAGGCCCGAGCCCGAGTGAGCCCGGACGGCCTGCTGGCGGGTAGGAGCGCACTCGTGACCGGAGCGAGTCGCGGAGTCGGACG
>JAHEKM010000001.1 GCA_024638325.1 Gemmatimonadota bacterium | reverse complement strand
CCCTGCTGACCTTGTTGGCCCTGCTGACCCTGCTGCCCAGGCTCGTTGAGGCGGCGATTCATCGCCTCCATGCCCCGCACGAGATTGCGGGTCTCATCCAGGGCCTCTTCGAGTGGATCGGGCTCGTTGTTGCTGGCGGCTTCGTTGGCCTGTTCGAGCTGATCGCGTAACGACTGCAAGTCCGCTTCGATGTTGATCTCGAGCGTGGTCGCCGACTGCGGGTCCCACTGCTCGATGGTGTTGCGGGAGAAGCGGATCTTCTCACGCAGCTCGGTCTCACGGATCATGTTGGCCGCGGTCTGCATGTCGCGAGCCGCTTCCGGATTGTCGGCCCGGGCGCCGCTCGCCGCCTGATCGAGGTCGCGCTCGAGCTGGATGACTTCCTGCTCCATCTGATCCTTCCGCTCGCGCAGCTGCTCGATCTGCTCCGCACGCTCGGTGCTGCGGTCCGTCGGGAGGTTGCGCACCTGGCGCTGGATGTCGCGTTGCTCCTGCTGCATCTCGGCGATGCGCTCCAGCGCCTCCTCGGTATCTCGGCGTGCGCGGTCGGAGCGCTGGTCCTCGAGCTCTCGCCGAGCCTCCTCGAGCCTCTGGAGAGCCGACTGCGCCTCGGACGTGGACTGACCACCGGACTGGGCAGCGGCTTCGCGCATCGACTGCGCTGCGTCCATCAGGCTCCGGGCCGTTTCCTGGAGCTGTGGGTCGTTCATCTGGCGTGCGAGGCGTTCGAGCTGACGGGCGGCCTCTTCGGTCTCGGCCGCCAAGTCACGTTGCGACTGACCGCCGCCGCCCCCCTGGGACGCCTGCTGCTGGGCCCTGCGGCGCTGCCGCTCGGCTTCCTGCTCCTGTCGCCGAGCCAGCTCCTGGAGCTGCTCGAGGAGCTCGTCCACCTCGTTGTCTTGCTGCTGCGACTGACCGCGCTCGACCGTCTCGTACTGGTTCTGCAGCTGGTCGAGCTCCAGCTCGAAGAGGTCGGCGAGGTCTTCCGCGGCCTGACGGGACGCACCACCGCCACCACCGCCACCCTGCTGCTGGGACTGCTGGACGTACTGCTCGTACGTATCCTCGGCTTGCTGGAGACGCCTGAGCGCTTCCTGCTCGTCCGGCATGGCTTCCTGGAGCTCCTCGTTCTCGAGGTGCTCCGCGGCTCGCTGCATGGCTTCGATCGCCAGGGGCAGGACGGCCGAGACGTCACGGAACCCCGGGTCGGACTGGGTGAGCCCGCGGTTCTGCATCCTCTGGAGGAGCGTGCCCACCTGTCCGATCAGGCGACCCTGTGAGAGCGCCACGGTGTTCACCACCTCACTGAACTCGCTGGGCGAGTACGTATCCTCCTGGCGGATCAGGTTGAACGTCGCTGCGATCACCTGTCGCTGGAGGTCCGAGAGCGGCGTGTCCTGCTGCTGGCCGCCGCCACCACCGCCGCCACCGCCACCCTGCTCGGACTGCCGGTAGGCGCGCTCGAACGGACGGATGCTCAGGAAGTAGATGTCGCTGGTGATGGGCCGGCTCTCCGCGCCGGTTCGGTTGTCGCGCGCGATCGCGTAGTACGAGACCAGGTCGCCCGACTCCAACTCCCACTCCTCCAGGAACAACGTGTGGCCCGGCGAGACCTCGGCGATCGGCGGTCCGTTCGTCTCGAACACGGTGATCGTGTCCTCGGGGCCCGCGTTCACCGAGTAGACCAGGCGGACGTCTCGAACGCCGTAGTCGTCGGCGGCGTTCATCTCGAGGTAGACCTCCTCGAGCGGCGAGGCCGTCTCGTCGCGCCCTGGCCGGAGGAACTGGATCGACGGATCTCGGTCGCGCAGCACATCGATCGTGTATTCCGGCGACGCAGGCACGAGGGCCCCGTTGGCCCGGGCGAGCTCGATGGAGTAGAAGAGATTGTCGCCCACCGTAAAGCGGGCCGTGAACGTGCCGTCGTCCTGACGGGTCAGTTCACCGGCGGCCTGACTGTCGAGAACGAGTTGGCCCGACGGCGCGTCCATGGTCGGCGTGATGCGGACCTCGACGACCGTACCGGGTAGCGCGGCCACGTCTCCGCCGTCCTCGACGACGCGAGCCGGCAGACCGGTGTAGCTCGGGTAGTAGTACGTGAGGTCGAGGCGGTCGACGTACGGTAGGTCGGCCACATCGATCGTGTACGTGGGCGTCCGGATGCCCGTCGACGACACGAAGTACTCGGTGGGCTCCGCGATGGCGACGAGCATGACCTCGAAGCCGCTTTCGATGCCCGGCAGCATGGAGAGCCGTCGGAACGTCTGCTCCGACTCACCCCGTGTGAAGATCGAGACGTCGGAGGCGTCGAAGCCGGTGAGCGCGGCGGTGATGGTCTGATCGGAGTTCCGGGGAATCGTGACGTCGCCGGGCGCGACCGCGATGGCGTAGGGATTCACGTCCGCCGCGTCGACGGTCGGCATGAGGAGCGCCGCCAGCCCGTGTCTGAGGTGCTGAGGCCCGAAGAGGGACATGCCGAGGGCCATCAGGACCACGGCCGTGAGCGCCCCGGCGAACCTGTACAGGTTGGTCTGCTCGACCCTGCGGCCGTACTCGACCTTCTTGGCTCGCTCCAGCGCGACCTCGACCACCCGGTACTCGAGGTCCGGGGAAGCTGCGACGCCTGAGTCCAGCGCGCTCACGACTGCCTGCTCGAGGGACGGCTCGTGCTCCTCCAGGTAGAGGGCGACTTGATTGTCCGAGACGCGCCTCAGCAACGGGCGCACGATGAACAGATACGTCGAAACGAGGAAGGTGCCCCAGGTCAGGAATCGATACGCGACCACCCATTCGGAGGCGAAGCGAGCGCGCTCGAGTCCGAGCGCGGAGAGGAACAGGACTGCTGCGGTAAGGCCGCCGACCCAAGCGAGACCACGGAGGACCAGGCGTGTGCGCCATCTCCAGCGCACGCTGCGCACGACACCGGAGATGCGGTTACGAGCCAACCGCCTGTCGGACTCCCTCAGCTCCTTCATGTCCTTCCGCCTCCCGTTGTGCGCACCGCCTCCAACGTACGATGGCCGAGCGAGTGCACGCCATGCCCTCGCGGAGCCCCCGCCCTACTGCTTAACCCGCGAGTCCCGGCTGTGCTCCCGCCTTCTGGCGGGACACCCAATTCGACAGGGCCGTCTCCGTCATGAACAGGGCCAGGGCCGCCAACAGGAGCCATCGCCAGAGCGATTGGCGCCTCTCCTGGTCCTCCCTCTGGAGCGAAGCGGCCTCGTCCACGTTAAGCGCACGCCCCTCGGAGCCCGGTGGGGCGGTCAGTTGTGCACCCAGTTCCTCGGCGTCGATGCGAGCGAGGTTGGACTCTTCGAGATCCACGTTCACGGCCATCACGAAGGGCCGCTCGGGCTCGGTGCCCGGGGGGCGAACCGTGTAGAATCCGTGCTCTTCCAGTGGTAGATAGCGTGGCCCCTCGCCCGCCGGCAGCGGTACCGTCTGACCGGAGGGGGTGAGGGCGACTTGATCCAGTCCTTCGGCGAGGCCGGCGGCCTCGGATGAGACGAGTCCGGCCGTCAGGAGAGCCTCCGGGTTCGCCAGGTCGACGACCTGGCCGATGGTGAACCAGGGCACCGCCTCCGCCCGCCCACCCAGGTACTCCGTCACGCGGTGCATGAACGGCAGGTAGATCGGCTGACGCGTCAGGTCGTTCCAGAAGTCATCCAGCGTATTCGCCCAGACGATGACCTTGCCCCTTCCGGTGGTGTGCTCGGCCATGGCGACGGAGCCGTCGTCGAAGCGGGCCAGGACCTCGGCACTGTCGGTCGCCTGGAAGGCGCGTGCGCGGAAGAAGCGCGCACCGGTGAAGTCCCCGCTCCGCGGTCCGGCGAACACCTCGAAGATCGGGTGGGAGTACTGCAAGAAGCCCAGCCGGCCGCCTCGACCCTGTAGACGGTCCTGGACGGGGCCGATCGTGCCTGGGAGCATGTCCCCCGCGGACGCCGGCCAACCGCCTTCCTCGCCGAGGGCCACGAGCACTCCACCACCCTCACCGACGAACGCCCGCAGCCGCTCAGCCGAACCGCCGTCGATGATCACGTCGTTGAGAAAGACCGCGTCGACCCCCTCGAGGTCGACCGGCCGGATGGAGCTGGCTCGCCGGACGGTGACGCGGAAGCGGCCGTCGTCGCTGATCTCCAGCGCGCGGCGCAGGAACAGGCTCTCGTTGCTGTTCGCGCTGGCGCCCTCCACGATGAGCACACCGAGCGCCGCCCCTGGAGAGACCACGAAGTGGTGGGCGTTGTCGGCGCTGAGCGCGTCTTCCGGCAACTGAACGGTCGCACGCGTATGCGGGCGTGAGAGCGTGAGCGGCGGGAATTGGACCGACGCGGCGGCGTCCGGCGCCAGCAGGACGTCCTGCTGCTGGAGCACCTGTCCGTCCACCAGCAGCGTCACGGCAACGGTCTCCGGCTCGCTCCCGCCACGTCTCACGACGCGGGCGGTCGGCGTGATGCGCTCTCGCCCGGAGACGGATTGGCGCGGCAGCGATACGTCCGTGACCAGGTAGTTCTCTTCCACGCTGGCTGCTTCACCCAGGGGAAGGGGGATGAAGTCGGCGCCGGCAGGGAAGCGGACCCCTTCGTCGCCGATCCAACCAACGCGCTGGAAGTCACTCAGCATGTAGACCTCGCCCCTGGCGAGGTTCGACTCCTCGAGGATCGTCTGCGCGACCTTCAGGGCAGGTCCGAACCGGGTGGCGCCGGAGCTGAGTTGGAGGGTGTCGAGCGCGCCGCGCAGGCGAGCGCGGTCGGAGGTGGAGCGGGCGAGGACCGTAGCGCCCTGCGAGAAGGCCACGACCGACGCGCGATCCAGCGGACCGAGGCCGTCGAAGACGTCCTGCGCTCTCTCTCGCGCCTGCTCGAGGTGGTCGCCGATTTCCATGCTGTACGACTGGTCCACGAGGACCACCACCTCGCGGGGGCCGCCCGTGGCGCCGAGTCCCAGCTCGGCATCGTCCATGAACGGTCGTGCGAACGCGAGGGCGAGTAGCGCGAGCGCCAGCGCGCGTAGGCTGAGCAGGAACCAGTGCTGAATGCGCCGCCGTCGCTGCTCCTGATATGGAATCTTCTCCAAGAACATGAGCGACGGGAAATGGACCACGTTCTTCCGCTGACGCCGCGTGAGATGCACGACGACGGGCACCACGATGCCCGCGATGCCGAGCAGGAACAGCGGAACGAGGAAGGCTAGACTCATCTGGTCTTCATCATCCGCTCACGGGCCAGCAGGTATTGGAAGAGCGCCATGTCGAGGGGTTTGGACGTATCGAGCAGCGTGTAGTCCATACGGCTCCCTGTCATGCGACGCTGTAGCTCGTCCAGGTGGTGGGCCACGACGCGCCGATACTCCTCACGCAGCTTCGTCGGGATAACGGGGATCTGCTCGTGCGTCTCGAGGTCCTCGAAGCCCGAGGCTTCCTCGAAGGGAAACTCGAGCTCGTGTGGATCCATCACGTGGAAGACGATGACGTCGTGTCCCCGGGCGCGCAGCGGGCCAAGGGCTTCCATGACGGCGTCGGGGTCCTCGTAGAAGTCCGAGATGATGACGAGAATGCCCGTCCGCCTCAGCAGCTCCGTGATCTGAAGGAGCGGGCCCGACAGATTGCCCGCCCTACCGGCCTCGGCCTTGTCCAGCAGATGGAGCACGGTGTCGAAGTGCTTCATGGACGGCGGCACGTACTCGACGATCTCGTGATCGAACGTGACCAGGCCGACCCTGTCCCTCTGCTGGTTCGAGAAGAACGACAGGCAAGCCGCCAGGTAGCGCGCGTAGTCGAGCTTTGTGAGCGTGTGGCTCCCGTAGTTCATGGACGCCGACACATCGAGAAGGACCGCGAAGTTCGCGTTGGTGTCCGCCTCGAAGAGCTTGATGTAGTGCCGATCGGTACGGGCGAAGAGGCGCCAGTCGATACGGCGGATGTCGTCGCCCGGCATGTACGGGCGATGCTCCGCGAAGTCGATGCTGAAGCCCAGATGGGGCGAGCGGTGCAGACCCGTCAGAAAGCCGTCGACCACGGTCTTGGCCAACAACTGCAGGTTGCCGATCCGTCCCAGGACCGCGGGGTCTAGGAACTGAGCTCCCGAGGCCGAAGAGCCTGTTGAGGTCGAGGCCACCGCGTACCGTCCCTACATCCCGGAAGACGGGACGCGCACGGCGTCCAAGAGCAGGTCCACCATCTCCGAAGAGCTCTTGCCCTCGGACTCGGCGTGGAAGTTCGTCAGCACGCGATGCCGAAGCACCGGATGCGCCAGCGCACTGATGTCCTCGAAGCTCACGTGGTACCGACCCTTGGTCAGCGCCCGCGCCTTCGCGCCGAGCACGAGGTACTGGGCCGCGCGCGGCGAGGCGCCGTAAGCGATCCACTTCCTCACGAAGTCGGGCGTGTCCCCATTGGGTCCGGGGCGGCTCATACGTACCAGGCTCACCGCGTAGCGGAGCACCGATTCCGACACGGGGACGCGGCGGACGAGTTGCTGGAACGCGAGCAGGTCCGGCCCGGTGACGGCGTGGCTGAACTGCGGGTCGAGAATGCCGGTCGTGGTGCGGATGACCTCGAGCTCCTCCTCCTCGTTGAGGTGGTTGATCTGGATCTCGAACATGAACCGGTCGAGCTGGGCCTCGGGCAGCGGATACGTGCCTTCGAGCTCGATGGGGTTCTGCGTAGCGAAGACGTAGAACGGCTCCTCGAGTTCGTACGTGCGGCCCTGTACGGTCACGCGGTGCTCCTGCATCGCCTCGAGAAGCGCGGCCTGTGTCTTCGGCGGCGTGCGGTTGATCTCGTCGGCCAGGACGATGTTCGCGAAGACGGGGCCGGGCGCGAACACCATCTGGCGCTGTCCGGTGCTCGCATCCTCCTGGATGATGTCGGTGCCCGTGATGTCGGAGGGCATCAGGTCGGGCGTGAACTGGATGCGCGAGAACTTGAGGTCCAGGACCTGAGCCACGGTGTGAATCAGCAGCGTCTTGGCCAGTCCCGGCACACCCATGAGAAGGCTGTTGCCGCCCACGAAGAGCGTGAGCAGCACCTGCTCGATCACCTCTTCCTGACCGATGATGAGCTTGCGCAGCTCCGCAATGATCTGCTCGCGACCGTTCTTGAGTCGGTCGGCGAGCGCGACATCGTCTGCGTTGTCCAGGGCTATCGTGCCGATCGCTTCGTCAGACAAGGTCGTCTCCGTTTCTCATTATTGATGTCCTGCTGGCCGCCGAGGGGGCAGCCATTCTAATCGATGCAGCCGTACACGACAGAGGTGGCGGCCGGCCGGTTCGTTAGCCGAGGCGTCACCGTGCGCTCCTCAAGTCGAGAAGCAATTCCAGTGCCTCGGCGTAGTTGGGGGCCACTTCGAGTGCGCGCAGCACCGAGCGGCGACCGGCTACCGGATCGCCCGCGTCTCGCTGTGCGACGGCCAGGCGGTAGTACGCCTCGGCACGGTCGGCGGGTGCGAGCGCGAGCACGGCCTGTCGCTCGCGGACGGCACCCTCGTGGTCGCCGATGGTGGCGTTCAAGTCCGCGAGTCTGCGATGAAGCTCCATCTCGTAGGGCCAGACGAGCACCGCCTTGTTGAGCGCCGCGGCGGCCTCGGCGGGTCGCCCGAGCTCCTCGAGGAGGTCGGCTTCGGTCACGAGGGCACGGTAGTTCGACTCCGAAAGCTCATTGAGGCGCCGGAGCGCCGCAGCGGCTCGTTGGAGCTCGCCGCGCTCCTGATGAATCTGCGCCAGGAACCAGTACGGGCTGTCCGCCTCCCCGTACTCGGGGAACATCCGCAGCGCCTCTTCGAACTGCTCCTCGGCTTCGTCGAGTTGTTCTTCCCGCATGAGCATCGCGCCCAGGCGTAGGCGCCCGACGAGGCTGCCGGGGTGGCTGCGCACATAGTCCTGCAGAGCCCGCAGGTCGGCCATGGGACCCGGCATCTCGCCGATCTCGACGAGCGCCTGGATCGGCCTCTGGAAGCGCTCGCGCAGGTATTGATCGAACTCCTCGTCGAAATCCTCCAACTCGACGCCCAGGACGTCCCTGAAGATCGACTCGGTGCTGCCGCCGTCCCGGTATCCGTGGATCATGTCGACGATGGCGTCGAATCCCCAGCGCTCCTCGATGACCTGGAAGACCAGGGACGCCTGCAGGTACGTGAAGACGATTTGCTGAGGGTAGTCGGGCCGCATCAGCCCGTCGTCCATCTCGCTGGCCGGCTTGAGTCGCCCCTGGGCCAGGGCCTGGATCCAGGGGATCGTCGGCTGGTGCCCCCATCCCTGACGGGCCTTGCGCTGCTCGTGCACCGCCAGGCCCTCCGAGAACCAGCGTGGCACCCGGTCGGCGCTCAGCGCGAGGTGGAAGGTGTGCGCCAACTCGTGCCAGAACACAGAAGCCCAGTTGTACTCGCCGAGTTGGCGAGCCGTGGGGGAGTCCATGACCAGCACGCGTCCGAAGCTCACCCCGAGAGCCCCCAGCCCGGCCTCGCCCAGCGTGCGGACCGAGAAGTCGGCGTGACTCGGAAAGAACTCGGCCCGCACGGGCAGCTCCGGCTCGACACCGTAGTGACGGGAGAGGCTGTCGAACGCCTCCTCGGCGATCGGGAGCAGATACGTGGCGAGCAGGTCGGCCTCGTCCTCACGGACGAAGAGCTCGAAGTGCTCCGAGGTGCGGGTCGTGTAGCGCTCGAAGGTGTCGAGCAGATCGAGGCTGTTCTTGAACCAGGGGTTGTAGGGGTCACCCTCGAAGGCACGCTCGAGGTTGGCGCGGCCCTCCTCGATGTCGCCCACGCGAAGCTGGTTCATGCCCAGCAGGCCCCACGCCTCCCAGTGCTCGGGGTCGAGCTCGACTCCGTCCTGTGCGCGAGCGACCGCATCGTGATAGCGGCGCACGCGCACGGCGAGGTCCGCCAGCTCCGCCTCCATCTCGGCATAGCGTGGGTTGATCGCGAGCACGCGGGCACGGGTCTCCTCGAACGCTCGCTCGTCGTCGAGGAGCATGTGGATGCCGGCCAGCTGCGTCAGGGCGCCGAGCGAGCGCGGATTGACCGCCAACGCGAGGTCGAGCTCTTCGCGGGCGGCGTCGAACCCCTCCCGCGTCATGTTCAGGCGCGCCAGTAGTGTGCGGGCCTCGACGTTGTTGGTATCGACCTCCAAGACCCGCCGGATGGCGTCACCCTCACCCGCGGTTCCGTCGAACCACGCGGCCTTGGCCATCCCCAACAGCGCGCCGGGGTGGTTCGGGTTGGACTGGAGCACGGTCGTGTACTCGTCCTGGGCGGACGGGCTGTCGTACTTCTCGAGGAAGAGATCGCCCACCAGGACCCGCGCATCTTGCCAGCCGGGGTCGATCGAGAGCGCCTCGTCGAAGGCGCGGAGCGCGTCCTGGAACATGCGCGAGTTGGTGCGGCCCAGGCGGCGCACGGCCCGACCCACGGCGACGAGGTCGCGGGCACTGAGTCGCCCGTTCGCGCCGTTGTACACGTCGATGAATCGGTCGAAGCGCCGCATCGCCTCGTCGATGTCTCCCCGGTCGAAGAGGAGCTGGGCGAGGTTGACCTCGGCGGTCAGGCTGAACGGCCCGCCCCGGCGGATCGCTTCCTCGAAGGCTGCCTCCGCTTCTTCGACACGGCCCACCCGGAGCAGTGCTTCACCCGTGAAGTTCGCGACAGCTCCGGGATCGGGGGCCGCGCGTCCGACCTCGACGGCCTCGGTGTACTGGCCGGTCGCGACCAGGGCCTCCATGAGGTTGACCCGCATCTGCACGGCGCCCGGCTCATCGGCCAGGACGTCACGGAACTGCTCGATCGCCCCCTCGTAGTCTCCCGACCGCAGCGCAGTCGTCGCGGCACTGCCTGGGACCTGCGCCGCAACCGGAGCCGCGACGAGGGTGGCGAGAAGCAGGAAGCGGATGAACGGCCTCACCGGCCTCCACCACTGGCGGCTTCGATCTCCCGGTTCTTGAGTGCCAGCTCGATCAGGAGTGGCTCCATGCGGTCGAGGTACTCGTCCTCGCTCAAGGCGTTTCGCACGACCCGGAGTTCGTCGATCTGTCGCTGGATCTCGTCCCGCTCGGCCAGAAGGCCGGCCAGCACCGGGTCGTCGACCGCTCCACCCTCCAGGACTCCGGTTCCCAGCCCGAAGGTGAACGTGGCGGCCAGAAGCCCGTCGGGGCCGTCGAGGCTGGCGTCCTGACTCGCCTGGCCGTCTCCATCGTCCTCGAGCACGGCGTGCTCGGACAGCATCTCGTTCTCTTCCTCGTAGTACCGCTCGGTCTCCTGCTTGGCGTAGATGAACGCCTCGAGCAGCGAGATGCGGTTGTCGTGATCGAGATCGGAGCCGCCCCCGGCCATGGCAGCCGCGAAGAACTGACCGAACTCGGTGGCATTGGCCTCACGCACGCTGGCCGTCGCGGAAATGATCACACGGTTCGGGCCCGCAAGCGGCTGGACAAAGCCGCCGCCCGCGCTGCCCGTGTGGACGAGCGCGAGGGGTTGGGTCGGGAAGGCTGTGGCGGCGAGATCGAAGTCGGACGGGCTCAGGTCCGGACCGGGGAGGTTGAACTGCGCTCCGTTGCGTCCATCGGTGCCGTGCCCGATGAGAATCATGACGACCTTGTCGTCTGGCCCCGCCCGCTGCGACAGCTCGGCGAGCTTCTGCAGGATGTTCGCCCGTGTCGATTCGCCGGAGATCATCTGTGGCGCGATCTCCGGGTTCTCGCCGAGATACGTGACGTCGTCAGCCGAGAGACCGTGCTGCTCGGTAAGGGCTGTGTAGATCTGCGAGGCCTCGTCGTGGAAGCTCTCCCGGAACTCCGACGCGCCGCCGAGACCCACGACGATGACCACGTGCGTGCGGCTCTGTGCGCTGACGGCGCTCGCCGAGGCAATGGAGAGCAGCGCGATGCCTAGGGCCCGAAGGGTGTGGCTTCTCAAACGAGCCCCCGGATCCGTCGGTAGCCCCACTCGGCTCCCATGAGGAGGAGCATGAGCAGGAAGAGGGCCGGCATGTCCCAGAGGTCCAGCTCCTCCGTCAGCGTCACGCCCGCGCCGCTGATGGTGATGTCTTCAGGCAGGCGCGACACGGTCTCGGGGGTGTAGTACTGGCCGCCCGTGTCTTCGGCGATGCGCTGCAGTAGCTGCGTGCGACGCGCGGCGCCGAAGAACTCACGGTCGCTGGGAGCGGAGTGCAGGTAGGTGATCGCCGAGCCGAGCGGGGCGCCCTGGCGCATCGCCACGATCTCGACCTCGTAGTCACCCTGCTGCGTCGGCCGATACGAGCCGGCATACGCTCCGTCCTCTTCGACCGTCCACTCGAGCGGGATCTCCTCCGTGAGGCCCGATGGGCCGGTGACCCTCGCGAGCACCGTGGCGTCGTTCACGTCAATGAACGTCGAGTCACGCACCGAGGCGGTGAGCGCCACGGTCTCGCCCGGCTCGACCTCCTCTTCGGCCGAGCTCGCGACGACCGGGTCGGGCACACCGTCGACGAGCCAACGGAGCATCTGCTTCCAAAAGGACTCGTGGCTCTGGTCCTCGAGCGGCACGTCGGCGTGCATCTGCCACAGCCACGTGTCCTGCGCGGTCAAGGCGATGGAGACACCTCGGCCGTAGCGCTGGTAGGCCAGCACCACCTGTCGGGGGCCGCCCTCGGTGCGGTCTCCGTTCAGCAGGACGGTCGCACCCGGCCGCACCTCGGTCAGCGGGTTCACGACGGTCAGCGGCGGTAGAGCCTCCCAGCGCTCCTGCAGCTCGAGCGGCTCGGCGTCGAGCTGGACCGCCGGATGGGCGTATCCGGCCGGTGTCGGCATCACCTCGATCTCGCTGAAGTAGCCGAACTCGCCTCTCGACGGCTCGCCGAGGATCACCGGCATCACCTCTTCGACGGGCGTGCCGGCCCAGCCGCCCTCGGCGAACGCGCTCAACCCACCCAGGAAGAGCAGGCCCCCTCCGCGCTCGGACACGAAGTCGGCGATCATCTGGAGCTGATCGTGCGTGAAGAACGAGGCCTCCACGCTTCCGATCACCAGTGCGCGGTACCGGTACAGCTCCTCGCGTGTGGTCGGGAAGCCGAACTCGAGCTCGGTGCTGTCGCTGACCTCGAGGCGGAGGAACTTGCTCTCGGCGGTGCGCTGCAACAGGACGAGCTGGAGGTTCTCATCGCCCGACACGGCACGACGCATGAATTTCACTTCCCAGCGCGGCTCGCCCTCGAAGTAGAGGATCTTCTCCCGCTCGCCGACGACGTCGACCCACGCGTTGCGAGCGTTGTTGCGGTCCACGCGCTCGCCAGCCTGCGACGGGATGCTGAAGCGCACCCGGCGCGCGCCCGCTTCCGGAAGCTCGATACCGATGCGCGCCACGACCGGCTCGCCGTCGGCGCCCAGCTCTACGGTCTCCTCGGTGAGGATGCGCGTATCGTCCTCGATGATGATCGGGACAGCCGTCCCGGGTCGGAATCCGTTCTGGGTTACGACGACGTCGACCATCAACGTAGAGCCCTGCAGCACCCGGCGCGGAAGCTCGACTCGGCCCAGTTCGATGTCGGGCTCGAGGGACTCCTCACCTAGTCCGACCGTGAAGACGGGGACGCCCGCCGCCTGAAGCGGGACGATCGCCTCGGTGAGCGGGCGCTCACCCGTATCCGCCCCGTCGGTCACCATGACCAGGCCTGAGAGCGGCACGCCCGACAGCTCGGCGCGGGCTGCATCGAGCGCGTTCGCGAGGTTGGTGTGCGTGCCGTTGAAGGTCATCTCCTCGAGGCCGTCGACCCGCCTGGCGACGTCGGAGAAGCGGAAGAAGCGGAGCGCGAACCTCTCGGAGAGCGCTTGCAGGAGCGGACTCTCCTCGGGCGTGAACGCCTCTGAGTAGAAGGAACTCCTGACGGTCCCGTCGTCGCCCTCGAGCTGCATGCTCCGCGAGTCGTCCATGAGGACGCCGACGAAGTTCTGCTGTGGCACGACGGTGGAGAGTGACAGCGCGGGCTGCATGAGGCAGAAGACGAGCGTCGCGAGCAGCGCAACCCTCAGCCCGGCCATCACGCCCCGGTCCGTGACCGTGCTCTTGCCGCGCGCGATGGTGTACGTCGCCACGGCGCTCGCGGCGATCAGTCCGGCGATGCCGAGCCAGGTGCGAAACGAGATCGGTGCGGCGAACGCGAAGTCCGCCTGCTCGAAGACGAGGGGGCGGTACTTGAAGAGAAGCTCGAAGAGGTTTTCCACGTTGGCCTCAGTGAGTCATCGCGTAGACGATCATGTTCGCACCCATCTGGTACGCATACGTAGACAGGTCGAGCGGGTACCGGGGATCCTCGGCCCACTCCCACGCGTCTCCGAGATCGGTGTTGAAGTTGATCATCATCATGAGGCGACCGTCGTCGTCGTACATCCCCTTCACCTGCGGAAAACACCCGTAGCATTCGGTGCGTTGGTAGACGTTGTTCACCGCGGGGACCTGGACCACTTCCTCGATGTTGTAGTAGGCCGAGTAGATCGGGTGGTCGAGGTCGATGTCGACGATGGCCTTACCCGGGAAAACGCGACGGATGTTGTACATGAAGATGTCCCACTCGCGCGGACCCCAGAAATCGTCGACGATGACGAAGCCGCCGGCCTCCATGTAGCTGCGAAGCCCTTCGACCTCGACCTCCGTCAGGTTCATGCCGCCGACTTCGAGCATGTAGATCAGCGGAAACCGGCGGAGGTCCGGGTCCCACAGCCCGACCGGGTTCTCCCAGTCGTAGGCGTTCAGGCGAACGAGCCGCTTGATGACGATCAGGAACTGCTGGTCGCTCTTCGGGAAGTCCACCGCCCACGAACCACCCCTCCATCCGTTCCCCGAGTACATCGCGCGGGTCCAGTAGAAGGGGAACCGGCCGGCGGTGCGCCGGAGCTCGTCGGGCGGCAAATATGGACCGCGCGGGTCCGAGAAGATCGACCGGTCTGCCTGCGGAGATAGCTGGGGCGCCTGCTGCGTCATGAACTCGGAGCCGACCTGCCGCTGGCTGGTCGCGCCGCGCTCTGGCGACTCCGATGAGCATGCGGCGGCGACCAGAAGGGTCGCAACGAGGACCGCTCGGTGGCGGGGTGGCACGGATGGCCGCATCGGGTGAATCATGTCGGAGCAGGGTACGGACGGAGAGTTTTCGTATGGTACGCCCGGCGAAAGGTTCCTGGCCAGCGGGTGCCGGGATTTCCTCGACACGTGGCCGGACCGCCCTGCTGAGAACGAACCCTTCGGACGATGTGCCCGTAGTGATGTCCGCGCGGCCACTCCGCGCAGGTAACTCGGTCGGGAAGGAGCCATGGCAAGCAAGCCGATGATGGTCGAGTCGCGGGGCGTGACGCTCCGTGACTTTGCGATCTTCCAACTCAAGCTCACGTTAGACGGCTTCAAGGACATGGTCGTCTTCGGGCTGTCGATCGGGGCGATCATCCTCGACTTCATCGCGGGGCGCGGACGCCGGCCGCGGCTCTTCTACTCGGTGGTTCGTATCAGCGAGCGCTTCGACGCCTGGTTGAACCTCCACGGGGTCGCGCGCAAGCTCGAGGAAGAGGGGTCGAGCGACGGCTTCTTTGGCGTCAGCGAAGCCGGCTCGGATTCACTCATCGGCCAGATCGAACAGCTCGTGAGGGGAGGAGATACCCCCAAGCGCTCGAGCCAGGAGGACGACGGGGACCGGTGACGACTGCTCGTCGTCTCCTAACGTCTGGCCGTGCGGCGGGGTCTCGTAGTCAGTGGCATCAACGCTTCCGGAGATCGACACCATGAAGATCCGCGCAGTCCTCACGCTCGTGGCCCTGGCGGCCGCCTTCTCCGCGGCCCCCGCGTCGGCGCAGAACATGTCCGGCACCTGGCAGATCACTTCCCAGGGGCGTCGCGGATCCGTGACCCAGACGCTCGTCGTTCAACAGCAGGGGTCCACGATCACCGGTACGCTCACCGCCATGGGCGGTGGGCCGAGAGGAGGAGGGCGCGGGGGCGGGGAGCCCATCGAGATCTCCGACGGCTCCGTCGACGGTGCCTCCTTCTCGTTCGCCGTCACGTTCGAGGTCGGCGGCCGAGGCTCGATCACCACGACCTACACCGGGACGTACGAGGGGGACTTCATGGAGGGGACCATCGAAGGTCCGCGCGGAGGTGGACAGCCGTTCATGGGGACCCGCGGAGACTGACTCTCTGCTAGGCGCCCGAGGCGCTTTCCAGCAGCTCCTGGAGTTCCAGCGGGCGCGTGACCATCTGGAGACCACCCGACTCGTCCAGCGGCCAGTCCTGGCGCGGTCGATCCCAGTAGAGCTCGATGCCGTTCCCGTCCGGGTCGCGCAGATATAGAGCCTCGGACACGCCGTGGTCCGATGCTCCGTCGAGGGCGACACCATGGTCGAGGAGCCTTCGCAGGGCGACTGCCAATGCGGCCCTGTCCGGGTACCGGAACGCGACATGGAAGAGGCCAGTCGTCCCCGGTGCTGGCGGGGGGCCGCCTCGCGACTCCCACGTGTTCAGCCCGACGTGATGGTGGTATCCGCCGGCGCTCAGGAACGCGGCCTGCGTTCCGTACCGCTGAGTCAGCTCGAAGCCGAGCACCTCGGTGTAGAAGGCGACGGCACGCTCGAGGTCGGAGACCTTGAGGTGTACGTGACCGACATCGACGCGCGGGTCGATGGGTTCGTCGTGCACGCTCACTTCGCGACCAATGCCTCTTCGCCCACGATGTCCAGCACAATCCGCAGGTGATGGGCGTTGTGGACTGCGCACATGCGCACCCATTCGGAGCTCGTGAGGTAGCCGAGCACGAAGTGCAGCGCTCGCGCAGGACATCGTTCGATCTCGTCCGCACGGGCGCTCAGCCGCTCCCAGGCAGCGATGGTCGACCCCAGAAGCTCCGATCGCTGGTCCGGCGGCGTTTGATCCGGGCGAAATTCGGGAGGCGCCTTGGCGACACCGCGGCTGAAACCGCCCTTCGTCAGCACCCGCGAGGCGACGTCCTGGAGGCTCTCCCCACGACCTCTGTCTGGCTCGTCCAGGTTGCCCTCGATGTGGTCGGCCATGGTCAGAGCGATGAGCAGCATGTGCACTGCCTGCTCGCCGCAACTCCAGTCCGAGATCTCCGGGTCGCGCCGCCCGGACAAGCTCTCGTTCTCGAGCAGTCGGCGGACGATCACCCACTGCTGGTGGATCTTGTCCATATCGGCTGTCAGGTCCCAGGGGTCGGTCCACCACGGCGGCGTCGCGCTCATCGAACGACTCCTTCGTGTCGGCGGCCCTGGCGGTAAAGCCCCCATGTCGTCAGCCCAGGTCCCACGTCGGACGTGCCCACGATCCGATACCCGAAGTGCTGGTAGAGCGGAACGTTGTCCGGGTTCTCGGTGGTGAGAGACACACCCTGCGCGTCCTCGTCCTCGTCTTCCATCTCGTGCACGGCCTCGAGGAGGTGCCGGGCGAGTCCCGAGCCCTGAGCGGAACGCCTCACTCCGATCATGTTGAGATGGAGGTGCGACTCGGCGACCTGGAAGGGCGCGCACGCGTCGGCGAAGGCACCGTAGCGCCTCTCTGCTTCGGACCCCAAACGGCTCCACACCTCCGCCCTCAGCTCGTGGAACTCGGCCGGGGCCGGTCCGCTCCCGGGCCGGGAGACGAGCGCCGTGGCGACGAGGCCCTCACCGGACCGAATGCCCAGAAGCACCTCGTCGCGGAAGACGCGTGCCATCACGAAGAGGCGGATCAGCATCCGGAGTTGCGCCGGGTAGTCGGCAACATCGGACCCGAGCACGAAGCGCATGACCGGATAGTCGAAGAACGACTCGTGCAGAACGTCGACGACGTCGGGCACGGAAGTGGGTTCGAGCCTCATGACGTTCTCGCTCACGACTTCACTCTGATCGAGGGTCGACCACGAAGCCCATCGCGAAGAGCAGGGCCGCATCCGGATCATCCAGGCGAAGATACCGCTCCCCGACTCGGTAGCCTGGAAACGAGTCGGTGGGCACGTCGCCGCGCAGCTGACGGATGTTCGCCACATACGCGGTTGGAGCACCGTCGCGCCAGGCTTCGGCCACGGCGGCCGGGAAGCGGGGGTAGCGGTCCTCGCGCCTCAGCCCACGAGCGGGGATGCGTTCGTTGCCGTAATACAGAATCTGCCACTGCACGTCTGGGCTCTGTGCGTACACTCCGCGCACCCCGTCCCGCTCGAGCGACTCGATCAGGGTGCGAATGTCGTCGCGGGCGGGTACTGCGGCCAGCGTGCTCGACGAGGAGGCCCGCCCCACCCGAGTCGCGGCTGCGGCCAGGAGAACCAAGAGCCCGATCGTGGCCAGCCGTGGCACTCCGGCGAACTGGACGCCACGCTCTCTGATCCAGAGCGCACCGGCGACGATGGCCAGGACACTACACGGCAGGAAGTACCGGGGTACCCAGACCCGCATCACGAGGATGACCAGCACGCTCGCACACATCGCAACGCTCACCAGGAGGGCCGCGCGCGAACGGTGCCGGACCGCCTGCCAGGCGGTTCCGGCCATCAGGCTGAAGTAGGCGAGCACGGAGCCGACTCCGATCAGGGTCGACGTGAGGCCCGGCTCGTTGGGCGCCACGCGTCCAGAGAACGCCCGGAGCAGTACCTGGGGTGCGAACCGTAGGCGCTCGAGCATGAGACCCTCCAGGGGCCGCGGTTGCCAGAACGCCTCGCCCTGCGGCCCGAAGACCCAGGCGAGCAACCACACTCCCGTGGTCAGGAGACCCGCGGTAGCCACCTCTCGAGGGGGGCGTCGCACGAGAAGTAGGAAGGGTGCCGCCACCGTGAGCCAGAGCGGCTGCACGAGACCAACGAGGCCCAACAGAAAGCCGGCCATCAGCAGAGAGATACGCGACGGGTCGGGCCGGGCGAGGAGGGCCAACGCGAGGCCCGAAAGGACAAAGCCGGACACATAGATGCCGCGCGCCTTCATGGACCAGACGATCCAACCGGGAAGCATGGCCAGGACAAGTGCCAAAGACCGACCCCAGGCACGGTCGCCGGCGAGGTGGCCGAGCGCGTGCGTGTAAGCCACGACGCCCATGCAAAACAATGCCAGCATGGTCAGCGCGACGACGGTATCCGACTCGTAGAACAGTCGAAAGGCTATTCCCAGGGGAAGCGCCTCGAAGATCGCGAGGCCGTAGTTCTGCCCGGCGAAGTAGAGCGGAATCCCCTCCCCAGCGGCGAAGTGTCTCGCCATGATCGCGAGCACGGCTTCGTCGTTGTCCAGGATGTACGCGGGCGAGGTCAGGTAGGGTACACGCAGGACGATGAGCGTCACGAGCGCAGCCGCCCAGTACAGCAGCCCCAGCCGGCGATCCCCACTCACCTGAAGCGCCCCTCCCTCAGGAAGCGAATGGTCGCCTCGGCCACGTCCGCTTGATTCATGATGAACGTGTGGGTCGCGGACACCACCAGAAAGTCGGCCGCGCCCGCGACCCGAGCGTTGTCGACGCTCACCTTGCCGTCGTCCGGGCCGGGGATGATCCACGACGTGACCGGATTGAAGCTGAGGTCACCCGTGATGACGCCGAGGGTGAAGCGGACCGGTCCGAAGCGCTCCGCCACGCCTGTGGAGTCGGTACCGAGTTCCACGCCCGCCGGGCCCACAACGAGACGGAGCAGCGGTGAGTCGGAGAACGCGTCGATGACCTCGCTGCCACCCGCCGGCGGGCTCAGCATGACCACTCGTCCGCGGTGGGCCGTGGGCCGCTCGGCCAGATACGCGCGCACGAGAATACCCCCCATCGAATGGGTGACGAAGTGCACCGTCTCCGCTTGCTCGGCGCAGCACCGTAGGACCTCGTCGGCGAGTAGCTCGACCAGGCCCTCCATGGGCTCGGACCGAGAGGGGTAGCCGAAGCTCACCACCCGGTATCCCTCCGCCTCGAGCCGGAACTCGAGCACGGACATCGACGCCGGTGTCCGCCCGAGCCCGTGAACCACGACCACGGGCTCGGCGTCCTCCGGCGGTGGCGGGAAGCAGCCCGCGAGCCCCAGCATAGCGACGGTAAGCAGGGTGCCGACGATGCGCCTCACCGGTAGCCGAGCTCCATCACCATGTCGTGACGATGCAGGCCGGGGGCGTAGCCGTCGGACACCACCTGGGTCGCTCGGAAGCCCAAGCGCTCGTAGAAGCCGACGGTGTAATGGCTGGTGTGCAACCGAACGCGTCGGACCCGTGCGTCTCTGCGCAACTCGGCCAGCCTGAGTTCGGTCAGCCCGCGGCCGAGCCCGGTGCCGTGGTTCTCGCGACGGACCATGCCCCAGCACAGGTCGGCCGTGTCAGCATCCACGGCGTATCCGCCACAGGCGACCGTGGCTCCACCGTCGTCTCGAACGACGAAGTAGGGCCCCGGTAGCGAAGACAGGAACGCTTCGAACTCCGACCGCTCGTGCGCACGAAAGAACTGGGGCACGTTCGAGGCAAAGACGTCTAGGCAGTCCTCGAGATCACTGTCCACATAGGGCCTGACGGTCAGCTCCGCGCTCCGCATGCTTACCGGCCGGCAGCGTCCGTGCGGACGTAGGTGCTCTCGGCGAAGAGGCGCGGGCCCGAGTCTCCGATGACGTAGTCGCGTACGACCACCCCACCCTCCGCGGTGACGACGTACTCGGTTCGACCGCGCTCGGCTGGCGCCACCCACTCGGTGACCACGCTGCTGTCCGTGAGGTTGGCGCTCAGCGTCAGCTGCTGGGGACGGTCGTCGATCCACACGCCGAGCGCCGTCGTCCCGTCCACCCGGTACGTCGCCTCGGCGTGGAGAACGGGGATCGAGTCCCCGTTCTCCCCCAGCATCAGATTCGTGAAAGACAGTCGCACGAAGCCTCCCGCGAGCGGGGTCCACGACATCCGGAAGGCGGCCGGGTTGCCGAACAGGAGGCCCGAGCCCTCCCACTCGCCCGCGAGCGCCACGAAGACGCCGGGGAGGCTGTCCTCCTGCGCCGTCACCGGAGGCGAGAACGCCAACAGGAGCGCCGCGGCGAAGAAGGCGGACCGGGTCATGCCAGCAGCAGGCGCAAGGCGCCGGGTTCGACCCGCACATCGGCCGGCAACGTCCCGACTGGCTCGCCGTCGAGTTGGAACGGCACGGTGCCGTCGGCCTCGAAGCGAACGCGGGTAACGGCGACGTGTTCCACACCGTGGGCGTGGGCGAGGCTGGAGACCATCATACGCATCCACAGGCTCGCCAGGCCGAGCGTACCGGCACGAGGCACGGTCAGCAGGTCCATGAGGCCGTCGTGCGGGTCGGCGGCGGGCGTCGCCGTGCTCCCGAGACCCATCGCTGCGACGTTGGCGAGGACCATGCTTGCGCCTTTCCGCTCCCGATGGTCGTCTGCCCGGACCGTGATCTCGGGCGCGGGATAGCGGTGTACCGCCCTGACCACTCCTGGAAATCCGCGGGCGAGGCCGAGCATTCCCATGGGACCGGTGCGCGTGCTGTTGAGCGCATCGATCACGATGGCGTCATAGCCGGCCCCGAACCAGAGCAGGAAGGGGCGCCGCCCACCGGCGTGCGTGACCACTCCGACGTCGACCAAGCGCGGTGCGGCGTCACGGAGCGCCCGAGCCGCGCCTGCGGGGTCGGGCGCGAAGCCGAAGGCCTTCGTGGCCGCGTTCGCCGTCCCCGACGCCAGGAAGCCGAGCGAGGGAAGTGTTTCAGGGCCCTCTCCGGTGCTCATCAAGCCGGAGAGGACCTCGTTCAGGGTGCCGTCCCCACCGATCGCGACGACCCGTTCCACTTCCCTCGCGCGCTCCGCGACGACCTCCGACGCGTGACCACGATGGCGCGTCTCGAAGACCTCGACGTCCGCGTCCGCACCCAGCGCGGTCCGCAGCGCCTCTGCCCGCGAGCGCCCGCTCCCCCGCCCGGACTTCGGATTCACGACCAGGAGGTAGGTGGTCACCGCGGTCGCTCATCCGAGGTAGATGAGGAGGAAGCCCCCGATGGCGAAGCCGACGAAGACGAGGAAGAAGAGCGCCCAGGCCAGCTCCTCGGCGGACCCGAACGCGAGACCGATCCAGTCGCGTGCCCACTTCAATGGACTCGAAGGGCTCCCGGACCGGAGCCCGATCGGCTTCTTGGACCGGGACCGCCCCGCTGGTGTTTCTGGTCGAGCATCCACGGCCTGGGTCACGGCTGCGGGTCCCGACCCGTCCCACACGGCCGTGAGCCGCCTGAGGGCGCCGAATGCCGCGTGCGGGCCGCGGTGCCCCTTCTCTCGCCCGCAGGAGCGCGCCGTCCCAGGGCACAACTGATAGCAGCGTCCGGCGCTGGAGCGCCGCGCGGGCTTCAGATGGCCGTATCGCTCGAGCGATGCGGGGTTGTCTTCGCGCGTGAGCTTCATGCTCGCCTAGGCCACGCCTCAGTCGCTCTTGTTTGCCGACACCTTCTCCATCACCACGTCCTCGACCGGGCGGTCCCCCATGCCGGTCGGCAACTTGCCGATCGTCTTCACGACGTCGAGCCCAGAGGTCACCTTGCCGAAAATGGCGTGCTTTCCGTCGAGCCAGGGGGTGGCTGCCAGAGTGATGAAGAACTGGGATCCGCCCGTATTCGGTCCGGCGTTCGCCATGGAAAACAGACCCGCTTGAGTGTGGGCCAGCCCTTTTCCGAACTCGTCCGGGATCGTATAGCCGGGGCCGCCCCGTCCAGTACCGGTCGGATCACCGCCTTGGATCATGAAATCCTCGATGACGCGGTGGAAGATCACTCCGTCGTAGTACCCCTTTTCAGCCAGCTCTACGAAGTTGGCCGTGGTCTTGGGAGCGAGGTCTTCGAACAGCTCCGCGACGATGGTTCCGTGATTCGTCTCGATGGTGACGGTGGGGTTCGGCATTCGGCGTGCTCCTGAAAGAATGGGGTCAGATCGTACAATAGCGAGAGTGGGGAGGTGCGGCTCCTACCGGTCCAGCACGGCGCTCGTTGAGCAGGGTCCGCACACGAGCCAGACCCGGTCGCGGACATACGACACGTCTCCCCGTGGCGGCACGGGCCACTCGTCAAGTGGGGCAGCGCACCGCGGGCAGGTCGCCGGCTGGCCTTGGCGCACGGCCTCTGCGAGGGCTTTCCGCTCCTCCGCGGTGTATGATTCGGTTCTCTTCACCGTGATTGCCGCCCTGCCGGGGGGAGCCTTAAGGTACGCGCGCTGCCGACTGGAACATGGGCGTTCGCGAAACCGGGAGCGCCACGCGGCCGTAGGGCCTGTCGAACGCACGACTCGGAGGATGACATGAGAAGCATCGCCCCAGTGGCCTTCGCCGCGATATCGGGCGTGGTTCTTTGGAAGCTTTTTGCGACGATCCTGCTACCGCTCCTGGCGGTCGTGCTGGGGCTCGTGGGCACGGCTCTGAAGTTCGCGCTGATTGGCGCGGTGATCTTCGTGATCTACTCGATGATCAAGAAGCGTCGAGAGGCTGCCGAGGTCTAACGGCTGCGCCGGCTAGCGCTCTAGGAGGCTGAGCTCCCACACCTCCTCGTAACCCGGGGGCTCCAGACCACGCCCGAACGGCCAAGAAGCCAGGAAATAAGCGGGGATTTGGCCATTCGTCTCTCTTGACGCTCAACATGCCGGCGCTTACCGTACGGCACAACGAGACCTGCAAGGCCCGGAAGCACTTGATTCATGCGGCTTTTCGAGTGTTCGGCCACTCCCTGGAGACCGCTAGCCAGGCCCAGCAACCGAGGCGGCTCCGGCCGACCTCACCCTCATCCAGCCTCTCAGGAGCTGCCTCATGAACAAGTCCGATCTCGTGGACGCCCTCGCCAGCAGCGCCGGAATGACCAAGGCCGACGCGGCGCAAGCTGTCGACGCGCTGTTCGCGCCGTCCAACGGTGTCATCGCGGGTGCGTTGAAGGCCGGCCAGCGCGTGCAGATCACCGGCTTCGGTACGTTCGAATCCAAGCAGCGAAAGGCGCGTATGGGCCGTAACCCCCGAACGGGTCAGGCCATCCACATCGCCGCGACGAAGACGCCCGCGTTCCGGGCCGGTAAGGGACTGAAGGACGCCATTCAGTAGCTCGCCACGTCGGACGCGGGTGACGGAAGTAGGTCACCTGAGGGGCGGTCGAGCCGCACGACCGTCCGCGCCGTGAAATGACGAGGGCCCGTGCCACCGAGAGTGGCGCGGGCCCTGTTCGTTTGGGACCGGGGATCGCTGGCGAACGTCGAACGTCAACGGCCTCCGCGTGGCTTGCGGCCGGTCGGCGCTCCGCGGCGCGGTCGGTCGAAGTCCGCCCGCACGGCGCGGCCCCTGATGGTCGTTCCGTTCAGCGCCTTGATGACCTTGCGGGCCACGGTGTCATGGACCTCGACGAGGGTGTGGCTCTCATGGATCTCGATCTTGCCGACTGCCCGTCCGTCGACCTGTGCTTCGCCGGTGATGGCGCCGAGCACGTCGCCGGCGCGCAGCCCGGCGCGCTCGCCGACGCTGAGGAAGAGCTTGGCCCAAGAGGGCGCGTCGCCCGAGGCGGGCTCCGACGGCCTCGGGCCCGTGGGGGCGGTGACCGGCGTGGCGGGCACGCGACGACGCAGGAGTGCCACGGCGGCTGCCGCGACTTCGGCCGGATCGTGCTTCTCGAAGAGAGGCTCGAGCACCGTCAGGTAGGGCGCCGTGTCTTCGTTTACGAGCGCGGCCTCGAGCTCGGCCCTCAGTTGCACCACCGGGCTCGGAGCGCCGTCTGCCGGCGGGGGGAACGGCACCGTCTCGTACCCTGTGCGGCGCCCGGTATGCTTGAGGTGCGCCAGCTCGCGGGGCAGGACGATGACGACGCCTTCCGGAGTGAAGCCGTGACGCCGATCGAGCGTGTCCGGATCGGGGGGAACGTCGCAGCTGACGACCACCACGCCTTCCAGGCCCTTGGCCTCGGCGCGGGCGGCCAGCGCGTCGACGCCGAGCCATACGGGTACCGACGTGTCACCGGGGGCCCCCGCCATGTATCCGTGCAGCGTGAGGTAGTCGCCCAGGTCGGCGGCGCGATCCTCGCTTCGACAGAAGTAGAGCAGATGCCGGGCGTGCTCCGGCAGCAACTCCGCGGCCAGGGAAAGCGCCGCGACTTCTCGGGGTTCTGGCGTGATGCGGAATCGGACCGAGCCGCGCTTGGGCGCGGAATCCCTGTCGGCGGCCGGGAGAATCGGCGCACGCTTCACATGGCGGTCGACAAGGTCGGAGACACCGTCGCTGACGGGGAGTGCGGTCACAACGCGCTGGGCTTCGCCGGGCAGGTACTCGAAGACACGCTCGACGTCGTCCAATCCGGTGAGGCTCTCGATCTCCTGGGCCTGCTCGATGACGACGGCGCGCAGCTGACCGAGCGCGACCTCGCCCGCCGCGACCGCTGCGAGGACGTCGAGTGGGGTGCCCAACAACAGGTGCGCCCGGCCGGGAAGGCTCCAGGGAGAGCCGAGTGCCGCGACGGTGACGCCGAGCGCGGCGGCCAGGCGGGCCAGGGCCTCGCCGAGGCGGTCCGCGGCCTCGGGGGTCGCGGTCAGGACGAGGACCTGGGACGAGTCCTGCTCCTGGTCGAGCTGCTCCAACAGCGCCAACGCCCAGGAGACGAGAAGTCCGCTTCCGGGACCGGCCGCCAGCAAGAGGTTGTTCCCGTGGCGAATCACGGGGATCGCGCTCTCCTGCAAGGGCGTGGGCCGCTCGATTCCTTCCGCGGCCAGAGCCTCGACCAGCTCCGGCGTGACGCCGAGCTCCTCGAAGGAATCCAAGCGGGTGCCGATCAGGTGGGCTCGCCGGCGCCCGGACCGCCGACGTCGCCCGGCTCGTATGGGAGCCGATTCAGGAACCGCTGAATCTCGTAGTCGAGCCGGGACGTGCGCAGCCGGTCGGTATTGGCGATCACGCTCGTGTAGGGCCCGTGGCGGTGCGCGGACAGCGTGACCGTGCCTTCCTCGCCGTCGAACGTCGCCCCGTGCGCCGTCTGGCCGGTACGGTTGAGGCCGATCGTCTCGGGCAGGAGGAGCTCCGCCTTCTCGAGCACCTCCTTGGGAGACAGCGCCGTCTTTCTCTGATAGCCGGCCATGCGACCGTGGGACTTTGGGTGAGTGTTCTGCTATTCGTCGGGCAGTAAGGTGCCGAGTGCCGAAGGGTCAGGGAAGCCCCGCCTCACCTGCCCGGCGAGCGAGTGGCTGGGCACCTCGGTCACACCGAGCTCCGTGGCGCGCCGCCGCGCGGCCGTGACGTCTTCCTGATATCGATCTACGTCGAGGACCGCTTTCGTCTCGGTCCGGTCCATCCCGGCCTCGGCGGCGACCTCGACCAGCACGTCCACCCGGCCGATGTCCCGTCCGTCACGGAAGTAGGCGTCGAAGATCGCTCGGCGCACCGCAGGGGCCCGTCCGTGCTCCGCGGCGAACAGATGCAGCTCGTGCGCCTTTCGGGACCAAGGCACCAGGGCGGGTGGGGTCAACCGCACATCGAGTCCTGTCGCTGACTTGGTCGCTGCCTCGAGTCGACCGGCCCAGAACGGATCGGCTTGATCGGTGAGCGGCGCCGGGGGAGCAACGAGCTCGAAGCCGACCCACTCGACGTCCCCTTGGTAGCGGGCGTCGCTCCTGGCCTCGTGCCGGAGCGCGGCTACAAAGCAGAGCGGGTCGACGAAGTCGAAGTAGAGACGTACAGGGGGCGCATGCATGGGCCGGAAGGTGCCGGCTGCGCCCCCTCGCTGCCACCCCGGGTTCGGCTTCCTCGCGCGCGCCACTGGCACCATATTCGACCGCCCGCGCAGGCCGACCGCCCGTGCCGGTGCGCCTGTCTGATCAGTGGAGATACGCATGGAGTACAGCGCGAACATCAGCACGCTCAAGCCCTCGGCGACCATGGCCGTGAGCTCGCTCGCGAAGCGCCTTGCCAGCGAAGGCCGAGACATTCTGAACCTGAGCGCCGGAGAGCCGGACTTCGACACCCCAGCCTTCATCCAGGAAGCCGCGATACAGGGGATCAGGGCTGGACAGACTCGGTACACGCCGCCGCCCGGTACGCCGCAGCTCCGTAAGGCAATCGCCGCGCACCTGAGCCAGCGCTCGGGGCGTGACGCGAACTGGGAGGAGGTCGTGGTCACGGCCGGGGCCAAGCAGGCACTCTTCAACGCCATCTTCGCGCTCTTCGGCCCTGGCGACGAGGTGTTGATCCTGTCGCCCTATTGGACGACCTACCCGGCGCTCGTCGGGCTGGCACGGGCCGAACCCGTGATTGTCGAGGGCGACATCGGCAACGACTTCAAGGTCGGTCCTGCAGAGCTCGAGGCCGCTCGCTCAGAGCGCACCCGCGGCATGGTGCTCAACAGTCCGTCGAACCCGTCCGGGGCGGTCTACACCAAGTCCGAACTCGCGGAGATCGCGGCTTGGGCCAAGAAGCACGACGTCTGGATCCTGAGCGACGAGATCTACCGCGCGATCTACTACGGGGAGGAGGGGGCCGCCGCCCCCGGGCTGCTGGACCTTCCCGAGTCCGACCTGGGGCCTTTCGTGCTCATCGACGGCGCGTCGAAGTGCTTCGCGATGACCGGATGGCGCATCGGCTACACGTTTGCCCCGCTCGATCTGTCGAAGAAGTTCTCCGCGCTCCAAAGCCAGATGACGTCCAATCCGTCGACGCCTTCGCAGGCCGCGGCCCTCGCCGCATACGCGGACGTCGACGCGGCCGCCGCGGCCGTTGCCGAGATGAATGGCGCCTTCAGGCGCCGGCGCGACCTGGTGAAGACTCGCGTGACCGAGCTTCTGCCAGGCGTCGACTTCGTGGATCCACTCGGCGCGTTCTATCTCTACTTCCGTGTGGACAGCTTCTTCGACGACCAGGTGAAGGACGCGACCACCTGGTGCCAGAAGTTGATCGAGGAGCAGGGGGTGGCGCTGGTGCCGGGCTCGGCGTTCGGCGACGACCGTTGGGTGCGTATGAGTTACGCGTCTGCGGACGAGGTGCTGGAGGATGCGCTCGCGCGGATCGCGGCCGGGGTGGCGGCGGGCTTCACGTCGTAGGAGGCGGTCAGCGTAGTTGGGCGAGGACCTTCTCGGCCGCCCGCTGCGAGCCGGCCTCGTAGGCTCCGCCGAACAGGTTGACGTGCACGAGTAGGTAGTAGAGCTGGTAGAGCTCGCGCCGAAAAGCGTCGTAGGCTGCGGATACACCACGCTCACGGTCGTACGCCTGGTAGAAGGCTGCCCCGAACCCGCCGAAGAGCTCGCTCATGGCGAGATCGACCTCGCCGTGTCCGCGGTACACCGCGGGATCGATGAGCACGGGCTCGCCCTCCGTTCCCGCGAACCAGTTTCCCCCCCACAGGTCGCCGTGGATCAGCTCGGGCCGGTCGACGTCGTCGAGCGCGAGCGGGATGACCTCGAGAAGGGCGTCGAAGACCGGGTCCATGGTCCGCCCCTGACGGCGCGCGAGCTCGAGTTGCGGTCCTATGCGCCGGTCTCGCCAATACTCGGACCAACTCTCGGCGGTCGCGTTCACCTGCTCCAGCGACCCGATCCAGTTGTCGCGCGACCAGCCGAACGACGCGGCAGCCGGGGCGGCGTGCAACCGGGCGAGCCCCGTGCCCAGTGCGGCCAGGCTGCCGACGCCGCTGGAACCGGACGGCACGTACTCCATCAGGAGCCAAGAGGCGCCCCCGTCGGCTCCCCACGCCAACGGCTCCGGCACCCGGAGCGGCCCGGCCGCCCTGAGCGCGTCGAGCCCCTCCGCCTCGGCCTCGAACATGCCCGCGGGTGCGCTCGCGTTCCATTTCAAGAAGACCGCCGCACCGGTGTCGGTGTCCAAGCGGGCGCCGTTGTTGATGCAACCTCCGCCGGCCGGGCGCACGCTCGCCACGCTGTTGCCCAACCCGAGTTCAACCAGGGCGCGTTCGACGCCCTCGCGGAGGGCGACCGGGAGGGTCAACGGCTCGCCAGCGCCCTCAGCCGTGTGAGGAGGCCCTCGCAGGAGCGCGTAACGATGTCGTAGACGTTCTCGAAGCCGCTCACGCCTCCGTAGTACGGATCAGGCACCTCGTCTCCATCCGGGTCTGGGTCGTAGGCCCGCAGCAGAGTGATTTCGGCGGTCGCGTCCGTCGTTTCCGCCATCCGCTCGAGGCTGCGTAGGTTCTCGCGGTCCATCGCCACGACGTAGTCGAAGTCGCTCAGGTCCTCCGCGGTGACCTGCCGGGCCCGGCTCTGGAGCTCGATCCCGTGCTCACGTGCCACCATCGATGCGCGCGTGTCGGGAGGCTCTCCCACGTGCCACGAGCCGGTGCCCGCCGAGTCGATGTCGAATTCCTCTGCGAGTCCTGCCTCGCGGACGAGGTGCTCGAAGACCCCTTCGGCGAGCGGGGAACGGCAGATGTTGCCCAGACACACGAAGAGCACGCGAGTGCGGGACGAGCCGGAGGCTTCGGCGACCATGTGGGGTGGGATCCTTACTGGGGGCCTTGTCCGGGGACCCGCATGGTCGGCTCCCCGCGAGGACGCGGCCAAGTTGAAGCTCACCTACACGCTTGGCAAGGAAGCCCGTTACCTTGTTCGCTCGGTGCCCGCACCTGATCGGCGCCAACGGATTCCCCCCCGAAGAAGGCCCTGTGGAACAAGTCGGATTCAAAGACCTCGGCATCTCGCCCGAGCGGCTCGCCGCGATCGAGGCCATCGGCTGGACGGTCCCCACCCCGATCCAGGCGAAAGCGATCCCGGCCGGTATGGAGGGGGTGGACGTGGTGGGCATCGCCCAGACCGGGACCGGCAAGACGGCGGCCTTCATGATACCCGCGCTGGAGCGGCTCGAGGCCGGGAAGGGACTGCAGGTCCTGGTGCTCTGCCCGACGAGGGAGCTCGCCCAGCAGGTCGCCGACGATACCGAGGCGCTCGCGAAGGGCACCAAGGTTCGAGTGCAGGCCATCTTCGGAGGCGTAGGGTACGGACCGCAGATCGACGCGCTGTCGTCGGGCTTCGAGGTGATCGTTGCCACTCCTGGTCGATTCATCGACCACATCCAGTCGAAGCGCGTCGACCTGAGCCGCGCGGGTTATCTCGTGCTGGACGAGGCGGACCGGATGCTCGACATGGGGTTCCGCCCGCAGATCGAGCAGTGCATCCGGGACATGCCGCGGGAGCGTCAGACGATGCTCTTCAGCGCGACCATGCCACATGGCGTGCATGACCTCGCACTCCGGATCACCAAAGAAGCCGTGTGGATCGAGGCGACCCCGCCAGGCACCACTGCCGAGGGGATCGAGGAGTTCTTCTACTCGGTGAAGCCCGAGAAGAAGCCCGACCTGTTGTTGGAATTGATCCAGCAGCCGGGCTGGGATCAGGTGCTGATCTTCACGCGCACGAAGGCCGCGGCGGATGTCCTCGAGGCCCGCCTACAGCGTGAGGGGATTCCCGCCGACGCCATGCACTCCGACAAGCACATGAAGCAGCGGACGCGTGCGCTGGAGCGGTTCGCGACCGGCAAGGTTCGTGTTCTGGTCGCGACCGACCTCGCTCAGCGCGGCCTGGACGTCGAAGGCATCAGCCACGTGGTCAACTACGATGTGCCGCTGGACCCGGAAGACTACGTGCACCGCATCGGACGCACCGGTCGCGCCGGGGCAGAAGGCACCGCCGTGACTTTCGTGACCGCTGCGGACCTGGGCGCCCTGAAGAGCCTCGAGCACCGACTCGGACGCTCGGTCGATCGACAGCACCTGCCCCAGTTCGACTACACCGGCACACCACAGACCGAGAGCCGCGCTGCGGCCGCGCGAGGACGGAAGTCCAGATCGCCCACCGGCATGGGCTCCCGCTCGGCGAGCGAGCTATCTCCTGAGGAGCTGGACGCGCTCCTGAACCCGGGCTCGTAGGCCCGCTTCCAGTCCACGAACGCGCACCACACGAGGCACCCATGATCTTCCGCCGCTACGGAACCGCCTACCAGAGCGTCGACATCAACTTCGACTCGTTGGCCCTAAACGAGGTCGCCTTCCGTCGCAACCGGGAGGAGTCGATTCCGGCGGACGACTTCGATGCCACGCACGAGGTCCTCGCCACGCATGAGCTCGTCGCAGAGGCGGAAGGGAATGTCCAGGACGAGACCGAGGAGGTCCTCCTGAACAAGCTCCAAGCGCAGATCGAGGAGCTACGCAGCGCCTTGGGTGAAGGCGAGATCCTGGTCGTCGACAACGAGCAGGGCCACGACTGGCCGAAGACGAAGCAGAAGACGACCAACGTCATCGTCGAGGGCGAGAACCGGCTGCACTTCCACTATGGCGTTGCGCCTCCCCTGCGTATCTCGGTCCGCCGCCGTCCCTCCTGATCGGTCCGGCGCACCCGGCGCGTAGATCGTCGCGCGCCTCCGGTGAGGCGTCTTGTAGGGGATTCCCCCACACGTGCGCCAGTGCCTTGCCTGACGGTTGCGGCCCGTGCCCCCAGCTAGCTTGGCCTTGTGATGTAATGGGTCGCGCAGACACCTGAGGACGGGGTCCAGCACTCCCTCCGTCTCTCGGAGCCGGCCCAGGGGTTCGTCGGGAGTTCAGGGCAGGGACTGTCGGCGGGCCCAAGCAAAGGTGAAGCGTCCTGTTGGCGGGAGGGTCACAGGTGCTTCGTCTCGGACCCGGTGGAGCTTCGGCTCCACCGGGTCGCTTTTTGCTTCGGTTCGTTTCCTCGTCGCTGCTGGCGGTGGTCGGTCAGGCCTGTCGCTGAATGCGCCGGCGTCTCCATCTTGTCGCATCAGCACCAAGGACCTGGAGATTGCCCGATGCCCGTACGACACGCCGACTCCCTGCCCACCGAAGACGTCGCGGCCGGTACCGCCACCAAGCGTCAGGTACTGATCGGACCCGATGAGGGGCCCAACTTCGCCATGAGGCGCTTCATCATGGAGCCGGGTGGCGGCATGCCGATGCACACCAACGAGGTCGAGCACGAGCAGTACGTGCTACGGGGCAGTGCTCGGGTACGGATCGGGGACGACATGCACCACGTGAAGGCCGGCGACGTCGTCTTCATCCCGGGCGGCGTGCCCCACAGCTACGACGCCGACGAAGGTGGTGAACCGTTCGAGTTCTTGTGCGTCGTTCCGAATCGTCCCGACCAGATTCGCCTGGTCGACCGCTAGGGGTGCCGGGGAGCGGCCCGGTTCAGCGCCCGAACTCGATGCCGCCTCCTGCCGCCTCGGCCGCCGAGAGCGCCTTGTCCGCCGACTCCAGGAGCTCGGACGGCTCACTCATGTCCGTGGAGTAGACGGCGAGGCCGATACTGGCGGTGGCACGGCCATCGCCCGAGAGCGCCGTTTCCAACCTGTCCGCCGCCACGCGGGCGCCTGGGAGGTTGGTCCCCAACAGGAGCACGACGAAGCGCCCGCCCCCCAGGTGGGCCACGAGGTCGGAATCGCGTGTGGTACGTTCGATCTTCTCACCGAGCGACCTCACGCCCGACGCGCTGGGCTCGCCGCCCGCCGAGATCAGCATCACCGAGAAGCTCACCCCGCGGTTGCCCCCCGCGAACAGGTACGAATACACGAGGTCGAAGTGGAGGCTGTTGGCGAGTCCCGTCTGTGAGTCGGTCACAGCCGGGTGCCCGATCGCGTGCTCTCTGCCCTGCGCCTTCTCCCTGCCTGGCATGTGTGCTCCGTAGTGCGCCTTTGGGGGGGCAGACCCAATCTCGGGCGACTCGCCGCGTCGTGCCATACCTGAGGTGCGCCGACACCGCGCATACGAAGAGGCCGCCGGGGACTTCACTGTCCCCCGGCGGCCTCGGCCGTCTCGTTGCCGCTGGGCTACCTAGGGCAGCCTCAGGGCCACCAGCTCCGACGGCGCACCCCGCGGGCTGACGGCTACGACGATGTACTGCCGACCGTTGTGCATGTACGTCATGGGATTTCCGGACGTCGGTCCCGGCAGCATGAGCTCCGCGACGGTCTCGCCCGTCGCCTTGTCGATGGCGCGGAACGGCTCGTCCACGCTCTCACCGGCGAACAGCAACGTGCTGGTCACCATGAGGTTCGCGCGCCCCTGCTTGCCGGTGTTCGGCACCAGCGACGGGTCGATCCCGAGGCGCTCGGCGACGTAGTCCGGCGTGTTGCCATTCGGCACGCTCCAGGCGTGGTCGCCCGTCGTGAGGTCGATCGCCGTGATGCTCCCCCACGGCGGCTTCACGATGGAGACGCCCGGGGCCAGGTTCCCGCGGCCGCCGCCCGCGATGTAATTCATGTCGGAGCGGTCCTCACCCGGTACGAGTGAGAGGAACGAGGGGGCCGACACGGACGGGATGTAGAGGTACCCGGTCTCGGGATCGAGAACGCCGCCCTCCCAGTTCGCGCCTCCGGTCGAGGCCGGTAGCGTGAGCGTGCCGAGGGTCCCGTTCTCTTCGTCGCGTACCGACGGTGGAGTGTAGATCGGGCCCCAGCGATACTGCCGCGCGATCTCCTCCGCCCGAGCGTAGATCTCGGGCGTGAAGTCGATGAGGTTCTCTTCGCTGAAGCCCTGCGGCGTGAACGGTGCCGGCTTCGTCGGGAACGGCTGCGTCGGCGAAGTCCACTCGCCCGGGGCCGCGTCCTGGGGAACAGGACGCTCCTCGATGGGCCAGATGGGCTCGCCGGTCATGCGGTCGAACACGAACACGAAGCCCTGCTTCGTGATCTGGGCGACGATCTGCCGATCTCGGCCGTCGATGTTGAGGTCGGCGAGGATCGGATGCGTGGGGTGGTCCCAATCCCAGATGTCGTGATGGATGGTCTGGAAGTACCAAAGCATCTCGCCGTCCGAGGCGTCGAGAGCCACGACGCTCGTCGAGTACAGGTTGTTCCCAGGGCGATGACCACCGTAGTAGTCGCCGGTCGCGGCCTCCGTGGGGAGGTAGACGATGCCCGTCTCTTCGTCCCAAGCGATCTGCGCCCAGACCGCGGCGTTGCCCGTGTACGTCCAAGAGTCCTCGAGCCACGTCTCGTGTCCGGCCTCGCCGGGCTCGGGAATCGTGTGGAAGGTCCATAGCAGTTCGCCGGTCCGCGCGTCGAAGCCGCGCACGTCACCGGGCGTGTTGACCATGGACGGCGGCCGCATGCCGACGTGGTGAGCCGAGCCGACGACGACCACGTCACCGACGATCGCAGCCGGCGAGCTGGCGCCGATCGTGCCCACGAGCGGGATGCCGTCGCGCGTGCGGTGATTCCGATTCAGGTCGAGGATGCCTCCATCGCCGAAGCCCTCCACCGGGTAGCCCGTCTCGGCGTCCAACGCCGCAAGGTGGTAACCCGGCGTGATCACGTAGATGCGGTCGTCCCCGTTGCCGTCCGACCAGTACGACACCCCGCGCCCAGAGTTGACACGAGGCGCTACCTCGAGCCTGTCGCTCTCGTCCATCGTCCAGGTCCAGAGCGTCTCACCGGTGCCTGGATCCAGGGCCACCACGGCGCGTCGCATTCCGACCGTTGCGTAGAGCTTGCCGTCGATCATCAAGGGCGTGGTCTGGCTTCCGGCGAACGGGTTCGGCCCGAAGTTGCGGCCCGTCCAGCGCCAGGCGATCTCGAGGTCGCCGGCGTTGGTGGCGTCGATCTGGTCGAGCGCCGAGTACCTGGTGTGCCCCGCGTCTCCACCGTAGGTCCGCCACTCACCGTTCGGGGCGCCGTGCTGCGCTTGGGCCGCCGACGGGAGTACAAGGGCAGCGGCCAGGGCGAGTACACCGTACCAGGCCGGGGGAAATCGTCGCATCGTCGTGCTCCGTCTGCTGAAAAATGGTGATCGACCGCGGCAAACAACCTGGCTGGGAGGCGCCTACGCCGCCAGATCATGTCTCGGTTTGCAGCTACTAAGACCGCCGACTACCGTCGATTGCTGAGTTGGGCGGCCGAAGGTTCACCGGGCGGCCGCCGTCGAGTGCTTCGTGGTCGTACCGACACGGTGCGGCGACCGTTCCTCACCGAGAGGTCCAGACCGAATGACGAGGGGAGCCAGGGCGGTGTACGTCGGGGGAGGGGTGGCCGTCGGGTTACTGGTGGTGTTCTTGTTGGGCCCGAGGGCCCACCTGGACGACCGCTGGATCGAGCCGTCGCTTCCGGCGGACCTCGACGCGTACTTGGCCAGCAGCGAGTCGCAGGTGCCCGACCTGAGGCCAGGAGATGCCCGCTCGATCGCGTGGGTCGACCCTTCCGCGCCGGCGGTCACGCCGATTTCGGTCGTGTACCTGCACGGCTTCTCAGCGGATCGTCACGAGGTCGAGCCGTTGGTGAGCGACCTCGCCCGAGGGCTGGGCGCCAACGTGTACTTCTCCCGCCTGAGGGGACACGGCAGGGACGGCGACGCCATGGGCGAGGTCGACGCCGAGGCGTGGCTCGACGACACCGCAGAGGCCGTGGCGATCGGGGGATACATCGGCGAACGGGTCGTGCTCATCGGCACCTCCACCGGCGGCACCCTGGCGCTCTGGGCGGCTTCGCGTCAGGAGGCGGCCGGCAGGGTCGCTGCGCTCGTGCTCATCTCTCCCAACCTGGGCATCCAGGACCCCGCTGCACCGGTCCTGCTCTGGCCCTGGGGAGGACTCATCGCCCGACTGGTGGTGGGCCCGGAGCGCTGCTTCGAGCCGAAGAGCCCCGCACAGGAACGCCATTGGACGACGTGCTACCCCACGCGTGCCGTGCTCCCGATGATGGCCCTGGTCGACCACGTGCGCTCGCTCCCGGACGGAAGCCTCGAGCCACCCACGCTCGTGTTCTACTCGCGCGGCGACGAGGTGGTGTCGCCCGAGGCCACCGAGGAGCAGCTGCCGCGCCTGGTGGCCGGGCGGTTGGAGATGCACGTCGTCACGGGCTCTACGGACCCGGAAGAGCACGTCATCGCCGGCGAGATCATGTCGCCTGAGACCACCGACGCGCTCTTCGATGAGATCCTGGACTTCCTCGAGCCACTGAGGACGCCCTAGGGAGCTCAAGCTTGCCTAGACGGGTCGTGTCACCACGCGCGTCTGGGTGAACTGCCGGTGGCCGTCCTTCGACTTGTGGAAGCCGAAGCCGCTTTCCCGGGCGCCCACCCAGGGCGTGCCGGTAGCGCCCGTGATGGGACGGTTCACGCCGATCATTCCGGCCGTGAGCTTTCGCGCCACGGCCTCCGTCCGCCGTTCGTCGCCGCCGAAGACGACCGCGCCGAGTCCGAAGCGGGTGTGGTTCGCCCGCTCGACCGCCTCGTCCGCCGACTTCACGCGGGTCACGCACGCGACGGGTCCGAAGGTCTCGCTTGCGGCGATGTCCATGTCGTCGGTCACGCCCACGAGGACCGTCGGCGTGACGAAGTTGTCGTGGTGCCCCGTGCCGCCGGCGGCGACGGTGGCGCCGGCCGCCACCGCCGCGTCGAGCTGCGCGAGCACGTGGTCGCGCTGGCGCGCGTTCACCATCGGCCCGACGTCGGCACCCTCCGCGCCATCTCCCACGGTCATCGCCGCAGCGATACCCGAGAGTGCCTTCTCGAACTCATCGGCGATCTCCTCCATGACGAAGATGCGCTCCGTAGAGACGCACACCTGTCCGCAGTTCCGGAACGAGTTGACCGCGGCGAACTTCGCCGCCTTCTCGATGTCGGCGTCGTCGAGCACGATCATGGGGTCCTTGCCGCCGAGCTCGAGGACCAGGCGCTTCAGCGACGAGCTGGCTTCGCGCATGATGTGCTTGCCCGCCTCCCGCGAGCCCGTGAACGCGATCATGTCGACGTCGGACTTCACGATCGCCTTGCCCTGGTCGTCCGCGCCGTGCACGACGATCAGCACGTCTTCGGGGAGGACCTCGTTGAGCACGTCCGCGTACGCCTGGCCGCACAGCGGAGTCTCTTCCGACGGCTTGAAGACCACCGTGTTTCCGGCCGCCAGGGACGGGATCAGCATCCAGCTCGGCATCGACATCGGGAAGTTCCACGGCGTGATGGCGCCGACGACGCCGAGCGGATCGTGGTAGATCGTGCTTCGAGCACGCTTGTCCTCTACGAACTCGGGACTGAGGGCTCCGACGATCTCGTCGAGCTCCCGGTCCAGACCCCAGCCGAGTGACTTCGCCTCTCCGATGCTCTCCTTGGTGGGCTTGCCCATCTCCGCGGTGATCAGTGCGGCGTGTTGCTCCACGCGCTCTGCGAAGATGGGGAGCGTCTGCTTCAGCAGCTCTCCGCGTCCCTCCAGGCCCAGGTCCGCCCAGGCGGGCTGCGCGGACCGCGCACGGTCCACGATGGCGGGGATGTCCTCCACGGGCGTGAGAGGAACCTCTCCGACGACTTCTCCGTTGGCGGGATTGAAGGACTCCAGGCATTCCATGTCACGTCACCGCTGTTATCGCGCCCAAGGCGCTGGTGCTCGGCTTTCGGGACCGCGAAGATGCCGAGTTCGCCGCCGGCGCGGCAAGCCGGCGTAGGAGAAATCACACGAAGGAGGGTGACGACGAATGACGCTGGACCTGAAGGTCGGCCAGACCGCTTCTCGCACCATGACGGTCAGCGCCGGACACGTCCGCGCGTACGCGGACATGACGGGCGACTACAACCCGCTCCATTTCGACGAGGAGTTCGCGGCGAAGACCCGCTTCGGACGCCTCGTGGCGCAGGGGGGACTGACGACCGGCCTGTTGCACGCGCTCGTCGCCATGGACATGCCAGGTCCGGGCACCGTTTTCCTGAGCCAGGACTGGAAGTTCTCGGCCCCGACCTACATTGGTGACACGATCACCGGGTCCGCCGAGGTTCTCTCGGTCCACGAGTCCAAGCCGGTCTGCCACCTACGTATGAAGGTCGTGCGCGAGGCGGACGGCGAGATCCTGCTCGAGGGTGAGACGTGGTGCTACCGCTTCGTCGTGACCGGAGGCGCCGCGCCATGACCAAGAGCCGCCGACGGCCCCAGGTGTGTTGGCCGAGCCGGTTCGATCGTCATATGATTTGACTCAAGCTTGAGATGTTCACCGAACATCGAAAGGCCAATCCACAGTCGAACGGGGGGACGAGATGAGACGATCCAATGTGAGCCGCAGGACCACCGTGATGGCGGCGTTTCTCTTTGCCGCGGTCACCGCGTGTGGCGACGACAGCCCCACCGATCCCGGCGGCGGCGGCGGCGGCGGTGGCGGCGGTGGGACCCCCACCGTGACGACCAACGTGGCGGTCAGCAACAACCAGTTCACTCCGGAGTTCATTCAGGTATCACCGGGCGCCACGGTGACGTGGACCTGGGCGACCGGCGCGTTCACGCACAACGTGACCTTCGCCGATGCTACGATCACGGACATCCCCAATCAGAGCAGCGGCGCCCATACGTCGACGATGCCGTCTGCGACCGGCGACTACACGTACCAGTGCACGTTGCACTCCGGCATGACCGGAACCGTTCGGGTCCAGTAGGACCATGACCCGCACCCTCCTTTGGGTCGGCGTAGCGATGCTCGTCGCTGCGCCGGCCCGAGCGAGCGCCCAGGAGGTCTTTCACTCGGTCCAGGTCGCGAACCTGCCCACGGCCGAGACGATGCTGTCCGGCACGTGGCTGTTCGAGATCTCGCACCGCTTCGACACCCCGGTGTCGCAGGGTAGCCAGGCACTCTGGGGCGTGGATGGACCGGCGGCCATACGACTCGGGTTGTCGTACTCCGTGACGGACGCCCTGACCGTCGGCGTCCTCCGGACCAACTTCCAAGACAACCTCGAGCTCAACGCCGCGTTGGGGCTCTTCGAGGGTAGCCTCGGTGGGCTACCGGTCGAAGTCGCGGTCAAGGGCGGTGTCGCGTGGAACACCGAGGTCTTCGAGGTGCCGACGAACGGCGGCGAGGACAACGAGGCGCAGGCCTACGGGCAGCTGATTCTCAACACGATGGTGGGTGGCAAGCTCGCGCTCGCGGTGGTGCCGACGTACCTGCGTAACCCGCGCATTCTCGACTTCGATACCGAGAACGGGTGGTCGCTGGGGCTCGCGGGCCAGCTCTACATGACCGACTCCTTGAGCCTGTTCGGCGAGTGGTTGATCGCCGAGGAGCGCACCGACATCGGTCGCGATGCTGGAACCTTCGGGTTCGAGGCCGAGACGAGGGGGCACTTCTTCAAGCTCCTGGTGACGAACCAGTCCCGGATCAACCCGACGCAGTTCCTCGCGGGAGCACCGGTCGCCTTCGAGCCGGACGAGCTGCGCCTCGGCTTCAACATCACCCGGGTGCTGCCCTTCTAGGCAGTACGGGCGGGAGCTCGTCGGCAGCGTTTCCCTGACCTCGCGGGTCTCTTGATGGCCCTAGGCGAAGTCAGGACAGCCCGCCCCCGAAGTACTCGACCATCAGGAGGTAGAGACTGCCGGCGATCACCACGATCGCAGCCATCTTCAGCAGCTTCTTGATGGCCGCGTAAAGCGTCATCGCGACCATCAAGAGGATGGGCGCGAGGAAGATCGGGTTGGCCATCAGATACTCGATGACGTCACTCATCGGACCTCTCGCGTAGCGTAGGGGGGCGCGCTCAATTGAAGGCGACTCTTGGCGGGATGTCCACCCACACCCTTACGGGACGCCGCCCCGCTTTGTGCCGCGTTCCGCCCCGACACCCCGAAAGGTGCCCATGACCACCGCAGCGACGCCGACTCCGACGGCAGCCTCCCCCGCCGATCGGTACCTGCCGGGGCTCGTCCTGCTGTTCGTGGCCAGCGGCTGTGCTGCGCTCATATACGAGATCGTCTGGTTCCAGCTGCTCTCGCTGATCGTCGGCTCCTCGGCCATCTCGCTCGGTGTGCTGCTGGCGACGTTCATGGGGGGGATGTGCATCGGGAGCCTCGGCCTTTCCCGGTACGTCTCGTCGGCCCGCCACCCGCTCGTGGTGTACGCGGTGCTCGAGGCGGGGATCGGGCTCTTCGGGCTCCTGGTGCTCTGGCTGCTTCCCTACGTGGGCGGACTCTATACGTCCATCGGTGGGCCGGGCATGAGCGGCATCGTGGTGCGAGCGGTCTTCTGCGCGCTGTTTCTCCTGCCGCCCACCATCATGATGGGGGCCACGCTACCCGCCATCTCGCGTTGGGTGGAGACCACGCCGAAGGGCGTTTCCTGGCTCGGCTTCTTCTACGGGGGCAACACCTTCGGGGCCGTCCTCGGCTGCCTGGCCGCCGGCTTCTACCTGCTGCGTGTGCACGACGTGGCCGTCGCCACGTACGCGGCCGTTCTCCTCAACCTGGCGGTCGCGGCCGCGGGCTACGTGCTGTCCCGATTCGTTGCCTATGACCGAACAGACCAGGCCGCGGACGGCGCCGAGCCGGTTCGGATGGCGCCGGGAGCGGGTCTGGTTCTCGTCGCAATTGGGCTCTCGGGCGCGACTGCGCTCGGCGCCGAGGTCGTGTGGACGCGGCTCATGTCACTGAATTTCGGCGGGACGACGTACACGTTCTCGCTGATTCTCGCGTCGTTCCTCTTCGGCATCGGTGTGGGAAGCAGCGTCGGGTCCTTCATGGCCCGGCACACGAGAGATCCTCGAAGGGCCCTGGGCTGGGCGCAGCTCCTCGTGGTAGCCGGTCTGGCTTGGGCAGCGTACCTCCTTCTCGATGCGCTGCCGAAGTGGCCCGTGAACCCGTCCATCGCGTTCAACCCGTGGTACAACTTCCAGTTCGACTTCTTCCGAGCGGTGCTGATCGCGTTTCCCGCCGCCGCGCTTTGGGGGGCGAGCTTTCCGCTCGCGCTCGCCGCGGTCGCCGAGAAGGGTCAGGACCCTGGTCGTCTCGTTGGCCGCGTATACGCCGCGAATACAGTCGGCGCGATCTTCGGCGCAGTTCTGTCGAGCATCGTCCTGATCGGCTGGGTCGGGACGCAGACCACACAGCGGGTCATGATCGCCCTCGCGGCCGTATCGGCGCTCCTCATGCTCGCCGTCACGTGGGATCGCGAACAGGGACGGATCGCCCTCGGGGGCCGGAGCGTCGCCCGCGTCCTGGTGGTGGTGCTGGCAGCGGCGTTGTTCGGCAGCACGATACCGCGTGTGCCCGCTCTGCTCGTCGGATACGGCCGCTACGCACCGACGTACCAGGGGGCCGACTACATCGACTTCGTCTACGTCGGCGAAGGCATGAATTCGTCGATGGCGGTCTCGGAGCTCGCCAACGGCGACCGCAACTACCACAATGCGGGTAAGGTGCAAGCCTCGAGTGAGCCGCAGGACATGAGACTGCAGAGGATGCTCGGCCACCTCACGACCCTCCTTCCTGCGCAGGCACGGTCGGTGATGGTGATCGGGTGCGGCGCGGGCGTGACCGCCGGGGCGGTGAGCATCGACCCCACTGTGGACTCCCTCACCATCGTCGAGATCGAGCCACTCGTGCCCGAGGTGGTCTCGCGCGAGTTCGGCGAGCACAACTTCGACGTCGTCGACAACCCCAAGACCCAGGTCGTCATCGACGACGCGCGCCACTACCTCCTCACCACCGACCGGAAGTTCGACGCGATCACCTCCGATCCGTTCGATCCGTGGGTTAAGGGCGCGGCGACGCTCTACACGGTCGAGTTCTGGGAGGAGGTGCAGGAGCATCTCAACCCCGGCGGAGTCGTCACCGTCTTCGTGCAGCTCTACGAGAGCACGCTCGACGCGGTGAAGAGCGAGGTCGCCACGTTCCTCGAGGTGTTCCCCGACGGGATGGTGTTCGCGAACCTCGCGTACGGTCGGGGCTACGACGTGGTCCTGCTGGCGCAGCAGAGCCCGGGCCCCATCGACCTGGATGCCATCGACGAGAAGCTCGAGCGACCGGAGTTCGACCCGGTGGTGCGCTCGCTGGCCGAGGTCGGCTTCTACTCCGCCGCCCAGTTGATGGCGACCTTCGCGGCCAAGAGGCCCGAGCTCGACCCGTGGCTGGAGGACGCGCAAATCAACCGGGACCGGAACCTCCGGCTCCAGTACCTGGCTGGCCTCGGCTCGAACCTCTACGAAGCCGACCGGATCTACCGCGACCTGGCCCGATATCGCACGTATCCCGAGGGGCTCTTCGAGGGATCGCCCGCTCGGCTCCAACAGCTCGACTACGCGTGGGAGACCAGCGGACAGTAGGCCAAACCACGCTTGCCGGCGGCCCGTCATCGACTTGCGCGGGGGGCCGTAATACCCGACATACGGGTCGTGAGGGCCCGTATCTCCACGAGGTGCGCGACGTCTGACAGGAGGCCGATCCGACCGTGACGACCACCGCCCAATCCGAGACCAGCCAACCCACCGGGGGGACCTTCTTCGGTCACCCGCGTGGCCTCGCCACGCTCTTCTTCACGGAGATGTGGGAGCGCTTCTCGTACTACGGCATGAGGGCGCTGCTCACGCTCTACATGACAACCGAGACGATCGGGGCGAACCCCGGCCTCGGGCTGGATGTGGCCACTGCGGGTGCGATCTACGGCCTCTACACGGCGCTGGTATACATCCTGACCCTCCCTGGTGGCTGGGTCGCGGACAACCTGTGGGGGCAGCGCAAGGCGGTGTGGGTCGGTGGGTGGATCATCGCGCTGGGCCACTTCACCATGGCCGTGCCCAGCACGTTCGCCTTCTTCCTGGGCATGGTCTTCATCACCTGCGGTACGGGGCTCTTGAAGCCGAACATCAGCACTGTCGTCGGCGAGCTGTATCCCGAGGGCGGGGCGCGGCGGGACGCGGGCTTCTCCGTCTTCTACATGGGCATCAACCTCGGCGCGTTCCTCGGGCCCATGATCACGGGCTATCTGGGCGAGGGTAACAACTGGCATTGGGGCTTCGGAGCCGCGGGCGTCGGCATGGTCATAGGGCTGCTCCAGTACCGGGCCGGTATGAGCCATCTGGGAGACATCGGGCTTCTCGAGACGGACGACACGCCGGAACAGTTGGCCTCGAAGTCGAAGAAGTTCTTCGGCGGGTTCTTCGCCGTCGTCGCGGCGGTCGTCGCGTTCGGCTACCTGGTCTCCGTCGGCGTCTTCCCGTACACGCTTACGCAGATCGCGACCGTCATGGGCTACGCGGTCCTCATTATCGTCGCGCTCTACTTCGTGTACGTGTGGACCTTCGGCGGCCACACTGCGGAAGAGAACAAGAAGATGTTCGTCATCTTCTGGCTCTTCATCCTCATCGCGATCTTCTGGTCGGGGTTCGAGCAGGCTGGGACCTCGATGAACATCTTCGCCCGTGACCTGACCGACCGGACCTTCATGGGGCGCGAGTGGCCGGCGTCGTGGCTGCAGTCGGTGAATCCGATCTGGATCATCCTGATGGCACCCGCGTTCGGCTCGCTCTGGGTCTGGCTCGAGCAACGCAACGCCGATCCGTCGATTCCCATGAAGGCCGGGCTCGGCCTCACCGGGTTGGCGGTCGGCTTCTTCGTGCTCGCCTGGGGCGCCGCGAACGCGTCGACCGACACGCTCGTCTCACCGGCGTGGTTGGTCGTGACGTACTTCCTATTCACGGTGGGTGAGCTCTGCATCTCGCCCATCGGCCTGTCCGCGATCACTAAGCTGTCGCCGAGGAACCGCGTGGGTCAGATGATGGGGATCTGGTTCGTGGGCGCCGCGCTCGGAAACCTGTTCGCGGGCCTGGTCGGGGGGCGGCTCGAGTCGATGGAGCCCTCGGCGCTGTTCCGCAGCGTCGCGCTCACGACAACCGCGGCGGCGATCGTCGCACTGGTGCTGGCACCGATCGTCAAACGCTGGGCAGGGCTCGAGAGGACCGGAGCCGCCGCGGCAGCGGACTGAGCGGGTGATGGGCGCACGGTCTTAGCATGCCGAGTACGGCCGAGACCCTGATGGGCACGTTCGGCATGACCGACTATCTCGTTCCGCTCGTGCTGGAGGACTTGTCCGACGAGGACGCCCGCATGCGGGCTCGCGTCGACGAGGGCCCGTCCATCGCCTGGATCGTGGGTCACCTTCTCCACTACCGGCATCATGTCATGGGGTTGCTGGGGGCCGAGCGCGAGAATCCCTGGGAGGCCCAGTTCGCCGAGGCGGAGGCCACCGATGGCAGCGACTACCCTACCGTGGCACAGCTCGCCTCGGCGTGGGACCGTGTCGCCGAGGACTTCGCCCAGGTCCTGACGTCGAAGAGCGACGCGTTCTTCGAGCGTCCGGCGGTGGGGGTCCGCGAGGAGCGCACCCTGCGTGACCAAGTCGTGTTCTACGCCTGGCACGAGGGGTACCACATGGGAGCGCTCGGAGCGCAGCTCAAGCGGTTGGGCCACCTGGGGCCGGCCGACAAGGTCATGGCGGCCAGGCGGGTGAGGTCGGAGATCTAGGGAAGTCGACGGGGTCACGGTACGCCGCTCGCTCAGGCGCCCTCCGCTCGCGCGCCTTCGAGCAGCCTCTTGTACGCCGCCAGATGGCTAAGGGCTGCCGCCTCGTCTCCCGCGGCTTCGTACAGGCGTGACAGGTTGAAGTGCGCCGCGCCGAGCGCACCATCCACGGCCAGGGCCTCGCGGTAGGCGTCCATCGCTTCGGCCGAGCGCCCCTGATCCTCCAGGACGACCCCGAGGTTGTACTGGGCCCGACCCGACTCGTGGTCCGCGGCGGCTGCCTTCCGGTAGTGCGTTTCGGCCTCGGCGAGAGCGCCCTGTTCGTGGAGAAGCCGGCCGAGGTTCACGTGTGCGTCGGCGTGCTCCGGATCGAGCGTCAGCGCTTCGCGATATGCGGCGGTGGCGCTCTCGGACGATACCGCCTCCAGGTCCAGGGCAGCGTCGTACCAGTCGTCTGCTGACATGTCGGGCGCACCGGCCTGCGCGGCCAGCACGCGGCGCGCGTGCGGCGCGACGCGCTGCGCGACCTCGGCGACTGAGAAGTCCATGGCGAGCTGTCCCGAGTCCGGCTCCCACACCGTGTCCTCGTCTCTCACCAGGACGCGATCGCCCACTGCGGAGATGTGGACCGCGCTCAGCGGTCGGCCCACGGGCAGCTGCTTGCGCAGCGACTCGAGCGCCGCGCGGACGCGCCGAGCCGGCACCTCGGAGTCGAGCAACTCCCTGGCCGCACGCAGCAACACGATGTCTTGGAACGAGAAGAAGTAGGCGCCCTTGGGTCCCCGCTCGGGCGTGAGCAGTCCGCTCCTGGCCCAGGAGAGGATCTGCGAGGTCGGAAGGCCGAGAACCTCGGCGACTTCCCGGGTGGAGAAGCCCTTCATCTCCGCGCCGGAGAGGTCAGCCCGACGCGGCTTTCTTGCGCGTGGACTTCTTCTTGGGCTTGTCGGCACTCTTGCTCTTCTTGCCAGCGCGTGACGCGGGCTTGCGCTCCTTCTCGTCCTCTTCGATCGACGCCTTCAGAGCGGCCATCAGGTCGATGATCTTGGTCTTCGACTCCTCGGCCGGGGCAGCGGTGATCTCCTGCCCGGCGATCTTCGCTTCGATGAGCTCGAGCGTCTTCTCGCGGACCTCATCCTTGAACCGAGCCGGATCGAACGCGTCCGACGCTGCCTGATCGATGAGCTGCTTGGCGAGCTGTAGCTCTGCCTCGTTTACCTCACCGTCCTCGAGCGGCACCTCGCCGAAAGGCCGGATCTCGTCCGCGTAGTAGAGCTGCTCCATAAGGAGCCCCTCGTCGTGCGGCCGGATCATGACGATGTACTGCTTGCCCCGTGTGGCGTGCTTGGCGATGGCGACCCGGTCGGTCTCGCGGAGCGCGGCCCCGAGAAGTCGGTAGGCGCGAGCGCCGCCTTTGTCGGGACCGAGGTAGTACGCCTTGTTGAAGTACAGGCGTCCCACCGTGTCGGCGGGGACAAAGCTCACGATCTCGATCTCGTCGGACTTGGGCGCCTCGACGACCTCGAGCTCCTCGGGCGTGAAGAGCACGTACTGATCCTTGGCGAACTCGTACCCCTTCACGATCTCGTCCCTGGGGACGACGGCTCCGTCCGCCGGGTCGATGTACTGCTGACGGACACGAACGCCCCGCTCCTTCCAGATCATGTTGAAGGAGACCTTACGGGACGACTCGCTCGTCGAGTAGATCTTGACGGGGAGGGAGACCAGCCCGAAGGCGATGGTCGACGTTCCAATTGCGCGCGCAGCCATAGTCCTGGAAACGTATGTTCACCCGTGAGCGCGTTGCAAGCACGACGCGGTCATGCCAGCGCCACGCCGCACCGACGGCAGTAGATCGCCCCGGGGTCCGTCTCATGGGTTCCACACGACATGCACGAGCGTGTCGGCGTGCTCGGCGTGCCCACTCGGGCCTGCGCGGTCAGCTCCGAGGTGACGATGCCCGTGGGCACGGCGATGATGCCGTACCCGAGGATCATCACGAAGGAGGCCAGCGCCTGCCCGATGGGTGTGATCGGTGCGATATCACCGTATCCGACCGTGGTGAGCGTCACGATGGCCCAGTACACCCCGATGGGGATGCTCGTGAAGCCGGCGTTCGCGCCCTCGACGAGGTACATCATGGAACCCACGATGATGACAATGGTCAGGACCGCGACCAGGAATACGGAGATCTTGTAGCGGGCAGCGCGCAGGGCGTTGCCGAGGACGCTCGCTTCGCCGACGTATTGGGCAAGCTTCAGCACGCGGAAGACGCGCATGACCCGCAGCACCCGAATGACCACCAGGAACTGACCGCCGGGGAAGAGCAGGCTGAGGTAGGTCGGGATCACCGAGAGCAGGTCGATGAGGCCGAAGAAGCTGAGCGCGTAGGTCTTCGGCGATCGCACGCTCCAGAGGCGCAGCAGGTACTCCACCGTGAAGAGCCCCGTAAACACCCACTCGAGCACTCGCAGCGGCTCGCCGTGCTCGGCGCGGAATGCGGCCACCGAGTCCAACATGACGACCGCGACGCTCGTGATGATGGCTACGATCAGCGCGACGTCGAACGTCCGCGCCCATCCCGTGTCCGTGTGGAAGATGATGCGGTATGTGGCGGCCCTGCGCGATCCGGGCGCGCCACCTGCTTCGAGTCTGGGCATGGCTCGTTTGCTCGTGTGACTGTGGTTGTCGTGCGAAAGTAGCGGGGGATACGCCGCCTGCTACATGCGCTGGCCGTCTGTACCTTCTGTTCATGGCCCCACATCCGGCACAGCCCGCCCCATGACCCCCACCCGCGACGAACGTCTCGCTACCTACCGCGAGAAGCGGAAGGCGTCGCGCACGCCGGAGCCGTTCGGAGGCCGGGTGGTCGCCGGGGGGAGCATCTTCGTGGTGCAGAAGCACGCGGCGCGTAGCCTCCACTGGGACCTGCGGTTGGAGCTCGACGGGGTGCTGCTCTCCTGGGCCGTGCCCAAGGGTCCGTCCCCCAACCAGGCGGACAAGCGTCTCGCGATGCAGACCGAGGATCACCCCCTCGAGTACGCCGAGTTCGAGGGCGTGATTCCCGAGGGGGAGTACGGCGCCGGAGCCATGATCGTCTGGGACCGGGGGACCTGGGTGCCCATCGAAGACGCCCACGAGGGGCTGGAGAAGGGCAAGCTCCTGTTCGAGCTGAGGGGCCACAAGCTCCACGGCAACTGGACCTTGGTGAAGACCAAGCAGTCCGAGAGTTCATGGCTCCTCATCAAGGAGCGAGACGCATATATGGATCCCGAGTCCTCGACGGAGGACTACCCGGACGACTCGATCTACTCCGGCCTCACCGTCGACGACTTCCCGAGGGCCGACGAGCTCGCGGACGAGTTGGCCGAGTCCCTCGAGGAGCGGGGAGCAAAGAAGGGCACGCTACGGGCGAAGGACGTGAGCCTGATGCTCGCTTCGTCCGCCGAGAAGCCGTTCAGTCGCGAGGGATGGATCTTCGAGCTCAAGCTCGACGGGTATCGCTTGCTCGCGGAGCGCTCGGACGGCGAGGCGTACCTGCGTTCCCGTGCGGGCCACGACCTGACCGCGACGTTCCCGGAGATCGCCCGAGCGGTGCGGGGCTTGCCGTACGAGGGGCTGATCCTCGACGGGGAGGTCGTCGTGAACGACGCGGAGGGCAAGCCATCCTTCTCCCGGCTTCAGCGGCGCGGGCGCATCCTCAACCGGGACGATGCGCTGCGCAGTAGCGTGGAGCTGCCCGCCGTCTATCACGCTTTCGACATCCTCGGACTCGAGGGTCACGACCTCCGCAAGCTGCCGCTCCTGGAGCGGAAGGAGGTGCTGCGAGAGGTGCTCCCCTCCGTCGGGCCCATCCGTTTCACCGATCACCTCGCCGAGACGGGCGAACTGATGTACGAGCACGTCCAGCGGATGCGGCTCGAAGGAATCGTCGGCAAGAAGGCGGACTCGACCTATCGCGGAGGGCGCTCGAAGGGCTGGGTGAAGGTCCGCACGGTCCAGACGGGCGACTTCGTCGTGGTCGGTTGGACCGAGCCGAAGGGCTCGAGGGGAGGATTCGGCTCGCTGCACGTGGCGCAGCACGACGGAGACGACCTCGTCTACCTGGGGAGCGTGGGCAGCGGCTTCACGGATGCTCAGCTCGACGAGGTCCTGGAGGCGCTCGAGGCCATGGAGGTCGACGACTGCCCCTGTACCGGCGGCGAGATTCCCAAAGGGAAGGGGCACCACTGGACCTCGCCCGAGCTCGTAGCCGAGGTGAAGTACAAGGAGCTCACGGACCACGGCCTGCTGCGGCAGCCTTCGTTCTCACGCTTCCGAGACGACAAGCCACCGGAGGAGTGTCTTCTGGAGGCCACGCCCGATGATGAACCGGACGAGCCGGAGCCCATCGAGGTGGTCGAGGAGAAGGCGGTCCCGTTCACGAACCTCGACAAGGTCTTCTGGCCCGAGGAGGGATACACGAAGGGAGATCTCATCGAGTACCACCGGCAGATCTCCGAGTGGATGCTGCCGTACCTCGAGGACCGCCCTCTGGTCATGACGCGGTACCCTGACGGCATCGACGGAAAGTCGTTCTTCCAGAAGGACGCGCCACCCTACGCGCCGGACTGGTTCAAGCGCGTAACGCTGTGGAGCGAGGGCTCCGAGCGCGAGCTCTCGTACTTCGTGGCCGAAGACGTCGAGTCGCTGCTCTACGTCATCAACCTGGGCACGATTCCGCTCCATGTCTGGTCGAGCCGAATCGAGACCTTGTCGAGCCCGGACTGGTGCATCCTGGACCTGGACCCGAAGGACGCGCCGTTCACCGACGTGGTAGAGATCGCGCGCGGGCTCCACGACATCTGCGACGAGATCGGCTTGCCGTCGTTCGCCAAGACCAGCGGCTCCTCGGGCATCCACGTCCTTGTGCCTCTGGGTCGGCAGCTCACCTACGAGCAGTCCCGTACGCTCGGCCAACTGCTCGCGCGCGTCGCGGTGGCGGAGCTGCCGGACGTCGCGACGCTGACGCGCAACCCGGATCGGCGTGACGGGAAGGTCTATATCGACTTCGTGCAGAACGGCCACGGCCGACTTCTCGCGGCCCCGTTCACCGTGCGCCCCCGGTCGGCGGCTCCGGTCTCGGCGCCACTCGAGTGGAAGGAAGTGACCAAACGACTCCGGATCGAGCAGCACACCATCGAGAGCGTCCCTCGCAGGATGAAGCGCCTCGGCGAGGACCCCCTCCGACCGGTGCTCGACTTGAGGCCGGATCTACTCGACGCTCTCGACCGGCTCACGCGCTGGTTCGACTGAGCGAGCCGGGCCGGCGCAGCCGTGTGAACGTTTTGCACCGGGTGATGTAGAGTGAGCGTCCCGGATCGGAGGAGGGCGGGCTGTTGAAGCGACATTTCGGCCGAAGCCGCCCGACGTGCAGGGTGGCCATGCCCCCGTGCGGGCTGCTGCTCGCGGTCTTGGCGGCATCTCCTCTCCAGGCGCAGCAGGGGACCGTACAGGGGCGCGTCCATGACGACGAAGGTGCCGCCGTCGTGGGCGTCATCGTCACGCTGGAGCGGGACTCGGCTCTGGTGACCGGGGCGAACACCGACCGTCTGGGGTCCTTTCGGCTCCAGCCGGTGGCCGCCGGGTCGTACGTCTTTCGTGTGATCGGGATCGGGTACGGGGAGTACACGGAAACCGTGGTCGTGCCGGCAGAGGGCGCGTTGGACATGGACGTCACCGTGGCGCGCGCCGCCGTGGAGCTCCAGGGCATCTCGGTGAGCGCGGCGGCCAGCCGCGAGCGCATCCGCTTCCAGGAGGTCGGTGGCGCCACGGTGCGCGAGCTCGACGCGAACGAGCTGCGAGCGGTGCCGGGCGTCGCCGAAGCCGACCCGATCCGCGCCGTCGAGGTACTCCCCGGTGTCGTGTCCACGTCCGACTTCTCGGCCTCGTTTCACGTGCGCGGCGGCTCGCAGGATCAGAATCTCATCCTGTTGGACGGGGTGCCCGTGTTCAGCCCGTTCCACCTGGGTGGGCTCTTCTCGGTCTTCAACGTCGACATGATCGACCGCGTAGAGCTCCAGTCGGGTGGCTTCGCGGCAGAGCACGGCGGCAGGGTGTCGTCGGTCCTCGAGGTCGAATCCAGTGCCGGCGATCGTCCGTTCGGCGTAGACGGGGGGGTCTCCCTGCTCGCCAGTCGAGCCACCGCTGGTGGGCTCCTACCGGGAGGACTGTCCCGGGCCCTGGGGCAGTCGAGCATACGGTACCGCTTTTCGGCGCGGCGCTCCTACTTCGACGTGGTCGCCAAGCCTTGGTTCGACTTCCCCTACCACCTCACGGACTTCCAGACGTTGGTGGAAGGGTGGAGCCCATCGGGAGACCGCATCTCGCTCACGGCGTACTCCGGGCGGGACGTGCTGGCGCTATCGAATGTGAACGACGAGGACTTCCCTCTCCGGCTCGACTGGGATTGGGGAAACGACCTGGTGGGCCTCCGTTGGACGCGGCCCCGACCGGGCGGAGGCTCGCTCGACCTGCGCGCCAACTTCAGTCGCTACGGCACCGGCCTCTCGTTTCCCGACTTCGATGACACGGAGTTCACCAGCCGCATTCAGCAGGGGCAGCTCCGCGCAGATCTCGACACCCGGCCCCTCGCTCAGCTGTCGGTGCAGTTGGGCGCCAGCTTCGAACGCTTGTCGTACCGAAACCGTTTTGCGACCGGTGGCACCGAGTTCGGTAACGGAAACGGGACGGGCAACCTCTGGGGTCTGTACGCTCAGACGCGCTGGTCGCGGCCCGACGCGTGGCTGGTGGAGGCCGGCGTGCGCTTCGATGGCTGGACGCCAGAGCCGGGGGACGCGGTCGCTGAGGTTTCGCCTCGCCTCGCGGTGAAGCGCTTCTTCGCCGATGGCGACGTCGCCATCAAGCTGGCGGCGGGCAGATACACGCAGTTCATGCACTCCATCAGGGACGAGGAGCTACCGCTCGGTCTCGACATCTGGGTGCTCGCGGGCGACCAGGCTCCCCATGTGATCTCGGATCAGCTCCAGCTCGGCATCGAGGGCTTCCGTGACATCGACTGGTTCTGGTCGGTCGAGGGCTACGTCCGGACGTTCGACGGCGTCGTGACGATCAACGCGGCCGAGGACACCAACGATCCGCAGGACGATCTGCTCCGGGGTGACGGCCTCTCGTACGGGATGGACTTCCTGCTGCGGAAGGACACGGGGACCCTCACGGGGTGGGCGGCGCTTTCCTTGCTCAAGACCGAGCGCACCTTCCCCGATCCGCTCGTTCCGGGCCGTCCAGAGGTTACGTACCCGCCGATCTTCGATCGGCGCGCCGATCTCGACATCGTGCTCCAGTTCCCGTTCATCTGGGGATGGGATGCCGGCCTGCGCTGGAATTTCGGCACGGGCATCCCCTACACGCGGGCGACCGGGTCCTTTGCGTACTACTCGCCCCGTTTCGTGGGAAGCGAAGCGATGGAGTGGGCCGGGGACGACGACAGCGGCCCAAGCTCGTACGCGGTGCTGTTGGGGGACCGGAACGCGGCGCGCTATCCCATCTACCACCGGCTCGATCTCAGCCTGCGGCGGACGTCGGTGAAGGGTTGGGGGACCATCACCCCCTACATCAGTCTCCTGAACGTCTACAACCAACGCAATCCGCTCTTCTACTTCTACGAGTATGACTCGACGCCGCCCATACGCACCGGCGTGTCGATGTTCCCTTTCCTGCCCACGGTGGGGCTCGAGGTGACCTTCTGATGCCGAGGCACGTGTGGCCCCTGGGCCTCCTACTCCTCAGCGCGGTCGCCTGCGACCTCACAGAGGTCCAGCTCGTCGACTTCGCCGAGGTCTTCGTGGCGGAGGTCTACGTGACGGTGGGCGAGACCCCACCCGAGAATCGATTGCGCGCCTTCATTCACGGCACTGCGCCGGGTTCCGCCCCGAGCACACAGACGTACGACGATGCACTGGTGACCGTGACGGATGGCGCCGGCGTCGCGGCCAGCATGGGCCTGACCGCGATCGACGCCTGCGCGGCGGTGCGTCCGGAGGGCAGCACCGGCTCGTGCTTCGCCGCGGACGCGATCACGGCGCGCGGGTACGAGGGAGGCGAGCGCCTGACGCTGGAGATCGTGCTCGCCGACGGGCGCAGCCTCTCGGGTGAGACCCGAATCCCCGGTCAGTTCGATGTCGACGGCATCTCGATCGCATGTAGACTGCCGCCGAACACCAGGTTGCCGCTGGTTTGGACGCGCTCCGACAGCGCCTGGGCGTACCTGAGTGAGGCGATCATCCTGGGGCTTCCCGCCGCCCTCGCTTCGGAAGGGATCGAGGCACCCGATACGGTCGATCTGTTGGGGCTTTCGATCTCAGAGTCGGATACCACGGTGTCGTTTCCCAACGAGCTCGGCATCTTCGACCGGTTCGATCTCGCCCAGGACCTCGCAGTGCGGTTGCAGCGGGGCCTGCCGGAGGACGCGGAGGCCGAGGTGGCGATTACCGCGGTGGACCGGAACTACACGAACTGGGTCAGGGGCGGGAACTTCAATCCGTCCGGCGCGGTGCGCGTGGGAAGCCTGATTGGTGACGGGGCCGGGGTCTTCGGCTCTGCGGTGACTCGCAGCTTCACCGTATACAGCACGTCCGACCCGTCCGTCGCACCACCGTGCGTCGGGCCATGAGACCTCCGGTCAACGCTCGTCCGGCACCACGTAAATCTGACGGGCGAGGTCGTCCTGGACTGAACGGGACTCGTCGTCCTCTCCGGAAAGGCTGATCTCGACCGCGCCCTCGACCGGTTGGCTCTCGGTCACCAACACCCTGGCACCGGGCACGAGGCCCTCGGCGGCCATCGAGCGCAGGTCCGCAGAGTGCTCGTCCTTGACCGCTCGTATGCGCAGGCGATCTCCCGGTTGCGCATCGGCCAAGGTCGCGGGGTCCGTGGACTCGATGTCGCCGCCCCGAGTCGGAATCGGCGCACCGTGAGGGTCGTGCCGCGGAAACTCCAGCGCCGCGGCCATCTTCTCGATGAGCGCGTCCGAAGCCGCGTGTTCGAGGCGTTCGGCCTCCCCGTGCACGTCGTCCCACGAGTAGTCCAGGCGCTCGCAAAGGTAGGTCTCCAAGATGCGGTGCCGGCGCACCACGCGCAGAGCCTCACGCTCTCCTCGCCTCGTGAGCCTGACTCCCCTGTAGGGCACGTGCTCGAGGAGCCCGGACTCGGCCAAACGCTTCACCATCCCCGTCACGGACGCAGGCTGGATCTCCAGCGTTACCGCAATCGCGCTGGTCGAAGCAGGGTCGCCCGATTCACACAGCGCATAGATGGCCTTGAGGTAGTCCTCGACGGACCGGGAGAGGGAGCCGGCGCTCATGGCCCGAAGCTACCGTGGGCCGAGGTTGACGTCGACCGTTTCCGTCGGGTAACCCTATCTTCCCTGTTGAGACGTCATTACCATGACGGCTTGTCGCCAAAGCGCCGAGCCGTACGCTGTCGGCGCCTTCGGTCGGCGCCCGAGAGGGTGTCCAACCCTTCGAAGGCATGAGCGAAAACAACGAAGTCAAGCCATTTCACGCGAAGGACGCACCGAGCGGCCAGGAGGCCGCCGAGGCGGTCGCGGCCGTCATCAAGCACGCCCAGGAGCGTGATACGGCGGCCAAGAAGAAGGTGGGTCCCAAGAAGCAGCCCAAGTGGCTTCTTCCGCTGGGAATCAACCTTGGCGTCTTCGCTGCATATCTACTGATCTGGTCACCCGATTGGATCGTGCTCAACCAGATCGCGCCCCCGCCGATCGAGCAACAGGTCGAGAACACCCGCTTCGGGATCTACATGCAAGCCCAGAGAATCGAGCAGTTCCGGATCGACAACGGCCGGCTGCCCCGGGACCTGGTCGAGGCGGGGATCAATCCCGACCTGGGACTCGACTACACCCCTCAGGGTACCAGTTACGTGCTGTACGCCGATGTCGGTGGGGAGCCCGTTTCGTTCAACTCCGCCCAGCAGAGCCTCGCTGAGTGGGGCGCGTCCAACGCGGCTGGATTGTCCGCAAGGATCGGAGGATGAGAGACATGCAGCGGATGGACACGAAGCGGGGGGGCTTCTCTCTGGTCGAGCTCCTCGTGGCGGTCTCGATCGTCGGCATCCTGGCGGGCCTCGCCATCCCGAACATGCGGAACGTCACCTTCCGGGCGCGCGCGACGGCGGTGTTCGGGGACATCCAGGTGGTCCGGCAGGCGACGCTCGACTACAACGCGGATCAGAGCGCGTGGCCGGCCGAGGTCGGGAGCGGTGTCGTACCGCCCGAACTGACGTCCTTCATCGTCGACGGCTTCTCCTTCCAGGGCGACGGGTACGAGCTGGACTTCGAGAACCAGACGCTTCCCTCGGGCTTGCCCGGAAACCCGAACGTGAGCCGCATGGTCGGCATGTCGATCACGGTACCCGACGCGCCGCTGAACAACGCGATCGTCGAAGTGCTCGGCGGCACGATCGTGTGGAGCATCGGGAACACCCACACCATCGTCTTCGACGCCAGCTGAGCCGGGCGGGAGCCCTTCCCGCCCCTTCTGCGTCACGCGCCACCGCGCCTCGTCGTTTCAAGGGTGCGGAAGAGGCGTCTCGGGTCACGCCCACTCCCGCGCCTGTGACTTTGGGGAACGTGCCGTGTATCACGAGCCATGAGATACGAGAAAGCGACCGAGGGCATCCGAATCTGGGTGCAGCCGAAGTACTCTCTGGCGGATTCCGCTCCGTCAGAGGGGACGTTCGTGTTCTCGTATCGCGTGAACATGTCCAACGAGGGCGCGGAGGCGGCGCAGCTGCTCTTCCGACACTGGCTGATTCACGACTTCGCCCGGGGCGACGAGATGGTGGACGGGGAGGGAGTCGTGGGGGAGCAGCCGTTCCTGGCTCCCGGCGAGTCCCACGAGTACCGGAGCTACTGCGTTCTCCAGTCGCCGGCGGGGTACATGGAGGGGTACTACACCTTCGCGCGCCCTGACGGCCACCAGTTCAAGGTGGAGGTCCCCCGGTTCCACCTGAACGGGCCCCTCGTGCTTCCGGGGCCGGCCAGAGAGGGCTTGGACAACGAGGAGCGTCCGGGTACGCTTCACTAGCGGTCCGGCCCGCCCCAGAGGTCCTGCCGCGCCGCACCCCCTGGATCCCCCTGGGCGGCTCTTGTTATCGTTTGCCGCCTTTTTCCCGACCGTTCCCCGGCCCACAGCCGCGATTCCGAGCCACATCGTGTCCGATTCCGTTGCCATCGACGCCAAGCGCATCCTCCTGAGGTACGGTGCGCCTATCGCCGTCCTCGACAAGGTCTCCGAGGTGCACCGAATCGAGTTCGCCCGGGAGATCTCCAAGACCACTCTTCAGAACCGGGAGGGCCGCCTCCGCGAGCTCCTGGTCGAGAAGGGCTACGTCGAGGCGAAGGGCTAGAGCCGTACCACCGGCCCGGGCCGCGGCGCCGCTGCGGCGGGCCGGCTTACTCCGCCCGTAGCGCGCGCATCCGGTTCAGGGCAGCAGCCAGCTCGAAGCGACGGAACTCCGCCAGATCGCCGACGAGCCACGGCTCCAATGCGTCCAGGCCGCCTTCGCGGATCGCCGACTCCACGGCGTCCAGCGCGTCCGGCACTTCCAGAGCCTTGCTGGCCACGAGATCGGCGACGTAGGCGAGCGCCTGCCCGATTGCGCGCACCTGCGCGCGGCTGACCAACTGCTCGACCGCCACGAGGTCGATCGTCTCGGGGCCGAAGAGAAGTGTACGCTCGTCGGGTACCCTCACGTACACGGCCCGCTGCCGTAGGCTCGGATCGAGGGACCCTCGGACCAGGCGCCTCACGTCGGGCCTAGCCGGCGCACCGCTCCGCTCCGACGTCCGGCCCGTGGGGAGGCGTGCCGCTACAGAGCGGGCCTCCTCCGACGCGTCCTCGGGCACGTACTCGACCATGCGGATCACCCGATCCGCGACGTCCAGATAGTCGCCGCTTCCGCCGATGACGAGAACGCAGCTCACGCCGGAGCGCTCGTACAGGTCTCGCACCCGGTCGACGAAGGGGGTGATGGGCTCGCGGTCGGACGGGACCAGTTGCTGCATCCTTCGATCCCGGATCATGAAGTTCGTGGCGGACGTGTCCTCGTCGATCAGGAGGAGGAGGCAGCCCGCCTCGAGCGCCTCCACGATCGCGGCGGCCTGGCTGGTGGAGCCCGAGGCGTTGGATGAAGTGAACGCGTGCGTGTCGCGGCCCCGCGGCAGCCCGTCGATGAAGCCCGAGATATCGACACCGGCGACGGCCCGTCCGTCCTCCGCCCGGACCTTCACGGCATCCGTGCGCGACACGGCGAGCTCTCTGCCGTCCCCTGGGCGGTGGTTGTACACGCCGGCTTCGAGGGCGCGCAGGAGCGTGCTCTTTCCGTGGAAGCCCCCGCCGACGATGAGCGTGACGCCCTCCCCGACGCCCATTCCGCTCACCCTACCCGCGTTCGGAAGCTCGACCTCCAGGCGCAACGACTCCGGTGACCGGAAGGGTACGGCCTCCCCCGCGGGGAGTGGGCGGTCGTCGATTCCGCTGAGACGAGGTAGAAGCGCACCCTCCCCCACGAAGGCGACCAGCTCCAGCGCACGGAGCATGTCGCGAAGGGCGTCGGCGTCCTCGTTCGTGGCGGCCGACCGCTCGATGTCCGAGGCGTCGTGCGCGGCAGCGAGTAGGCTCGATTCGACCAGGCTCGGCACGTCGTTCGTCATCATCGCCGCGGCCGCGGGACCCTTCACGCGCCGGCCGTCGGCCGGGAGCCCCACCGTGAATCGGGCCTCCACCCGACCCGACGAGCCGACGAGCACCGCGGTTTGCCGCATGACCTTCTGCCCAGGGTGCTCCATGCGGAACTGACCGCTCTTGCCCGTCCCACGCGACTTCGACGCCGCGTCGGTCGCGCGGGCGAAGGCGCGGGCGAGGTGCGCCGCGGTGCCGATCGCCCTCGAAAGGGTGCGATAGGCGGACGGCTCCAGGCCGGCGACCTCGGGCTCGAGGATCACACGCACCCGCGTGGGAGCGGCGTACGGATCACCCTGCACGTGGTCGACATGCAGCACCCATCGCGGGTAGCGCCACGGCCCCTCGAGGGTCTTGTACGCCTTGTACCCCCGTCCGTCGATCCGGGCCAGGATCGCCTCCAGCTCCGCTGCTCCGCGCTCAGCGACCACGGAACTCCGGGGCGCGGTCCTCCCGGCGCGCGGCGAGTCCTTCCGCCAGGTCCTCGGACGTCTCGCACTGGCTAACCAGGCGGTCGGCTTCTTGGCGGTCCAGAGTGCCGAGCGCGAGCTCCCGCAGGATGCGCTTCATGGCCTGCAGCGCGAGGGGGGCCCCCGCGGCCAGGGTCTGTGCCAGCTCCGACGTCTCGCGCTCGAGCGTTTCGGGCTTCACCAAGCGGTGAAGCAACCCCACATGCAGCATCTCTTCCGCGTCGAGCTCCTCGCCCGCGAGCATGATGCGTCGCGCCACATCGGGTCCGACTGTGCGGACGTAGCGCTCGAGCCCGCTGACCGGATAGCAGATACCGAGGCGCGAGGCCGGGACCGACATGCGGCTGCCGGTGACCCCGATGCGGAAGTCACAGCACAAGGCCAGCTCGACACCACCGCCGTATACGCTCCCGTTGAGTGCAGCAATCGACGGTACCCTGGACGAGGCGAGGTCTTCAGTCAGGGTCTCGAAGATGCGACCCGACATCTCGCCGGACTCGATCTGATCCAGTGAAGCGCCCGAGCAGAACGTCTTCTCTCCGGTGCCCGTGAGGACGAGGACACGAACCGACTCGTCTACTTCGACGCTGGCCAGGTGCTCGCGAAACCGCAGCAGGTCGGCGGCCTCGAGGGAGTTGTGTCGCTCGGGCCGGTCGAGCACGAGGCGGGCGACGGTCCCGTCGAGGGTCAGGTGCGGATGGGACTTGGACATGGGGCGGCCATCATACCCCGCTCGCTCGGCGCATCGCCAGCGCTCTGCGTTGGGGATAGACTGTCGAACCCACCAAAAAACACGGAGAGAAGATTGGGCGCGATCGGCGACTTCATGGAGACGCACTACCTGCACTTCAACGCTCGTGAGGTGCTCGACGCGGCGAAGGCGTACGAGGCGCACGTCACCGCAGGTGGCAAGATGCTGGTTGCCATGGCGGGTGCAATGTCGACGGGCGAATTCGGGATCGTGCTCGCCAGGATGATCCGCGCGGGTCACGTGCACGCGATCTCGTGCACGGGCGCCAACCTGGAGGAGGACGTCTTCAACCTTCTCGCCCACGACGACTACGAGATCGTGCGCTCGTGGCGGGAGCTTTCGGCGGCCGACGAGGAAGCGCTCTACGAGCGGGGCATGAACCGCGTCACCGACACGTGCATCCCGGAGACGGTCATGCGACACCTCGAGTCGCGGCTGGTGGGGTGCTGGAGTCGGGCAGGGAAGGCCGGAGTCCGGAAGACGCCGGCCGAGTTCCTGTTCGAGGTGCTGGACGACGAGACGCTGATCGAGCACTACCAGATCGATCCTGCGAACTCATGGATGCTCGCCGCGAAAGAAGCGGGGATTCCTGTGTGGGCCCCCGGGTGGGAGGACTCGACGACAGGCAACATCTTCGCCGCGAACGTGATCAACCGGACCCTTTCAGACCACCAGTGCGTGAAGTCGGGCACCGAGCAGTTCCACGCCCTCATCGAGTGGTACCTGGAGAACCATGGGGACGGCACGCACCCTTCGGTGGGCTTCTTCCAGATCGGCGGTGGTATCGCCGGGGACTTCGCCATATGCGCCGTGCCCTGCATCAGCCAGGACCTGAAGCGCGAGGTCCCGTATTGGGGCTACTTCTGTCAGATCACCGACGCGCGGCCGTCGTACGGAGGCTACTCGGGCGCTCCGGCAAACGAGAAGATCACGTGGGGGAAGCTGACGAGCGCCACCCCGCGCTTCGACATCAATTCCGACGCGGCGATCGTCGCGCCGCTGATCTTCTCGTACGTCCTGGGTGACTGAGTGGCTACCGCGCTCGGTTCACCGGGGACGGCCCGAAAGAGAGCCACGTTCCCTGGTAGCCCTGAGCGTGGGCGTCGCCCTTCGCCCAGTCACACACGCCCTCTGGGAAGATCGCTTGGAGCTCGGACCACTCCGCCGCGGTGAACTCGACGCCGTAGTCGGCCCGGTCCAGCGGCCTCAGCTGGCAGCTGACGATGTCGTTGGCCAGCGGAGCACCGGCCACATGTCTCGGCGTCGGATACGCGGGGTAGAGGTCGGCGCACGCTCCGGAGCCGTCGAACGAGAGCGGCTCTCGGATGTTGCGGCGGGGCTCCCCGGAGGTGTCCCAGCAGTTGTCGACCAAGTCCTCCGGCTTGGAGTCGACCACCCGCTCCGCGCGTGACACACCCGAGTCGTCGCCCTCCAACAGCGTCATCAGCCACGTATCCATGGAGCGGAAGAGGTCGCCCAGGTCCGGGCGCTCCTCGCTGAAGCCCCACGCCCCACCCACGTTCATGATGTGGTTGTCCGCGTGCCCGTTGGCCTTCTCGAGCCGCGACCGCGTCGTGAACTGATGGACGATCATGTGGATGTCACCACCCTCCCGGTGATCCGTGTAGCTGCGGTAGTCGATGACCGGCGTCGACGCCAATCCAGCGCCACCGAAGAGGACGCGTCCCGTGTCGATCGCGCGCCGCGTCGCAGTCGGGTCCGCCCGGTGCCGCTCGGTCACGTGGTTCAGGTCCCCGTCGAAGCCCCCGATGTCGCGGTTGAGGGCGAGGAACTGCGTCTTGGTTATGGCGCCTGCCTGCAGAGCCTCGAGACCATACTGCACACCATGGTTGTCGAGCGGGCGCGCAGCGCCGCCCGCGGACTCGTCGTAGCCGTACACGTTGACCGTATGGTCGTAGACCGTTGCGCGAATCCCGTCCGGGTTGGTCGGGCTGTACCGCAGCGCCACGAGTGCTTCGAGGCCCGCGACCTCCGAGCCCTGCACCTCAGGCGGTGCCGCCGGGTCGAACGTGGGGTCGATGCGGGCCGCGCCCCGGCTCAGGTTGGCGATGCTACCATGCGAGCCGAAGCCCGACACGAGCCGCTGCTCCTCCTGCGTGAAGGCGCCCGGCGCGACCTCGTTGAAATAGTGCCAGAGGAGCCGCGAATCTGCGAGCGTGAAGATGGTGGCCGAGGTCACGTCCGGGAACGACGACGAGACGATGATGCCGTCGAAGACACCCGGGTAGTTGTCGGCTGTCTGATGGCTCTGGTACGACCCACCCGACCCACCGGTGCCGATCGTGTAAAGCGGCGCGCCGTAGCTCTCGACGAAGCGCTCCTTGACCATGATGTGGGTCTCGGACGCGAGCAGGTCGTTGCAGTTGTTGCCGAACACGTTGAGCGACGACGAGGTGACCGCGAAGCCCATCGCCAGGAGCCCCTCGTTCAGGACTGAACCTGCACTCGAGCCCTGGCGGAACCATCCGTTGCGACAGCCACCGCCGTGCGTATAGACCAGCTTGCCGTTCCACCCGCGACTACGGGTCCAGGCGTCCGGGGCGGGATTCGACGGGTCGTGAAGGATGGCGCTCTGGTAGATCGCGCGGTTCACCGTGCCGGTCTGCACGCGCACGATGAACGGTACGTCGAAGCCGTCCAACGTCGTCGCCCGTGCGACGTCGTCCGGTCCGGCCGCGCCCAGTGGATACGTCTTGAACTCGCCGTCGACGCTCGACAGGTAGACGTAGTCCACGCGGGTCTCGATCGAGCAGTCCTCATCGAGCGCCGGCCCTAGCGGCTCGCCAGTGGCGAGCTCGAAGTCCCGTGTCTGGCACAGATACGGCGACTGGTGCGGACCCGAGATGATCGGCCCAGTGACGGGGTAGCTCGTCACGGTGAGCGTTGCGCTGGGCCCGCCCGGGATGGCTGCCTCGATCCGGCTGTGGCCGTCGGGCAGCCCGGACACCAACGAGGTCAGCGTCCCGTCGGGCGCCTGCCGGAGAGGAGCGTCCCGCCCCCCGGCGCGCAGCCTCACCTCCGACGCCTCCAGGTCCGTGCCGACGTCCACCCGCACGAGCACGTCGCCCCCCGTCACGAGGTGAGCCCGCGTCGAGACGGCCTCGACCCGTATCTCGGTGGCTCCGAGAGCCCCGGTCGTATCCTCGGCGTCCGCGGTCGCACACGCGGACGCGAGGGGCAGCGAGACCAGAGCCAGGCGGAGCAGAAGCCACGAGGGCCGGGAGGTGTGCATGTCGAGTCCTTCCAAGGAAGTCGTAGCGAGAGCGCTGACGGTGACGGTCACCAGGAAGGTCCGTCAAGTTGCGCGCGTCCGAACCCGAGCTCGACGCGGCTGCGCCCCCCCCGCTTCTCGCATGGGCGGCTGTGGCGCGGTTGCTGGTCGATTGTGCGGCGGCGATACTCCGGGCGCGCCATTCAGGGCGCCAGAGCGCACCCCGGCACCCCGGACATGACGAGCGATTCTCAGCAGATGGGAAGCGGAGCGGCGACCGCGAGCCGTCCGCTCGACGACGAGATCTCCCTGTGGGAGGTACTCGCGGTGCTGCTTCGTCGCCGCGGGACAATCGTGCTCACCACGCTGCTGTGCGTCGCCGCCGCCGTAGCGTACACGCTGCTCGCCGCCGAGGAATTCACGACCCAGGCTTCGTTCCGGCCGCAGGGATCCGAGGCGTCCGCGTCTCAGCTCCTCGCTTTGGCTGGTCAGTTCGGGGTCAACGTCCCGGGGGTCGGGGGCGAAGAGCTGAGCCCGGCCTTCTACGCCGAGCTCCTGGTGTCTCGCGAGATCCTCCACCGGGTGGCCGACCGGAGCTACACGGTCGAGGGTGTCGGCTCGGTGCCGCTCGTGGACCTGCTGGAGATCGAGGAGGACACCGAGGAGCTTCGGGTCGAGGAGGCCATCGAGGGGCTGCGCGACGACCTGATTTCGATCCAGACCGGTCGAGAGACGGGCATTCTCACCGTCGGCGTCACGACCGAGTGGCCCGATCTGTCCAAGGCGATCGCGGATCGACTATTGGCCGAGATCCAGGTCTTCAACCTGGAGACGAGGCGATCCCAAGCCATGGCCGAGCGGGTCTTCATCGAGGCACGGGTGGACAGTGCCCAAGCCGCGCTCCTGCAGGCCGAGGCACGCATGGAGGGCTTCCTCCAGGCCAACCGCAGGTTCGAGGATTCGCCCGAACTGACGTTTCAGCAGGAGCGCTACGCGCGCGACATCGCGCTTCGGCAGCAGGTCTACACCGGCCTCGTGCAGGCGCTGGACGAGGCGCGGATCGCCGAGGTGCGCGACACTCCGGTGATCACGGTTCTCCAGGCTCCCCATCTACCCCCCGGGCCGGACGACCGGAGCCTCCTGCTGGCCATCGCGCTCGGACTCGTGCTGGGTGGCATGGCCGGCGTCGTGCTCGCCTTCGTTGTCGAGGCGGTGCGGCGTCCCGCTGTGGGCGACCCCGCCCGCGAGGACTTCCAGCGGGCCTGGGACGCACTCGTGGGCTCGATTCCGCTGGTGGGTCGCCGGGCCGGCTGACGCCCCGGCGGGCGCCGCTCGTCCGAGGAGACCCTCAGCCCGTTCTGGCTACGACCTCCCTCAGTAGCCGGTTCACAGGATCGCCAGACCCCGGCCACAGATATCGGTCCGAGACCAGGTTCAGGGCCGTCCGCACGCCCTTGAAGTGGCTCGCCACGTCGCCGAGAACCCCATCCAGGCCGAGTGTCTTGGCCTCGGGACTCCTCGCGGCCAGCTGATACCCGGTGGTGCCCATCTGCTCGTAGTAGCCGATGTCCGGGGCGCCCCGGCGCCGCACCCGCGCCGCCAGGTAGTCCGGAAAGAGGCCCGAGAGCCAGAGCGAGAAGTTGCCCAGGTGCGAGCGCAGCAGGAAGGCCTCGCGTCGGTCTGCGTCAGCGAGCCGCGCGACCATGTCGACCAGGTAATGGTACTCCTCGGGCGCGTGATCGCTGGGGCGGTAGGCCCGTCCGGACTGCCCGAACGCGACGAGCATGGACGCGACGTAGTCGGCCGTGCCCCGATCGTCGATCCCGACCTCGAGCAGCGCGTGCCGCACGAGCACGTAGAAGACCAGGTTCGTGGGCGCCGAAGCGTCGGTGGAAGTGAGCAGCGCGTTGAGAATGCGCGGGTCGTCGAGGATGGCGTCGGGGCCCTCCTCATCGAGGCGCTGCTCGGCGCCGCGCCGCAACTCGTCGTCCCCTCGACCCAGCAACCGTACCAGGTGGAGGACGTCGCGTCGCGAAAACGATGCTCGAATCGTGGGTAGAATCATCGTCCCCATCCTCCGAAATCCACTACCACCGCTCCTACACGAATCATCTCGGGCCGGGTTCCGCCGCAAGCCTTTTCTCGATGAGGGTGGTGCACGGGCCTGACACCGACATGGCCGAGGCACCCGGCCTGGCCGCGCCTTTCGCCCATGTGGTTAGTCTCCGCCTCGCGTTCCGTTAGCTTTATATGCTGTCGCAGCCGCGGCGGTCACACCCTCAGGACCCAGGCGGGCAAGCCCGCTCGACATATGCAGATCCGCAACATCGCCATCATCGCGCACGTCGATCACGGGAAGACGACCCTGGTCGACCAGATGTTCAGACAAGCCGGCGTCTTCCGGGAGAATCAGGCCATCCAGGAGCGCGTGATGGATTCGAACCCGCTCGAGCGCGAGCGGGGCATCACCATTCTGGCGAAGAACACCGCGGTCAGTTGGCACGGGGTGAAGATCAACATCGTCGATACACCGGGGCACGCGGACTTCGGTGGCGAGGTCGAGCGCATCCTGCGCATGGTCGACGGTGTCGTCCTGCTCGTGGATGCCGCCGAGGGGCCGATGCCCCAGACGCGCTTCGTCACGCGCAAGGCACTGGATCTCGGGCTGCAGCCGCTGGTCGTGATCAACAAGGTCGACCGCGGGGACGCGCGTCCCCTCGAGGTCCACGACGAGGTCCTGGAGCTCTTCATGGACCTGGACGCGAGCGATGCCCAGCTCGACGCGCCCTTCCTCTACGCGGTGGGCCGAGACGGCTGGGCCGCCGTGGAGCCGGACGCCAGTGGCGGCGACCTGGCGCCGCTCTTCGATACCATCGTCCGGTACTTTCCGGAGCCGAGGGTCGACCCAGAAGGGCCGTTCCAGATGCTGATCTCCACGCTCGACCACTCGCCCTACGTCGGCCGAATCGCCATCGGTCGAGTGGAGAGGGGCAGCGTGCACGTGGGCGAGCGGGTCGCCCTGTTGGAGCTCGGCGACGAGGGCCTCGTGAGCGCGCCCGACGAGATCGAGGAAGCCAAGGTCTCCAAGCTGTACGTCTTCAGTGGCCTGGATCGTATCGAGGTCGAGGAGGCCGACGCGGGCGACATCGTCGCGCTCGCGGGCATCGAGGGCGTCGAGATCGGCAAGACGCTCACGGACCCGGAGCACACGGAGCGAATGGAGGGCATCGCGGTCGAGGAGCCCACGCTCTCCGTAGACTTCACCGTGAACAACTCCCCCTTCGCGGGTCAGTCGGGCCGGTACGTCACCACCCGCCAGCTCCGTGAACGGCTCTATAGGGAGCTCGAGCGTAACGTGGCCCTGCGAGTCGAGGACACCGAGCAGCCCGACACGTTCACCGTGAGCGGGCGCGGGGAGCTCCATCTCGCGATCCTCATGGAGACCATGCGGCGCGAGGGGTACGAGTTCCAGGTGTCCCGACCCAGGGTGATCACCCGCAAGCACGAGGGCAGGCTCGAGGAGCCGTACGAAGAAGCGGTGGTCGAGGTCCCCTCCGACCTCGTCGGCACGGTCATCGAGAAGATCGGCTCCAGGCGCGGCGAGATGACCGAGATGCGCCCCATGGGCGATTCCGGCGCGACGCGGCTCCGCTTCCGTGTCCCCGCCCGCGGCCTCTTCGGGTACCGCTCGGAGTTCCTCACGGACACCCGGGGTGAGGGCATCTTGCACCACAACTTCCACTCGTGGGGAAACTGGGCCGGACCCATCAAGGGCAGGACCCGCGGCGTGCTGGTGGCCGACCGGGGTGGCAAGGCCGTGGGCTTCGCGCTCTTCGGGCTCCAGGAGCGTGCGACGCTCTTCGTGAAGCCGGGGGACGAAGCGTACGGCGGAATGATCGTGGGCGAGAACGCCCGCACCGACGACATGGACGTGAACGTGAGCAAGGAGAAGAAGCTCACGAACATGCGAACCACTTCTTCGGACGAAAACATCAAGCTCGAGCCTCCCCGCCGAATGACGCTCGAGCTGGGTCTGGAGTTCATCGAGGACGACGAGCTCATCGAGGTCACCCCCGACGCGATTCGCCTGCGCAAGCGGGTCCTGGATCCGACGCAGCGGAAGAAGGCGGCCAAGAGGGCCACCCAGACCGCCTGACGCTCGCGGTCCGGTACCCCAGACGCCCGTGGATCGAAAGCGCTTCCAGGCCGCGCCGACGTTCGAGGAATACCTCGAGACCGTGGACCGTAACCGTGACCTCTGGCACGGCGTCCATGAGCGCGTCCGCCTCCCGGACGAACTCGTGGAGGAGGCCGGCGCGCTCCCGGGGTCGTGGAACCTCGTTGCGATCTCCGAGGACTGGTGCGGGGACGCGGTGAACACCCTGCCGGCCGTCGCTCGACTCGCGCAGGAAGTCGGTTGGGATCTCCGGGTCCTCTCCCGCGACGACAACCCCGACCTCATGGACACGCACCTCACGAACGGCAGGAGCCGCTCGATCCCCGTGGTGATCGTCTACGACGAGGAGTTCAACGAGATCGGCTGGTGGGGCCCGAGGCCGGGCGAGCTCCAGGAGTGGGTGCTGGGCGAGGGGCTCGCGATGCCTTCGCCCGAGCGATACAAGGTTGTGCGGCGCTGGTACGCGAAGGACCGGGCGCGCACGACGCTGCAGGAGATCCTGGGCGTGGTCCGCAAGGCGACCTGACCGGTCCGCCCGCGGAGGGGTCGGGCGGTTTGCCCCCTCCCCCCACCTCGTCGATCTTCCAGGCGCCAACCCCCGGACGAGCGACCGTGGAAGCCGAAACCACCCCCACAGACGGCCTGGATCCGACGATTCGGCCTGCGACGGACCAAGGCCCAGAGCCGATGGGGCCGGACTCGTCCCCGGTGCTGCCCGACCCGGTTCCCACCGTGCCGCGTCGCAGCCGGCTCGGCCTCTTCGGCTTGGCCTTCCTTTCGGGCTTCGCGGTGCTCACCATCGAGATCGCGGGTGCGCGCCTGATTGCCCCGGTCTTCGGGCTGTCCGCCGTGCCGTGGACCGCAGTGATCGGTGTGATTTTGGCTGCGCTGGCGGTCGGTAGCCACCTCGGTGGGCGCATGGCCGACTCGGGCGCCCTGCCGCTTTCGACGGTTCTGGGCGTCGCGGCGCTCACGGGCGTACTGCCGGTGCTCGGCGCCGACTTCCCGTGGATGGCGCGGGACGTTCTCGGCTTCATCCCCGGCGCCATCGCTAGCGCCGTGGTGCTCTTTGCCCCACCCGTGCTCTGCCTGGGCGCGGTCGTCCCCTATCTGGTGCAGGCCGATACCGAGAGCCTCGGCACGGTAGGACGGCGGGCCGGTGACGTCAGCGCGGCCGCGACGGCCGGCTCCATCGCAGGGACGTTCGCGACGGGCTTCGTGCTGCTACCGGCGATGCCGCTTCCGGTCCTCCTCGGCGCGACGGCCGCGGTCCTCTTCCTGATGGCCGTGTATGCGGGGCGCGTCCTGGGGCCGGGGCCTGGGGAGGGGCGGCTGATGGTCGGCGCGCTCCTCGTGGCAGGACTCGGCTTTGCGGCCGCCCGACCCGGGGCCGGCACCCTCTACGCCCAACAGACGCTGTACTCGGCGGTGCAGGTCACCGAGCGGGAGTGGGCCGACGGCCGGCTCGTGCGGGAGATGTTCCAGAACGGGGGCTCGTCCTCGGCCGAGTACGCCGACAACGGTGAGCCCGCGCACGAGTACGTCACCGTCAGTCAGGAGCTGCTCGAGCCTGTGATCGACGAGGTCGGGTCGATGCTGGTCCTGGGAGGCGCCGCGCTCTCTCTGCCCGTGGCCTTCCAGCACCGCCGGCCCGAGATGCGCATCACGGTAGTCGAGATCGATCCCGTGGTGACCGAGCTCGCCGGCCGGTACTTCGCCTACGGCCAGGACGACTACCCTAACATCGACGTCGTGCACGAGGACGCGCGCGTCTTCTTGAGGGAATCCGCCGAGACCTTCGACCTCCTCTACCTCGACGTCTTCGATCACCTGCTCACGGTGCCCTGGACCCTGGTCACGGTCGATGCCCTGGAGGACATGTCGGCGCGCCTCGCCCCGGACGGCCTCTTTGCCGCCAACGTACTGTCGCCCCTTGCGGGACCGGGCGTCGGCTTCCTCGAGCACTTCAAGGCGACCCTGGAGCAGGTGTTCGCCGAGGTGCGCATCTACCTGACCGATCCGAGCGAAGACCCCGTCGTCACGCAGAACCTGATCGTCGTCGCGAGCCCGTCGCCGGGAGGCGCTCCGCCCGCCGGGGGGGCTCGGGAAGCCGACGTGACACCGGCCGAGAAGGTGCTCACGGACGCGTGGGCGCCGGTCGAATACCTGCAGGCCAAAGTCTTCCTCAGGGGTCTCGGATGGAGATGAAGCGAGGACCGAGGTGGTGCCGCTGATGTTCAAGGACGGCGTTACGGCCAACACCCACCCGCTCAACATGGCCGACCTGTCCGACGACTCCCCGGCGATGGACGCGGACGTCTCCCGGCCGCCGCTCTTCGAGGTCTACATGCGCATGGCCGAGGAGCTCGCCAAGCGCTCGACGTGCGCCCGTCTGCAGGTCGGAACCGTCATCACCGACCCGCTGCTCGAGCACGTCGTCTCGATCGGGTACAACGGCAACGCCCGCGGCTTCCCGAACCGCTGCGACTCCACCGAGGCGGGCAAGTGCGGCTGCATCCACTCGGAGATGAATGCGCTCGTGAAGTCCCCGGGTGGGATGCGCGACAAGGTGGCTTTCATCACCGCGAGCCCGTGCGTGATGTGCGCCAAGCTCATGGTACAGGCCCACGTCTCGCACGTGTTCTACCGGACCGAGTATCGGGACGCCTCCGGGCTCGCCGTTCTGCACCAGGCCGGGGTCGTCACGGTCCACTACACCCGCTGGCAGGACCACTGGCGGGACGGGTAGCTCCCGGAGCGCCGCCGGGACCGCCGCGCGACCGGCGGATTGCCTGGAAATCATCTCTGGTCGCGTTAGCTTGTTGCGCTCCAACGAAGTAGTGCCTGAGCAGTCCAGCTACACCGAAACTCCAACAGCAGGCTCCGTCGCGCTCCGGCGCACGGAGATCGACCCTTGAGCCAATCGAATTCGGGCGCCGGCCAGCTTCCGCGCGGCCATTTCTTCCTACCAGGGCCCACCGAGGTCCATCCCGACGTCCTCCAGGCGCAGACGCGCCCCATGATCAGCCACCGTGGCGCGGGCATCAACGCGATCATGAAGGAACTCCAGGAGGGCCTCGAGGTCGTCTTCTGCACCGAGCGGCCGGTCTTCATCGGCACGAATTCCGCGACCGGCTTCATGGAGGCCGGCGTCCGCAACGCGGCCCGCACCAAGGTCCTTTCCCTGGTCAACGGCGCGTTCAGCAAGCGCTTCGCCGACATCGCCAAGAGCTGCGGATTCGAGGTCGATACCATCGAGGTCGAGTGGGGTGAGGCGCACGACCCCGACCAGCTCGCCGACAAGCTGAGCAAGGGCACATACGACTGCGTGACGATGGCCCACTCGGAGACGTCGACGAGCGTGCTCAACGACGTGAAGTCGCTCGCGGCCGCCGCCGCGCCCTTCGAGGACACGCTCGTCCTGGTCGACTCCGTCTCGGGCTTCGCCGGGGCCGAGCTGCGGCCCGACGAGTGGGGCATCGACTGGTTGCTGACCGGATCGCAGAAGGCCTTCGCGCTACCGCCGGGACTCGCCTTCGGGGTGCCGTCCGAGCAGCTGCTCCAAAGGGCCGCATCCGCCCCGCAGCGGGGCTACTACTTCGACCTCGCCAAGTTCGCGGCCGCGCATGAGAAGATGCAGTCGCCTTCGACGCCGGCTCTTTCGGTGATCTTCGCACTACAGGTCCAGCTGAAGCGCATGATCGCGGAGGGCAACGAGGCCCGCTGGGCGCGGCACACCGCCATGGCCGAGCGCACCTGGGCCTGGGTCGAGGAGCATGCCGACGCCGGACTCTCGCTCATGGCTCCCGAGGGATACCGGTCGCCGTGCGTCACGGCGATCACGGTCGCGGACGGGGAGTCCGGTCCCAAGATCGTGAAGGGTATGGCCGAGAAGGGCTGGGTCATCGGTGGGGGTTACGGCAAGACGAAGCCGAGCGCCTTCCGCATCGGGCACATGGGTGACCACACCATGGACGAGCTCGAGGAGCTGCTCTCCGACCTGTCCGAGGTGGTGAAGTGAGCGCCGAGTTCAAGGTTCTCGTCACGGACAAGGTGTCCGGTGGCTCGCTCGAGGCCCTGACGTCGGACGACCGCTTCGAGGTCGTCCAGATCGACGACTCCAAGGATCCGTCCTTCGCAGAGGCGCTGAAGACGTCACATGGCCTCATCGTGCGCAGCGCGACCAAGGTCAAGGCGGACATGCTCGACGGAGCGCCTCAACTGCGCGTCATCGGGCGCGCGGGTGTCGGGGTCGACAACATCGATCTGGACGCCGCGACCGCTCGGGGTGTGGCGGTGGCCAACGCGCCAGCGGGGAACACCGTCTCGACCGCCGAGCTGACCATGGCGCTCATCATGTCCATGGTGCGGAAGGTCGCGGCCGCCGACGCCTCCGTTAGGAAGGGCGAGTGGGCGCGGTCGAGCTTCAAGGGTGGCGAGCTCCGAGGGCGCACGCTCGGCCTCATCGGCGCCGGCCGGATCGGTGGTGAGGTCGCCCGGCGGTGCCGCGCCTTCGGCATGAGCGTTGTCGCATACGACCCGTACCTGACGGACGACCGGGCTTCCGAGCTGGGCGTCGAGCGCGTCGAGCTGGACGACATCTTCGCTCGCGCGGACATCGTCTCGCCCCACGTCCCGCTCACGGACCAGACCAAGGGCATCATCGGCAAGGAGTCGATCGCCCGCCTCAAGAAGGGCTCGTTCGTCGTGAACGTGTCTCGGGGTGGGGTGGTGGACGAGGCGGCTCTGGCCGAGGCGCTTAAGTCGGGTCACCTGGCGGGCGCGGCCCTCGACGTCTACGAGAACGAGCCTCTGGAAGCGGACTCACCATTGCGCGGGGCACCCAACCTGATCCTCACGCCCCACCTCGGGGCTTCGACGGCCGAGGCTCAGGAGCTGGTGGCCTCGGAGATCGCCGCGACGGTGCGCTCGGCGTTGGCCGACGGCGACCTGTCGGCGGCGCTCAACGCTCCTGCGGTGGCCGGAGACGTGCTCCGGAAGTTGGCCCCCATGCTCGAGCTCGGCTGCGACCTGGGGAACCTCGCCACGGTGATGGCGCCCGGTGGCATCCAGTCGATCGACGTGCGCTACGCGGGCGCGTCCGACGAGGCGCTCAAGCCGCTCACGGCCTACGTACTGATGGGTGTGCTCAAGCCGGTTCTGGGCGGCGATCAGGTCAACTTCGTCAGCGCGGGACACCTGGCGGGACAGCGCGGCATCAAGGTCGCGCGCACCCAGCTTTCGCAGCACTCCGACTATACGGAGTACGTGGAGCTGGACATCAAGGCCGAGCGTGGTCCGCTACGCTTGGCTGGGGCGCTCCTCGGGGACGCCCATCCACGAATCGTGCTCATCGACGACTACCACGTCGACATCGTGCCGACCGGTTCGCTGGTCATTTTGAAGAACAAGGACGTGCCCGGCGTCATCGGGCGGGTCGGCACGATCCTGGGCGACCACGACATCAATATCGCCGGCTATCACCAGGCGCGACTCTCCAAGGGCGGCGACGCGCTGGCGGCGGTGTCCGTCGACGGAGTGGTCGACGAGACCGTGCGCGCTGCGCTCCTCGAGCTTCCGGAGGTCTCGGCCGCGGTCGTCGTGCGGCTCGGGTAACCCCGCTTTGACTGCCCGCCCCTCGTGAAGCTGACCTTCTGGGGGGCGGCGCAGACCGTCACCGGGTCGCTGCACCTGCTGGAGTTCGGCGGCCGCCGTGTGTTCATGGACTGCGGCCTGTTCCAGGGCCGTCGGTCTGAGGCCGCGGAGCGGAACCGCGAGTTCCCGGTTCCACCGAGCGAGGTCGACGCCGTGCTGCTGTCGCACGCGCACATTGATCACTCGGGGCTGCTGCCCAAGCTCTACCGCGAAGGCTTCCGAGGACGCGTGTATGCCACGCACGCGACCGCCGACCTATGCGAGACCATGCTCGCGGACAGCGCGCACATCCAGGAGAAGGACGTCGCCTGGGTAAACCGACGGGAGCGGCGGAAGGGCAAGGACGCCATCGAGCCGCTCTACGGCATGATCGACGCCGAGCGCGTCATGGAGACCTTCGAGGCCGTCGACTACGACACGCCCTTCAGGCCGCTCCCCGGGCTCGAGGTCGAGTACCGCGACGCCGGCCACATCCTCGGCTCGGCGACGATGGTGCTCACGGTCAGCGAGGGTGGTCGGACCGTGAAGCTCGGCTTCACCGGAGACGTCGGCCGGCCCGACCGGCCCATCCTGCGTGACCCCGTGCCGATGGCCGACTGCGACTACCTCATCTGCGAGTCGACCTACGGCGGCAAGACACACGAGCCGCGCGACCGAGCCAAGGACCGGTTGGCCGAGGTCGTGGCGGCCACGGCGAGCCGCGGCGGGAAAGTCATCATTCCGGCGTTCGCTGTGGGCCGTACACAGGAGATCGTCTACCGACTCGACGAGCTCTCCAACGAGGGAAGACTCCCGCCGGTGCCGGTGTTCGTCGACAGCCCGCTCGCGGTGAACGTCACGGACATCTTCAAGCGGCACCCCGAGTGCTACGACGACAAGCTTCGCGAGTACATGGAGCAGGATCAGAACCCGTTCGGGTTCTCTCGCCTCACCTACATCCGCAACGTCCAGGACTCCAAGAAGCTGAACACCTCGCGGCTGCCGATGGTGATCATCTCCGCGTCGGGAATGTGCGAGGCGGGGCGGATCCTCCACCATCTGCGCAATAACATCGAGGATCCGCGCACGACGGTGATGATCGTCGGCTACTGCGCGGAGCACACGCTCGGTCGCCGAATTGTCGAGGAGCAGCCCGAAGTGCGGATCTTCGGAGAGACGCACCGGCTACGCGCGCATGTCGAGGTCATGAACTCGTACTCGGCGCACGCGGACGAGCCCGAGTTGGTGGACTTCGTTTCGCACCTCGACGTGGAGCGGCTGAAGAAGATCTTCCTGGTGCACGGGGATGCCCGGCGTCAGGAGGCGCTGGGACTGGCGCTGACTGCGGCGGGCTACAACAAACCCGTAGCGCCGAGGCGGGGGCAAAGCTTCGAGCTGTAGCGGTCAGCGAACGCCTGCGCGCACCGAGCCTCCGTCGAAAGAGGGGGTGACTACGTGCGCCCACCGACAGATCCCGACACCGCTCCCCGGCCTGCGTCCCCAGCTTTCAATCGAGTCCAACGTTGGAGGACACGATGGGAAAGCGACAATTCAGCCCGGATGAAGCCCGAGCCATCGGCGATCGACTCGGGATCGACTGGGGCGACACGCCCCTCGAGGAGTTCCGCATGGGTCTGGCCGTCGAACTCGAGCACGGCGCGCACGATCCGGAGACCGACGTCACCCGCGACGACCTGATTCTGACCGGCAAGATCGCCTGGGCCCACCTCAAGGAGTTCCCGGACTACTACACACGCTTGGCCGAGATGGAGACGCAGGCCGAGGAGTTCTGGGCGGTGGCAAAGTAAGCGAACGCGGGGCCGCAGGGCCCGGACGGCGACGGGGTTCTTGAAGCGCGTGGGGCCGGGGCGGGGCAGAGGGCCTCGAGCTTTTGGGGGCTCATTCGGCCATCGGGGCGTCCCGCGCCATCCGATAGGCTCGGGAGGCATCTCGCAGGCCGCCGCCGGTCCTCCCTTCTTCCGACCTCTCTCGGGCCGTATCTTCATTGTATATACGCAAGCCCGGAGAACCGATGCTCGTCCGAATCAGAAAGTGGGGCAACTCGCTCGCACTGCGCATTCCCGCGCCGTTCGCTGAGGAGACCGGGATCGAGTCCGGTAGTGAGGTCGACCTGGTGCTCGAGGACGGTCGGCTGGTCATCACGCCGCGGGGCGCTCACCTGCTCGACGACCTCTTGGCGCGGGTGACCGACGACAACCTCCACGACTCGATCGACACCGGGCCTCCGGAGGGTCGCGAGGCGTGGTAGCGCGCTACGTCCCCGACCGCGGGGACGCGGTCTGGCTGGAGTTCGACCCCCAGAGCGGGCACGAGCAGCGGGGACGGAGCCCGGCCCTCGTGCTCTCACCCGCCAGCTACAACGGTAAGGTCGGCCTGGCGATCCTGTGCCCGGTTACCAGCCAGACGAAGGGCTACCCGTTCGAGGTCGCGCTGCCGGAGCATGCTGGCGTCGATGGCGTGGTGCTGGCCGACCAGGTGAAGAGCCTCGACTGGCGGGCTCGGAAGGCCAGGCTGATCGGGCGGGTGCCGGATACGGTGACGGACCAGGTCCTGGGGAAGCTGGGGGCGTTGCTGGGCTGAGGCCGGCTCGCCCAGTTCTGCCCCATCCGCTCGCGCAGCTTCTCGAACCAGTTGGAAGGGTCGGGCCGGCGGCAACATCCCAAATGTCCCCTCAGCGCCCTGGCCTCTTCCGTTGCATGATCTCGCGGAGAACGGCCACGTCCTGGCGATCTTGGGGGCGGTCGCTGGCCTCCTTCGAGCGAATGATGTCCTCGAGCGAAGCCACGACGATCCGAACACCGAAGACGTCGAAGTGGATGGCCGATGCGGCCAGCTCGTCGAACCCCTCGGTGCCCGCCGGCTTGAACACGATGTCGAGCCTGCCAGCATCGGTGACCAAGTTCCACATCGCCGCGTTCGCGAGCGTTCGGGAAGAACAGTCGAACGCGAGCCCCTCCGGCACGCCTTCGGTGAACACCCGCGCGTCCATCTCCACGAGCGCCGAGGCCAGCCGCTCGAGATTCTCGTCGTTGGTGGCCGGGGCGATGTCCGCGTCCGCTGTCAGGCGCGGAAACCCCTGTAGGCGCGCGGCCAGCGCGCCGACCAACACGTACTCGACGCCGTGGCGCGCGAGCGTGGTCACGATGCGCTCAGGGTCGAAAGGAGCGATGTCAGACACGACGGGCAGCCGCCTCGAAGCGGGCCAAATTGCGCACCTCGATGAGCCGCTCCTCAGGGGTAAGGGCCAGAATCCGGTCGACGTCGTCCAGCATGTGCGAGTCCGGGACCGGGATGGGCGTGAGCTCGCATCGGAGGTCATAGCCTGCCGCCTCCAGGAGTCGCATGAGGGTCTCGCTGCTCGGGTCCGTGTGCCCGGACTCGACCCGGGCGACCACAGACTGGGCCGTGCCCGCTCGCTCGGCCATGGCCCTTTGGGACAGGCCGGCCCGCTTGCGTGCCCTGCGGAGCAGTGGGCCAGGCGCGAGTGAGGACGTCATGATGAACGATAGCTAATTAGCTATCAGACACCCAGCGCCGCCTCCAGCACCACCGCCGAGTGCACCGCCTGACGCCCCGCCCCGTCCGCGATCTGCGCCCGGCAGCTCGTCCCATCCGCTACGATGACCGCGTCCGCTTCCGCGTCGCGCACTGCCGGCAGCAGCGAGAGCTCTCCCATCGCCATGGACGTGTCGTAGTGCTCGGAGTGGTAGCCGAACGAGCCGGCCATACCGCAGCAGCTCGACTCGATCGACTTCACGTCCAGCCCGGGCACCCGACGGAGCATGCGGAGCGTCGCATCCGCTCCACCGAAGGCCTTCTGGTGACAGTGTCCGTGCACGAGCACCGGCCGTGCGGCGCCACTCGTCGCACCCTCGAACGGCAGCGTCCGTCCGTCCTGCCACGCCCGATCCAGGAACTCCTCCAACAGGACGGCCCGCCCAGCCACCACCTCCGCGTCGTCACCCCGAAGCAGCGCCGGAGCCTCGTCGCGGAGCGTATACAGGCACGAGGGCTCCAGCCCGACGATCCAGGCGCCCGCCCGCGCGTGTGCCACCAGCGCATCGACGGTGCGGCTCGCCTCGGCCTTCGCTTCGTCGAGCATCCCAGCGCTCAGGTACGTGCGCCCGCAGCACAGCGGCCGGTCCCGCGACCCGCTCCCCCCGAGTGATGCCGCGGCCACCGACCACCCGCCGGCCTCCAGCACCCGCATCGCCGCCCGTGCGTTCTCCGGCTCGAACCAGCGGCTGAAGGTGTCGACGAGCAGCACGACGTCGGGCGCGTCGGCGGCGGGCAGCTCGCTGTCCCGCCAGGGCTTCGCGTTCCACCTGGGCAGGCCCCGCTCGAGGGATAGGCCGAGGAGCCGCCTCAATGGCGTCCGCCCCCCGAGGTTCAGCAGACCGTCGAGCCGCGCGACGCGAGGCGCCACTCTCGGCAGACCCGCCAGCACCCGCTCCCGCAGCGGCACCCCGTGCAGTCCGTTCTGCCGGTGCTGCCACTCGAGCTTGATCTTCGCCATGTCGACGCCCGTGGGACACTCGCGCTTGCACGCCTTGCAGGACACGCAGAGCGAGAGCGCCTCGGCCATCTCCGGCGAGTCGAGCCCGGCGAGGCCGTCTGGGCCGCCGTCACCCAGCTGACCGGTCAGCGCGAGCCTGAGCGCATTCGCCCGTCCCCTCGTCGAGTGGCGCTCGTCGTGCGTCACACGGAACGACGGGCACATGACGTCGGGCTGGTACTTCCGGCACGCCCCGTTGTTGTCGCAGCGCTCGACCGCACCGAGCAGGCTGCCGTGCTTCGACCAGTCGAGGACCACGGGCAGGTCGCGCCCGGAATAATCGGGCCGGTACCGGAAGAGAGACCGATCGTCCATGCGCGGCGGGTCGACGATCTTGCCGGGGTTCATGATCCCCTGCGGATCGAAGACGCGCTTCACCTCGGCGAATGCGTCGGCCATGCGGCCGCCCAGCATGGTGCGCAGGAACTCGGAGCGCAGCAGCCCGTCGCCGTGCTCACCGGAGTGCGTCCCGTTCAGCTCGCGCACGACTTGGTGCGTCTGCTCGGCGATGCGGCGGACCCGGGCCACGTCCTCCGGGTCCCGGAGATTCAGCGCTGGCCGTACGTGCAGGCATCCGACGGACGCGTGCGCGTACCAGGTCCCCTCGGAATCGTTGCGGGCGAAGATCTCGTCGACGCGCTGCGCGTACTCCGCCAGGTGCTCGAGCGGGACAGCGCAGTCCTCGATGAACGAGATGGGCCGGCGTGGGCCGGCCATCGACATGACGATGCTGAGCCCCGCCTTGCGCACGCTCCATACGCGCGCCTGCTCCGCCTGGTCCTCGATGCGCACCATGGAGCCGGGGTGCCCGAGGTCGCCGAGGAGCGCGTCGAGGTCGTCGAGCGATCGCCCGAGATCGACCGCCTCGTCCTCGCTCGAGAACTCGACGAGCAGCGTCGCCGCCGGGTCGCCGCGCACGAACCCTTCGATGATCGCGCGGAAGTCGGGCCGCTCTCCCGCCAACCGAAGCACCGTCCGGTCCACGAGCTCGACCGCCGAAGGGCCCAGCCGAACCATGTGCTGCACGGTGTCGAGCGCGTCGGTCAGCGACGGGAAGTGGCATGCGGCCAGCACCCGGCGCTGTGGCACTCGGGCGAGCTTGAGACGGAGTCTCGAGAAGAAGGCCAGCGTGCCCTCGGAGCCGACCAGGAGCTGTGCGAGGTGCTCCCGGTCCGGTGCGAGCCGGTCGAGGTTGTAGCCGGCGACATTGCGGAGCGTCGGCGGTGTCCGCCGTGCGATTTCTTCCGCCTCGCGGGTGTACAGCGCGCGGAGCGCGGCCACCTCGTCCCGGATCGTCTCGGCCCCCGCAGCCCGCTCCCCGAGCCATACCCGCCGTCCGTCCGGCAGGACGACCTCCACCGCGGCGACGTTGTCGACCATCATGCCGTACTTCAGCGAGCGGGAGCCAGCGCTGTTGTTGCCGGCCATGCCGCCGAGCGTCGCGCGGCTACTCGTCGACGGATCCACCGGGAACCAGAGTCCCTCGGACCGAAGCCGAGCGTTCAGGTGATCCAGCACGACCCCCGGCTCGACATCGACGAAGCGCTCATCTCTGTCCGAGACGATCGACCCCACACCCGTCATGTGCCGGCTGGTGTCCATCACGACGGCCCGTCCGACGGTCTGGCCGCACTGCGATGTGCCACCGCCTCGGGGCAGCACCGGCACGCCCGCGTCACGCGCGAGCGCGAGCGTTGCCTCCACGTCCTCGACCGACTTGGGGAAGACGACGCCCAGCGGCTCGATCTGGTAGTGCGACGCGTCGGTCGAGTAGAGGCCGCGCGTGAACGCGTCGAATCTCACCTCGCCCTCGAGCTCGTGTTCGAGCTTGGCCGCGAGCCCGGGATCTCCCGGCGCAACGGACGTCTGGGTCATCGCGCTCCTGTCGGGCGGCGGCGGACGGCGTAAGTTGGCCCCTTCGGCCGGCGCCATTGTAGTGGCCGCCCGGCCCCGACACGAGGCAGGAGTGCGAGGTGAGAGGAAGGACGTCGGGACTCGGAAGGATGCAGGCAGCGGTCGTGTTGGCCGCCGCCGTATTGATGGGTGGCTGCGCCGGGGACGCGAGCGCTCCACGTGAGCTCACGTTCGGTCACGTCGGTGAGCCGGGCTCGCTCTTCGCGCTCTCCGCAGACGAGTTCGCCGCCCGGGCCAACGCGCGGCTCCCCGAAGGTTGGTCCGTCCATACGTACGGCTCCAGCCAGCTCGGGGGTGATGAGCTGCTCCTGCAGAAGATCAAGCTCGGGACGGTCGATTTCGCGCTGCCGTCCACGGTCATGTCGTCTCAGATCGACGAGTTCGGTCTCTTCGAGATGCCGTACCTGGTTCGCGACCGCGAGCACATGCGCGCGATCGAGCGGGACGTGGTGTGGCCGGAGCTCGCCCCCCGCGCCGAGGCCGAGGGCTACCGCGTGCTCGCCGTATGGGAGAACGGCTTTCGCCACGTCACGAACAACGTCCGTCCGATCACCTCGCCCGCCGACCTGCGCGGGGTGAAGCTGCGAACACCACGGGGCGTCTGGCGCGTGAGACTGTTCCAGGGCCTGGGCGCGAACCCGACCCCGATGGCGCTGTCCGAGGTCTTCGTCGCGCTACAGACCGGCGTCATCGACGGGCAGGAGAACCCGCTTGCACAGATCTGGGGCTCGAAGCTCCACGAGGTGCAGGAGTTCCTGTCGCTCACCGGGCACGTGTACACGCCCGCGTACGTGGTCGTCTCGCCCGCGCGCTTCGACGGCCTCCCCGAGGACGTACGGACGATTCTCGAGGAGGAGGCCAGCGCGGTGCAGGAGTTCGTGCACGCGACGGCCGCGCGACTCGACAGCGAGTTGCTCGAGGAGATCCGCTCCGCGGGCGTGGCCGTGAACGACCCCGAACCGGCTGCCTTCCTGGCGGCGAGCCGGGACGTGTACACCGAGTTCGGGGAGTCCGTGGCCGGCGGGCAGGCGCTCCTCGACCAGGCCGCCTCGGCGGGCGCGCCCTGACCGACGAGAGCGCGGGCCCGGTGCGGCCGGGCCGTCCCGAGAAGGGACGTCCGCCCAACCGATGACGTCGGACGGAGCCAAGACGGCCTTCCGGAAGCTCCTGGAGGCGATCGTCCTGACCCTTATGGCCACGCTCGCTCTGGTGGTCGTCGTCGGTGTCGTGTTCAGGAAAGCCGGGGCCTCGCTCGTCTGGTACGACGAGATCGCGTCTATCCTGCTCGCATGGCTGACCTACTACGGTGCGGCGCTGGCCGCGCTCCACCGGGCGCACATCGGCATGCCGACCCTGGTGAATCGGCTCACGGGGGGCGTTCGCGCCGCGCTCATCCTGACGGGCGAGGTCTTCACGCTGGCGTTTTTCGTCATCCTCGCATACGCCGGCGTGAGGGTGCTCGCGGTGCTGGGCGGAACCGGGCTCACGTCTCTCCCCTGGATGCCGATGTGGGTGGCGCAGTCGGTCATCCCCGTCGGTGCCGTGCTCTTCATCGTGGCGCAGCTCCTGTCGCTTCCGGACGCGCTACGAGGAACGACGGAGGGACCGGACGATGACGATGGCCCGCCACCGGAGCTCCCGGCGGAGGCCGCCGCGTGAGCCTCGTCGCCATCGGACTGATTCTGCTCGTCCTCGTCGTGATCGGCGTACCGATCGCAATCTCGCTCGGCGTGGCCGCAGTCGTCGCGATGCTCACGGGCCCCGCGGGCACGGGCTCGCTGCCGAACGTGGGCCTTGTGATGTTCAGCGGCGCGACGTCCTTCCCGCTCATCGCGATTCCGCTGTTCATCCTGGCCGGCGCCATCATGAACGCGACCGGCATAAGTCGTCGCCTCATCGCGTTCGCGTCGGCCATGGTCGGCTTCATTCGCGGCGGCCTCGCCATGGTGTCCATCAGCGCGTCGCTCTTCTTCGCCGAGATCAGCGGATCGGCGGTGGCCGACGTGGCTGCCCTGGGATCGATTCTCATCCCGGCCATGAAGAAGCGTGGCTACTCGAAGGCGTTCGCGGCGGCGGTCACGTCGTCGTCCGCGACGTTGGCCGTCATCATTCCGCCCTCGATCCCGATGATCATCTACGGGGTGATGTCGGGCAGCTCCATCGTCGAGCTTTTCGTCGCCGGAATCGTGCCCGGCGTGATCGGCGGACTGCTGATGATGTTCGTCGCGTACGTGCTCGCACGTCGGCACGACTTCCCCAAGGAGCAGGCGTTTCAGTGGAAGCGCGTCGCCGAAACCTTCAAGGACGCCGCGTGGGCGCTGCTGCTTCCGGTGATCATCCTCGGTGGGATCTTCACGGGGTGGGTGACCGCCACCGAGGGGGCCGGCCTGGCCGTGGTCGCCGCGGTCGTCATCGGCGGCGTCGTCTACAAGGAGCTCGACGCCAAGCAGCTCAGGAAGGCGATGCTCGAGGGTGGCTCACAGACGGCGGTCGTCATGCTCCTAGTCGCCGCGTCCGCACTCCTGGGGGACTACCTCACCGAGGTGCGCGTGCCGCAGCGCGTCGCCGAGGGGATCATGGGCATGACCCAGGATCGCTGGGCGATCCTGCTGCTCCTCAACGCGTTCTTCCTGGTGATCGGCCTGTTCCTGCACTCGGCCGCCGCGATCATCCTCGTCGTCCCCATCGTGATGCCGCTGGTGCAGGCCGCCGGCATCGATCCGGTGCACTTCGGTCTGGTCGTGACGCTCAACCTCGGCATCGGTCAGCAGACCCCGCCGGTGGCGTCCGTTCTCGTCACCGCGTGCTCGGTGGCCAAGGCCGACATCTGGGAGGTCAGCAAGGTAAACCTTTGGTTCATATCGGTTTTGGTGACCATGCTGCTCCTCGTGACATACATTCCAATAGTACCTATGGCACTCGTGGAGATGTTCTACAGGTGAGCTCAAAGGTCCACATCGAGGTCACGGCGCCCATCGCGACCGTCCGCCTGGACGGTCCCGACAAGCACAACGTGCTCGACGTGGAGGGGTGGCGGAGGCTCGCCGCGGCTTTCGATGAGCTATCGGAGCGCGAAGACGTACAGTGCGTGTCGGTGTGCGGCACCGGCGGGCGGGCTTTCTCCGCCGGCTCGGACATCGGCCGCTTCGCTGAGGAGCGCGACACGCCGGCCGACATCGAGCGCTACTCGTCCGTCATCGCCTCCGCTCTGGAGGCGATTCAACGGTGCAAGGCGCCCACGGTCGCGATCATCGAGGGGATCTGCGTCGGTGGAGGCCTCGAGATCGCGGCGTGCTGTGACCTCAGGGTGTGCGGCGAGTCGAGCCGCTTCGGTGCGCCCATCAATCGCCTCGGGCTGACGATGTCGTACGACGAGCTCGAGCCGCTGGTCCGCCTGCTGGGCCACAGCCCCGTGCTCGAGCTCCTCCTCAGCGGCGACCTCGTCGGCGCGGAGCGCGCCCAGCAGGTCGGCCTCGTCAACCGTGTCCACCCGGACGTCGCCGTCGTCGAGCAGGGGTACGGGCTGGCAGCGCGCATCGCGGCCGGGGCACCCCTGGTGAACCGCTGGCACAAGCGCTTCGTGCGCCGACTGCTCGACCCGACGCCGGTCACGGCCGACGAACGGGAGGAGGCGTTCGCCGCCTTCGCGACTGCCGACTACCGCGAGGGCCGTACCGCCTTCATGGAGAAGCGCGAGCCGCGCTTCCTCGGAGAGTAGCGGCCTAGGGGCCGCGCACGAGCGCCCACATGGCCGGTCCCCTCGCCGGTATCCGCGTCCTCGAGCTCGCGCACGTGATGGCCGGTCCGGTCTGCGGTCTCATGCTCGCCGACATGGGGGCCGACGTCATCAAGGTGGAGCGGCTGCCGAGCGGCGACGCGTCACGCGCGTTCTTGCCGCCGGACGTCGAGGGCGAGTCCGCAGCGTTCATGATGATGAACCGGGGCAAGCGCGGCATCGCCGTCGACCTGCGATCGCCCGACGGGGTCGCGCTCGTTCGTACGCTGGCGGCTGACGCCGACGTCCTCATAGAGAACTTCCGCGTCGGCACCATGGAGCGCATCGGCCTCGGCTGGGACGTGCTCGCGGCCGACAACCCCCGTCTCGTCTACTGCCAGATCACAGGCTTCGGACGCACCGGCCCGCTCGCCGAGCAGGGGGGCTTCGACCTCATCGCGCAGGGCTACTCCGGCCTCATGAGCATCACCGGAGAGTCTGACACCGACGTGCCGACCAAGGTCGGTGCCCCGGTCACCGACATTACGGCGGGGATCCTCGCAGCGTACGGTGTCGTGTGCGCGCTCTTCGAGCGGGAACGGACGGGCGTGGGTCAGCGCGTCGACACCTCGCTGTTCGAGGCCGGCATCACGCAGACGTACTGGCAGAGTGCCATCGCGCTCGCCTCGGGTGTTTCGCCGGGAGCGCTCGGGTCGGCCCACCCGCTCACGGCACCCTACCAGGCGTTCCGGACCGCCGATGGCTGGGTGAACATCGGCGCCTCCAACGAGGCGACGTGGACCCGGCTCACCGAGGCGCTCGGGCTCGCCTCGTTGCGTGACGACGTCCGCTTCGCGGACAACGCCGGCCGCATGGGAAATCTTCCGGCGCTGGTCGATGCGCTGGCCCCGGCGCTCGCCGACCGCACGACGGAAGAGTGGCTCGGGCTACTCGGCGCCGCCGGCGTGCCCGTCGGCCCGGTGGCCTCGATCGGCGAGATGCTCGAGCATCCACAGACCGTGGCACGCGACATGGTCGTCGAGGTCGAGCACACGCGCCTCGGCCCCATTCGATCGCTGGGCAATCCCGTGAAGCTGTCGGGCCGGAAAGGGGCCCGGGGCGAGTCGATTCGCGGCGCTCCGCTCCTGGGTGAGCACACGCGCGAGGTGCTGGTCGAGGCAGGAGTGTCGCCGGACGAGGTCGACTCGCTCGTCGCTGAGGGAATCGCCCTGGAGGCGTGAGCGCTCAGGCCCCGACGGTATTGGCGAGCATCAGGGCCATCACCACTGGATGATAGAGGAGCGATGACAGGAAGAGGCGCCTGGCCCCCGCGTCGGTCATCGCGCGCGCCGCCGAGGCCGCTACGCCGAAGAAGGCCATGGAGGCCGCCATCGCCCCGACGAGGTACAGGGACCCGGTGAGGCCGATGAGCGTCGGCGTAGCCGACACCGGCACCAGGAGCGCGGTCGCCGTGACCATGTGCCGGGCGATGACCGCTCCGCCCCCGTCGGGGATCAGGCGAAAGCCGACCTTCGCGTAGTCCTCCCTGAGCATCCACGCGAGCCCCAGCACGTGGGGGAGCTGCCACAGGTAGGCGATGGCGAACAGCGCGAGCGCGCCCGCGTCGAGGGAGCCGGTCGCGGCTGACCAACCGATCAGCACCGGAAACGCCCCGGGAAAACCGCCCGCGAGCGTCGCCACGTACGAGCGTCGCTTCAGCGGTGTGTACACGCCCAGATACGCGATCGCCGAGATCGCCGCGATCGCGGCGGGGAGCCACCCGCTCGCAAGCGTCAGGTACGTCAGCCCAGCCGCGAGGAGGACCAGGCCGTTGACGAGGCCCTCGGTGGGCGTGAGCCTGCCCGACGGCAACGGGCGTCCTTGCGTGCGGGTCATGCGCGCGTCGTAGTCCCGCTCCACGAACTGGTTGAGGGCGAGCGCGCCGGCGGTCGCCAGGCCCGTCCCGAGCATTGCGTGGATCGCCGGAACGAGCCCGATGTCTCCGCGGGACGCGACGTAGGCGCTCGCGCCTGCCGTGATCATCACGTACCCCGCGATGCCGGGCTTCGTCAGCTCGTAGTGGGCCCGAATGCGGGCCCCTGGGGCCGTCTCGATGGGGGTGGCGTCGTCCATTGGATCGTGGGCGCCGGCCCCTCGGCCGACGGCGCCGGACAATAATACCGAGCCCACGTCACACGAACCGGCCGACCTTGATCGCTGCTGTGTCGAAACACCTCGAGGTCACGTCTAGTAGTAAGGGAAGCCAAGGGAACGGCGCGATGAGCGACATGCATGAGATCACGGTAGGAGACCGCAGGCGCCAGGACCGCACAGTCTGGCGCAACGGGCTCATCGTATCCGTGCTGTTCCACCTGTTGATCTTCCTCGCCTGGCGGGGCTCCGTGCTGCCCGACTCGCCGATGGCCGCCGCCGGTCCTGCGGCGGGCGACAACCGGGCGGCGGCGGGCTCCATGCAGGCCATGAACGTGCGCACACCACCGTCCAGGCCCCTCATACCGCCTCCGGTACCGCTCCCGACCGACATCGCGGTCGAGCCGGTTGAGTTCGTGCAGGACGTCGAGATCGATCCGGCCTCGGTGGCCGGCGACGCGCCGGGTCAACTTGAGGCTCCAGGGCTGGAGACCGGAACCGGTCTCGGCGACGGGGGGACCTCGGACGAGGGGCTCTACAGCCTCCAGCCGCCGGTGCCGCGCGGCATGATCATCCCCCCGGACAACGACCGGCTCCGCGGTACAGAGATCCAGGTCTGGGTCTTCGTGGACGAGACGGGCAGCGTGGTGGCAGACTCGACACGGCTCGACCCCTCGACTCGCGACGGTGACTTCAACCGTCGCCTGATTCGCGAGGCGTCCGAGTGGACGTTCCGCCCGGCCGAGCAGGACGGCGAGGCGGTGGCCTCCTGGTTCCCGTATCGGATCCGGATGTAGCGCGGTCCGCATCGAATGAGCGAAACCGAGCCCTGGCGCACCCAGGCCGTCCGACTCCGTGAGTCGGCTCCGCGCCACATCCTCTTCCTCTGCGTGGCCAACTCGGCCAGGAGTCAGATGGCCGAGGGCATCG
>JAHEKM010000015.1 GCA_024638325.1 Gemmatimonadota bacterium | reverse complement strand
CTCCGGCTCATGCCGACGCCAGTAGCGAGTCCGAGGCAGGAGTAGGGGTGTCACCCCCGACAACTAGTCGGCCAGCACACCCCTCAACAGCTCTGCAAACCGCTCCACAGACCCGACGGCGGTCTCCAGTTCGTCCGGTCCGAGGAGCACCTCGAAGCCGGCGCTCGACTCCGCGACCACGCAGGGCGTGCGACCCTCCGTAACCCGGGCCAGCGCCTCCGACTGCTCGTTGAGGTGGACGAGATCGAAGGGCGTCTCCAGCGTCGCCGCGAAGTCCTTCCACTCGGCCTTCATGCGAATGCGATGCGTGACGTCGCAGAGCGCGCAGTGGGCGGTGCCCCGGATCTTGCCCACCACGTATGCGACCTCACCGACCAAACCACCGTCCGCATGATAGACGCCCCACAGGCGTCGCGTCACTCGGTCACCACCGTCTCGGATATCCATTCGAAGCCTGAACGCTCGGAAGGCCGGCCCGGGTTCCCGTGCACGGAGCCGAGACGCGCTCAGGCCTCCGCCAGCACTCCAGTGAGGCGCTCGGTAATGATCGCCTCGGCCTCGGCCATGATGCGGTCGACCAGCTCCTTCACCGACGGCACGTCGTGGATGAGGCCGGCCACCATTCCGCAGCTCCAGGCGCCGGCGTCCAAGTCGCCCTCGTGCAGTACCTGCCTGCCGAGCTCGCCCGTCACGAGGTGACGGATGTCGTCGATGGTGACATCGTCGCCCTTCTCCTGCTCGATCTCGAGAACGCGCTCGGTAGCGGCGTTGCTCAGGACCCGCTCGGTGTTCCTCAGCGGCCTCATGATGAGCCGCGTCTGCAGCTCGTCGGCATCGACGAGGGCCTGCTTCACCTTGTCGTGGACGGGCGCCTCCTTCGTCGCGATGAAGCGGGTTCCCATGTTGATGCCGTCGGCGCCCAGCGCCAGCGCTGCCACCAGACTCCGACCGTCGGCCATGCCTCCGGAAGCGATGAATGGAATGGTGAGCTCCTCGGCGGCCCGCGGCAGCAGGATCATGTTCGGAATGTCGTCCTCACCCGGGTGGCCACCGCACTCGAATCCGTCCACACTGGCTGCATCGCATCCTATGCGTTCGGCCTTGAGGGCGTGACGGACCGAGGTGCACTTGTGTATGACCTTGATGCCGGCCGCCTGAAGCGCCGGGAGATGTGGCTCGGGATTGCGGCCGGCCGTCTCGACGATCTTCACACCCCCATCGATGATCGCCTGCAGGTACTCCCCGTACGGGACGTCACGGAAGGTGGGCAGGATGGTGATGTTCACGCCGAAAGGCCGGTCGGTCATGTCCCTGCAGCGCGTGATCTCTCGGGCGAGGTCCTCGGGGGTGGGCTGCGTGAGCGCGGTCACAATGCCCAAGCCGCCTGCGTTGGAGACCGCTGCAGCCAGCTCGGCATAGCCTACGTAATGCATCCCTCCTTGCACGATGGGATGCTCGATGCCGAACAGCTCGGTGATCCGGGTCTTCATGGCCCACTCCGGTGTCTTTGGGTCGGACAGGAACCTCGGTGCCAGGCCGTCTAACTCCAAGTCCCACAGCGAGTGGCACCGGCCTTGCAACCCGGAGTGGCGACGGACGACATCGACTCGCTGGGGGGACGTCCATCATGGAACCGCGCCGCATCAAGATCGCATCGGACGATACCGAGTACGACGAGCTGCTCTTCGAGGCAGGAGAGGGAAAGGACGACGGGAGCGACAACCGTCGCACCCGGCTACTCAGCCGCTCACTGGCCGCGGCCGTCGGTGCCGTAGTCCTCGGCTACACGGTCCTCGCGGTGGTCCTGAACGTCCTGGTCGACTCGGAACGACTGCGTGCGTGGCTGGAGCCGCGGGCCTCGGCGGCGCTCAACCGTCCGGTCTCGACCGGAGACGTTCGAGTCGCGCTGCTTCCGCGCCCTTCGATCCACGTGTCCGACGTACGAGTCGACAACCTCGACGGCGTCCCCGGGCCGGCGATCGCGTTCATGGAGCGGGTGCGATTCGATGTGCGCTTGCTTCCGCTCGCCCTCGGTCGGGTCGACGTCCACCGCGTACACCTCGACGGGCCCCGTCTCAACCTCATGGTCGACGAGACTGGTCGGTCGAACTTCGGCGACCTGCTGCCCGGCACGTCGACCGACGGCGACATGAGCGGTGCTCCACTCCGTCTCGGTATCGAGCGCGTCGTGGTATCGGAGGCGAACCTCGCGTATTTCAACGCCCCGTCGGGCCGGTCGTTCACCATCTCCGGCGGACACGTACGCGCTACCGTCTCGCCTGAGGGCGCCGCCGGATGGCACGCGCGGATCGAGGCCGAGTCGGACTCGCTTCTGGCCCGCGTGGCCACGGTGACGGACGAGATCGTCCGAGTGGGGGGGCCGAGCGCGACGCTGAGCGCCCGCAGCAACGGTTCGGACCGATGGATCGCCATCGAGGACGGCGTTGTGGAGCTGGCCGGCGAGACTCTCATGCTCAGCGGACGCCTATCCGGGCTGAGCAGCTCGCGGCCGTCCTACGACCTGCAGCTCACCAACGACGCCATGGACGCCGGGGTGCTGATCGTGGCCCTCCCGGCCGACTTCCGTTCGACGCGCGTGCCGGCGCTCGACGGCGAGCTCGGGGTCACGCTCCAAATCATCGCCGCTCGCTCCCCGGGTGAGCCACCGATCGTACAAGGATCGGTACGGCTCGCCGACGTCGCGCTCCACATGGACGGCCGCATCCTGGTCGACCGGCTCAACGGGACCATCGGCGTGTCGCCCGACACCCTGGTGATGGACTCGCTCACGGGTCTCTTCGCCGACGGGCCGTTCGAGCTCTCCGGGACCGTGGGGCGGGACGATCGGGCCGTGGCCATCAGGACGCGCGGCCGTCCCGACCTGGACGCCCTGGACCGACTGGGGCTGGTCCCGGCGGGGCTGACGCTCTCCGGCGACGCGGAAGTCGACCTGTCGGTCACGGGTCGTCTCGGTGCGCTGGACAGCGCAGAGGTCGCGGGATCCATCGCCGTGGAGGGACTGCAGGCCAAGCACACCCGCATCGGCGTGCCGCTCTACGTGCCAGCGGGAGTGCTGACGCTCGTCGGGGAGGAGGTCGCGTGGAACGAGCTCACCGTGCTCATCGGCCGAGACGAGATCGTCTCCACCGGGTACGTGACGGGACTCGTCGCCGGGTCCCGTGAAGGAGCCCGACCACCGTCGCTACGGGCGTCGATCGCGGCTCCGCGTCTCGACCTGGGGGCCGCGCTCCCCCGCCCGGACGGGCGCCCGGAGGTCTCGTACGGACGCGTCGCGTTCGCACACCTGGGCGGGCACACGTTGGACGGCGAGCCGGTCGCAGCGGTCGTGTCGCGTCTCGGACTCGCCCGGCCCGCCAGGATGCACTGGTTGGGCGAGGTCGCCCTGGATGTCGACACCCTCGACTTCCATCGCTACCACCTGTCCGATGTCTCGGCGCGCATAGAGATCTCGGACTCGTCCATCGCCGTCGAGGCTCCCTCGTTCGCCATTTGGGGTGGCGTCGCGTCGGGGACCATCCAGGTCGGCGTCGGCGCAGGACCCGAGCAACCGTTCTCGCTTCGGCTGAGCACCACCGAGGCCTCGGCGGAGGACCTCCTGAGCGCGCTCACTCCGATCGGAGGATCGGTCACAGGCACGCTCACGCTCGAGCTCGAGGTGGCCGGCTCGCTCGATTCCAGGCTGCTGCCGGTGGGTCGTGACATCGCGGGCCACGCTCGGGTCGACATCACAGACGGGCGAATCCACGGAACGGGGCCGAACCTCGTCGTGGCCGACTTCCTCGGCAGCGCGGACTGGGAGGACGTAGAGTTCGAGACGTGGCCGACGCAGGCCGATCTCGTAGCCCGGCGCATCGAGGTGCGCTCCTCCGAGCTCACCGGCCCTGAGGGGCGCGTCGCGTTCGACGGCCTCGTCCACCTGGACGGGTCGCATGACCTGTCTCTGGGGCTGTCGATTCCGCCCGACCGTCTTGGGGCCGTGTCGCTGCGGCGCACCGGCATCGGGCAGAGCGTGCTCCAACATCTGGCGACCGCAGGCAGCTCCCTCGACCTGGGACTCCGCATGAGCGGGGTGCTCGGTGCGCCGCAGTTGGAGCCCGACGCGTCCAACGCGGTGGCGCTGGCGCGCTAGAGCCCGCCCCGGTCTCGGCGCCTTGCGTCCGGGTCGGGCGCCGGACAGCGTCAGGCATGGACCTACGCGATTTCGGCCTGAGCGAGGAGGATCTCCGGGCCCTGGGCTACAGGGTCGGCAACGACGCCGTGCCCGGAGAGCGGGGCGAGGCGGAGGGTTCCGGAGCCGCCGGTGCCCCGGGGACGCCGACCAAGCCGCGCCGCCGGCTCGGTCCTGATCTTCGCATCTGGATCGCGACCCTCGTGGTGCTGCCGATCGTGGCCTGGGCCGCGAGCCTGGGTCGAAGGCTCCCCGACCCGATTCCGGCCGCGGGCCCCGACGCCTCATTCAGCTCAGCGCGCGCGCTGGCGCAGCTGGTCGAGATCGCGCAGCGACCTCATCCGACGGGCTCACCCGACCTGATCCGGGTCCGCAGCACCCTCCTGGGTCGCGCCAGCGCGCTCGGACTCGAGCCGGAGGTCCAGGTCACAACCGCGTACGTGCGGGACTCGTCGGTCGTGCAGGCGGCCACCGTGCGCAACGTGCTCGCCCGCATACCTGGCTCCGGATCGACCGGGGCCCTGGCGGTGATCGCCCACTATGACGGGGCTCCGCATTCGCCGGGCGCAGGCGACAACGCGCTGGGAGTCGCCACGGTACTGGAGGCGGTCCGAGCGATCGCGTCGGGGAGCACGCTACGCAACGATCTGATCCTCCTCTTCGCGGACGGCGACGAGGTCGGCCTCCTGGGCACGCACGGGTTCCTGCGCCAGCATCCCTGGGCGGCGGACGTCGCGGCCATCGTGTCGGTCGAGTCCAGGGGAGTCTCGGGCCCCGCGCTGTTCTTCGAGGCGGTGCCGGGCAACGGCCCCCTCCTCGAGACCCTCGCGGCCTCCGACCCGGGCCACACCGGCGGGTCCCTGTTCCGCGCCCTGCAGGGCTCCGCGCTCGAGTCGGCCGGAGCCACCTTGCCAGGCCCTCCGAGACCCTTCGCCGCGCTGACCGTGCTCGGGGGTCGGGGCTGGGAGGATCAGGTACGCGACGCCCGAGAGCGGGTGGATGAGGGAACTCTCCAGCACGCGGGTGATCAGCTGTTGACCGTGCTTCGTGGGCTCGGCGGGCTGGACCTCGCTCGCGACCTCGCCGGCCCGGAGCGCCTCTACCTGTCCCTCCCGCGTGTCGGGTTCGTGCACTATCCCCGAGCCTGGAACCTCCTCGTCACGCTCGGGCTGGTGCTTCTGTGGGTTCTCATGGGCTTGGTGATCAAGCTCCGGCGCGGCACCCGCAACGGGCTCATCGCCGGCCTCTCCCTCGGCCTCGGGTCCGTGGGTCTATCGGCCCTGGCCGCGCGCTCGCTGACCGGCCTCCTCGGCGAAGCCCACCCCGAGTACGGGCTGCTGGCGACGGCATTCTATCAGGAAGCGCCGCACACACTCGCGCTCGTTGCCGTGGCGCTGGCCCTCACCACGGCGCTGTACGCGCTCGCGCGTTGGTGGTGCCGGTGGGACGAGGTGCTCTTCGGGGCCGCGACCGTCCCGCTCGCGTTCGTGGTATGGCTGACGTTCTTCGAGCCACTCGCCGCCCCGGCCGTGCAGTGGCCCCTGGCCCTGACCCTCATCGCCTCGACGCTGATCACCGTCCTGGGGCCCAGGCGCGGCGCCAGCGCCTGGACCTGGGGCATCGTGCTCGTGCTCTCCGCCGCGACACTCGTCCTCGCGGTGCCGAGCCTGGAGCTCGCCGCACGGGCCTGGACGCTTCGCCAGGCGACCGCGCTCGGCGGACTCTTCGGAATGGCCATGCTGCTCCTGTTGCCCGTCCTCGACTGGCTGCGTCGGCCCCGGACCGTGGCGACACCGGTCACGGCCGTGGCGGTGGCCGGTGCCCTCGTGGCCCTCAACCTCCCGTCGGTCCAGGGCGCCATGGATCACCCGGAACCGACGACGCTCGTCTACCTCACCGACCAGGATGCGGCAGCCGACCCGATCCTGCGCGGGGCCACGGACACGGCTCGGGTGCGGACCGTCGTGGGTTCGTGGCTCACCGTGCCGGGCCCCGGCGAGGAGTGGTCACGCTCGTGGGTCGGCGACCCTCCCGCGGGCTCGACCGACGCCGGCGTTCTGCTCCTGGGCTCGGACGAACAGTTCGAGATCGCCGGAAGCGCTCCCGACGCGGAGATCGCTCGACCGACGGCCACCGTCGTGTCGAGCGCACTCGCCGGCGGCCGCCGTGCCGTCGTGCTCGAGGTCCGATCCGGACTACGGGGCGAGATGATCGGGTTCGTGGTTCCCGACGGGTCCCCCGCCGAGTTGACCGGCGTGGGCGACGCGACCTGGCCGGTCGGCGGCATCCCCGTGCGACGACTCGAGCACTGGGGTCTGCCCGACGGCGGCGCGCTACGTGTCGGACTGTCCGTGCCGGCAGAGAGCGCCGCCACAGAGTTGGTCGTGATCGAGCACCACCTGAGACCGCGCGAGATCCTCGGCGACTACTTCTTCCAGCGGCCGGACTCCCTCATTCCCAGTGCCCGCACGGGGAGCGACCGGGCGATCCAACGCACGACCCTGAGCGTGGAGGTGTCCGCGCCCGACCCGTCAGCTCTCGACGGCGAGCAAGCCGCGGGGCGTCAGGACGCGCTCGAGCCGCCCCAGTAGATAGTCCGCGAGCAGCGCCAGGACGGCCGCCGGCAGGGCCCCGGAAAGAATGAGCCAGGTGTCGTTCAGGTAGAGACCCGTAACGATCGGCTCGCCGAGACCGCCGGCCCCGATGAATGCCGCCAGCGTCGCGACGCCGATGCTGATGACCGTGGCGGTCCGCACGCCGGCCAGAATCGTCCGGGTCGCGATGGGTAGCTGGATCTTCAGGAGAATCTGTCGCGGCGTGAGCCCCAACCCCTTGGCGGCATCGATCAGCTCGGGGGCGACGCCGTTGATGCCCGCCTGCGTGTTTCTGAGGATCGGCAGAATCGAGTAGAGGAAGAGCGCGACGATGGCCGACCGGACCGACAGGCCGAGCCCCGGAACGGCGATCATGAACGCGAGCAGGGCCAGGCTCGGCACGGTCTGGATGGCGCCGGCGGAGCCGAGGCTCACGCGCTCCGCCAACGGGTGCCGGGTGACCCAGATGCCGAGGGGGACCGCGAGCAGCGTCGCGAGCAGCACGGCGATCACCGTGAGCTGCAGATGCTCGCCACTCAGGCGCAGCGTCTCCTGCCAGCGGCTGGCGAAGAAGCCGACAAAGCTCCCTTCCCCTCTCGACCTACCCGCGGACAGGGACTCGCCCGTGTCACCGATCAGCCCCTCCTCCACCAGGAAGCGCCGGGCCACTTCCGCCGGATCCTCGCCGTCCGACTCGACGGCGTCGTTCAGGGCGATGATCTCGTCGTTCCCGATGCGGAACGCGAGCAGATCGAGCGTCTCCCGCACCTCGGGATGCTCGGCCAGCGTCTCTTCGCGAATAAGAGGAGCCGCGTTGTACGGCGGAAAGAAACCACGATCGTCGTCCAGAACGCGCAGGTCGTAGCGGAGCAGCTTTCCGTCCGTGCTGTACGCGTCCATCAGGTCGATCGCGCCCGCCTCGATCGCCTCGTACGCGAGTCCGTGCTCGAGCGCCCGCACCTGAGCGAACTCGATCCCGTAGAAGGGCCGGAGCCCCAGCCAGCCGTCTTCGCGCTCGTAGAACTCGATGCTGAACCCCACGTCGAGCTGCGGGCCGACCCGTGCGAGGTCGGATACCCGCGTCACGTCGAGCTCCTCGGCCAGCTCCCGGTCCATGGCGAGCGCGTAGGTGTTGTTGAGCCCGAAGGGCGACATCCACTCGAGTCCGTATCGTTCGCTGAACTCGCGTTGCACGTGTAGGAACGCGCGCAGCCGGTCGTCGATGCGCCCCGGCTCCTCGAGGATGATGGCCCACCCGGTCCCGGTGTACTCCGCGTACAGGTCGATCTGGCCCGCCTGGAGCGCCTCGAAGCACACGAGGGTGCCGCCCAGGCTCGCGCGGTGCTCGACCTCGAGGTCGGTGCGGTCACGCAGCAGCTGGGCCATGATCTCGCCCAGGATCGCGGACTCGGTGAAGTTCTTGCTGCCCACCACGATGCGGTCGTCCTGGGCGGCGACCGGAGTCGGCGGCACGAAGGCGCACGCGACGAGCGCTCCGGCGGCCACACCGAGTGCGGTGGACCTACGCCTGGCCATGACCCCCCTCGAGGTGCTGCTCCAGGAACCGCTGCACCCTCGGACCCGCCGGCGCGGTCCGGAAGTCGTCGAGCGTGCCCACCTGGAGGATCTCGCCCTCCGCCATCAGGGCTACGCGGTCTCCGAGCAGAAACGCCTCGGCGAGATCATGGGTCACGATCACGACGGTCTTGTTCACCGCGCCCTCGAGCTCCCGGAACTCCTGCTGGACCTCGTGGCGAGTCACCGGATCGAGCGCACCGAACGGCTCGTCCATGAGCAGGATGTCGGGATCGAGCGCCAACGCCCTGGCGACGCCCACCCTCTGCCGCTGACCGCCGGACAGCTCCGACGGAAAGCGCTCGGCGAAGTCCTCCGGTGGGAGCCGCACGAGCGTCAACAACTCGTTCGCCCGCGCGAGCGAGCGAGCGCCGTCCCACCCCTCGACGCGACACATGAGCTCGACGTTGCGCCGCACGGTGAGGTGTGGAAACAGCGCCCCGCTCTGCACGACGTACCCCATGCCCCGGCGCAGGCGGATGGGATCCACGGTCTCGGTATCGACTCCGTCCACCAGCACCCTGCCCGAGGTCGGCTGCAGAAGTCGATTGATCAGCCGCAGTGTCGTCGTCTTCCCGCAGCCGCTCTTTCCGATGAGGCACAGGCACTCGCCGGCGAAGATCTCGAGGGTGATGTCCTTCACCGCGGTGACCTCACGGCCCTCCGCGAGAAAGGTTCGGCTCACGCCCTCGAGTCGAATCACGACACTGGGATGCCCAGCAGCACCGTTTCAGCCAGGCAGGCTACGCGCTGATGACCCGTCAGCGGGCCAGCGCGTGCTCCTTCCGGACCGACGTGCGGAGCGACTCGGAGCGCTCGAGCACTGCGTCCCTCACGGCTTCCGTCACTGAGTCTATGTCGTAGGTCTCACCGTCGATGTCGACCAACAGCGGCTCGTGCTCCTGCTCGCCCAGCTCCGAGAGCTTCTCGTGCTCGATCGACGCCTTGTCCAGCGCGAACAGCGCTTTCTGGAGCCAACGCGACTCGTCTCGGAGGATCTTACGCTCCTGTACCGCCCGCCTCTGCTCAGCGCTCGTCGCCATGCCCTACCCCCCGGTTCAGCGGCGGGGCCCGAACCTGGGAACCCGGCGCCGCAGCTCTGATCGACTCGTCAGTCATAGTGGAACACCGCGAATCACCAGATGTTTCGAGGGCCACTCGCGACAGCAGGTATCGGAAAGCCTCGTAATCTTTGGGTAAACGCATGTTTCGGAGATTCGCGGACGCTGCGTGCTTACTATTCGAGCGCCTGGGGATAAATTGAAGGGATGGGGAGGATTGCAAAGCGACTGAAAGGACCGGGGATACATGGCTGACAAGTGGGTGTACCTCTACTCGGAGCTCGAGGAAGCCGAGGCCCGATACGACGACTGGGAGGGCGTACGCGGCCTGCTGGGCGGCAAGGGCGCGAACCTTGCGGAAATGTCGCGCATCGGCGTGCCGGTACCCCCCGGTTTCACCATCACGACCGAGGCCTGTATCGCATATCTGGCCGCGGACGGGCGCTTCCCGCCAGACATCTGGGAGCAGTCACTCAACGCCCTGACGGCCATCGAGAAGGAGACCGGCAAGGAGTTCGGCAATCCTGACAAGCCGCTCCTGGTCTCGTGCCGGTCGGGCGCCAAGTTCTCGATGCCGGGCATGATGGACACCATCCTCAACCTCGGAATGAACGACGAGGTCGCGGAGGGCATGGTGAAGCTGACGGGCGACGCGCGCTTCGTGTACGACGCCTACCGTCGCCTAATCCAGATGTTCGGAACCGTCGTCCGCGAGATGGAGGACAACATCTTCGAGGAGGTCATCGAACAGCGGCGGCTCGAGGCCGGCGTCGCGACCGACCCCGAGCTGGGCGCAGAGGATTGGAAGGCGCTCACGCAGCGCTTCAAGGAGCTCGTCAAGATCCACACGCGTGCCCCCTTCCCTCAGGACCCCGTCGAGCAGCTCAAGGCCGCCACGGAGGCGGTGTTCGAGTCGTGGAACACGAGGCGCGCCATCGACTACCGCAACGCCTCGAACATCCCTCACGACCTCGGCACCGCCGTGAACATCGTGACCATGGTGTTCGGCAACATGGGCGAGACGTCGGGAACGGGCGTGGTCATGAGCCGCAACCCGTCGTCGGGCGAGCCGGGCCTCGCGGGCGACTTCCTCGTGAACGCGCAGGGCGAGGACGTCGTCGCCGGCACGCGACAGACGTTCGAGATCGATGCGATGGCGAAGCGCTTCCCGGAGGCCTACCAGCAGCTCTGCGACATCGCAGACAACCTCGAGAAGCACTACCGCAACATGCAGGACCTCGAGTTCACCATCGAGAACGGTGACCTCTGGCTCCTGCAGACTCGAAACGGCAAGCGCACGGCGGCTGCCGAGGTGCGCATCGCGGTCGAGATGGTCGACGAGGGCCTGCTCAGCCGCGAGGAGGCGGTGCTGCGCGTGAGTCCCGAGCAGGTCGACTTCTACTTGCATCCGCAGTTCGACGAAACCGCCCGGGCCGAGGCTCAGCTCATCGCCAAGGGCCTGAACGTCTCGCCCGGAGCGGCAGTGGGGGCCATCGCCTTCGACGCCGACACGGCGGAGAGGTGGGCGCGGGAAGAAGGCAGAGCCGTCATCATGGTCCGCCCCGAGACGAAGCCGGACGACGTGCACGGCATGCTCGCCGCCGAGGGTATCGTGACGAGCCGCGGCGGCCGCACGAGCCATGCGGCACTCGTCGCTCGACAGTTCGGCAAGCCCGCCGTCGTCGGCATCGAGGAGCTGGAGATCGACCTCGCTGACCGTGAGGCCCGCGTCGGTGACCTCACCATCCGCGAGGGCACCGCGATCTCGATCGACGGACACCGAGGTGAGGTCTACCTCGGAGCGCTGCCGACAGTCGTGCCGGACATCCAGGACCCGTGGCTCACGCGCCTCATGGAGTGGGCCGACGAGTTCCGCACGCTCGAAGTGTGGGCGAACGCCGACTATGCGGACGACGCCAAGCGCGCGCGCAACCTGGGCGCCCAGGGCATCGGGCTCTGCCGCACCGAGCACATGTTCTTCGAGGAGGATCGCCTCCCGGTGATGCGGGAGATGATCATGGCCCGCAACAGCTCGGAGCGTGAAGAGGCGCTGGACAAGCTGCTCCCGCTGCAGCGGGGCGACTTCCAGCAGCTCTTCCGCGCCATGGACGGATTGCCCGTCGTGGTGCGGCTGCTCGATCCGCCGCTGCACGAGTTCCTGCCCGACCACATGGAGCTCCAGAAGGAGCTCTCTGAGCTGAAGTTGAAGCTCCAGCACCTCGACACGCTGCGCGACATCGACCATACGCTGGTCGAGATTCGCGAGAAGCAGGACTTCCTGGCTCGCACCGAAGAGTTACTCGAGACGAATCCCATGCTGGGCACACGCGGCGTGCGCCTGGCGATGCTGCTCCCCGAGCTCACCCGCATGCAGTCGCGGGCGCTCTTCCAGGCCGCTGCGCAGTGCATCCGTGAAGGTGTGGACGTGAAGGTCGAGGTCATGATCCCGCTCGTTTCCGAGGTGAACGAGCTACGGACGCAGCGCGATATCGTCGCCGCCGAGGCCGCGCAGGTCATGGACGAGGAGGAGCGCGAGATCCCGTACAAGCTCGGCACCATGATCGAGATCCCCCGCGCCGCGCTCATGGCCGACGTCATCGCGGGCGACGCCGAGTTCTTTTCGTTCGGGACCAATGACCTCACGCAGACGACCTTCGGCATCTCTCGTGACGACGCCGAGAAGGGCTTCCTCATGCACTACCTGGAGCACGGCGTGCTCAAGGACAACCCGTTCGCGACCATCGATCGTGAAGGCATGGGCCGCATGATGCGCCGCGCGGTCGAGATGGGCCGCGAGACCCGTCCGGGGCTCGAGGTGGGCATCTGCGGAGAGCACGGCGGCGACCCCAAGTCGGTCGAGTTCTGTCACGAGATCGGGCTGAACTACGTGAGCTGCTCACCGTTCCGCGTGCCGATCGCGCGCTTCGCCGCAGCGCAGGCCGCGGTTCAGAGCCGAGGATGGAAGGCGATGCCTCCGGCGCCGCGCGACCCGAAGGGCAAGGCCGCGAAGGCCGCCAAGAAGGAGAAGGCCGCGGCCGCGTCCTGAGGCCTGGCCCGACACGGTGCACGCCGGCCGTCCCCCCCGGGGGCGGCCGGCTCGTCGTTGTCGCCTGGGTGCTCAGCCCGTCGGAATCGAGAACGCGAAGTCGACCTGGCCGTCTGGAGCGACCGCCACTCGCGGGCGCACGACCACGAGCCCCACGTCCTCGTAGATCGGTCGACTTCGCGACACCGCCCACGCGGCCAGTGCGCCCAGCGGTGCCCCGATGAGCACACCCGCGACGAGTCCATCGTCCACGGCGCTTCGGTCGTTCACACCGTACGGATCGGCCTGGTGCGCAAGCGAGCCCAGCAGGAAGCCCGCGGCGAACCCGGCCGCCGAGCCGACCACCATGGCGGGCGCCGACGCCGGCTTGGTACCGATGCGACGTTTCATGCCGCGTATGGATCGCCTGTCGATGACCATGAGCTGGCCCCTGTAACGGCCGAGAAGTCGGTCCGCTTCGATACCGACCAGCTCGAGACGAACGGTTCTGATGGCCTGCAAGGGCGACGGTCCGGACCAGTCGAGCACGTAGGTCACGAGGATCTCCTCTCCGGAGAAGGCGGCGGCGGGGGACGAACCGAACGGTCCGCCACCGTCTTGAGCGGTAGCGGCGTCGGGGCCACCGAGACCCAACGTGATCGCCAGACTGAGGGAGACGGTTGCGGCGCGCATCTTCATGGGAATCACCTCGGGTTCTGTCGATGTCACCCCGAGCCTACCGCCTACCCTGCGACCCACCCCATACGTGGCCTTGCGTATCCGTACACGTCGGTGACGTAGGGCCAGGGGCGTTACGTCGTCCTTTACCCGACCTGCGCCGCAGTACGTAGAGAGCGCGGCCACAGCGCGTGTCATCGTCCTCCAGCAGCAACGCACCACCCCGATACGGAGGACGAACTCATGCTCCGCCCCAAGCCCTTCCTCATCCTGCTCGCGCTCCTCGCGCTCGGCGCCCCCGCGATCGGCGCTCAGACCCCGGAGATGCCCGACTCCCTACGCGCGCCTCGGCTCCCGCGGCAGCACCTCTCTGGTCCTCGCTTCGGCTTCACCGCCTTCACCGGCGACGTGGCGCGACTGCGCGACGCCGTCGGCAAGGGTCCGCTCATGAGCCAGTTCGGCTGGCAGTTCGAGACCCAGATCGTGTCGACCAGGAGCGGCAACCAGGCGCTCATGGAGTGGGTGGTGCTGCTCGGCGGTGTGGAGCAGGACGACCTCAACCTGTCTCTGTCCTGGCTGGCCGGATATCGCTTGCCCAACGGCTTCGAGTTCGGCGTCGGCCCCAACGTCAGTGTGCGAAAGGGCAGTGACGACGCCACCACCTCGATGGTCGTCGCCGGCGGAGTGACGATGCCGTTCGGCGAGCTGAACGTGCCCATGAACGTAGCCGTGGCCTTCGCCGAGGGTGGCCCCCGGATCACGACGCTGCTCGGTTGGATCATCGGCAGCTGACGGCGCGGACCGTTTCACGCCTCCGACGGCGTTCAGAACACCGAACGCGCGAACCGCGGATAGAGCTTGTGATATGGGAGTACCCTGTCCCGAAATTCGTCGATGACAAGGACGGTCTCGCGGAACGAGGTCACGTCGACGTCCTCGACGTGATGGAAGAAGACGTCGAGGAAGGCGCCTTCGTCCACCGTCCGCTGCAGGAGCGCGCGAAGAGCGTCCCGGCCGCCCATGGTCGTGAAGTCCAGGACGTCCATGTCGGCCCCCGTCAGGTCGTACGGATTCGAAGGCCGCCAGGAGACGAGACTGTCCGGAGACGTGACCGTCGACGTCGTGCCCCGCGTCGCCTCGTAGTACTGACCGATCACGTCCCGTTCTCGTACGCCCCAGTCGTGGAACGGCACGACGAAGACGTTGGCTCCGTTGTAGCCTCGTTCCTCGATCCAGATCTGGGATGCTCGCAGCTCCCAGTCGAGCTCACCGGCGGTCTGGGTCGTCAGGCTGTCGTGCGTCATCGTGTGGCTGACGATCGACCACCCGGCCGTGTGTAACTCGTCCAGCTGTGACTCGGACATGTAGACGGGCAGACCGACCTGCGCGGGGTTCACGGCCGAGTTGGCGACCAGACCGAACTCCTCCAGCACCGGGAAGGCGTTGGTGTACGTGTCCAGCCATCCATCGTCGAAGGTGATGGTGATCGCTCCCTGGAAGCTGACGGTGACGAGCAACGAGTCCGACGGCGAGCCGACCGACATGACGACGTACGTGGCTCCCTCGTCGACGGCGGTGATCAAGCCGTCGGCCGCGACCGTGGCCACAGCCGGGTCGCGCGACTCGAAGACCACGGCGCCTGGCCCCGTGGCGTTGTCGAACTGGTCGACGTAGGTCGGCCCCAGGAAGGCGGTCTCGCCCGTCCCGTTGAGCAGGATCGAGTCCGCCACCAATGCGGCGCTCACGGAGGGCCCAGGCGCCGCAATCGCGTCGAAAACGACGTCGACCACGTTGCCGCGAGACGCGATGCTGGCGGTGGCCTGCTGCGGGCCGGCGGTGGTACCCAGCTGCCATACGGCTCCCGTGTGGCCGGTCGGGCCGCTTTGGCTCATGGCTCCCGACGCGATGGAGCCGGAGCCCGCCGACGTGCTCCACGACACGGTGGCTCCACCGTAGCCTGCGCCAAAGAGGTCCTCCACGCGCACGGAGAGCGCCACCTCAGAAGCGACCTCACCCGACAGCGTCGTCGCACCGGCAGCCACGAGGGTGACCTCGGGCTCGACCCGGGCGCTGCCCAATGCCAGCTCGCCGTCGACGCTCGCCGTGATCGCCACGGTGCCCGTCCCCACCGCGGTCACGAGACCCGCGCCGTCCACCGTGGCGACAGCGGCATCCCCCGACGACCAGGCCACCGACGGGGCGGCGATCGGAGCGCCCAGGGCGTCGACGGCGGCGATCATGAGTTGCGCCGTGTCACCCGGGTCCTTGAGCACCACCGAGTCCGGCACGACCGTGACCGATGTCGCGACCTGCAAGACCGCCACGGCGACGTCCCCCGAGGCGGTGCCCGAGACCGCCGTCAGCGTCGCCATGCCGTTGCCCACGGCTGTTACCAGGCCCTCCGCGTCGACCGTCGCGACGGAGTCGGCCGACGACGACCAGGTCACAGCGGCGGCCGGCATCGTCGCGCCGTTCTGATCACGAACCACAGCGGACAGGACCGCCACCTCGCCGAGCGCGCCGAACGTGAGGCTGCCCACCGTGGGCACGACGGTCGTGGCTACGGAGGGCGCGGTGGCGTCCGAGCATGATACCAGCACCAGCGCGACCGCCCCTGCCAACATCCTGGCCCGAAGCCACCTCGTGTGCGCTCGCCTCACTCGGAGCCCATCCCGCGTCGGCGAAGCCCATGCTCGTCCATGAAGGCGGTCAGCGTGGACAGGATGAACGGCCACTGGGGCCCGCAGTCGTTGTGAGCGCAGTCCAAGTCGATGACCTCGAGTCCTTCACGCAGCTGAGCGAGCCCCTCGGCATGTCGATAAGGAATGACGTCGTCTCGTCGTCCGTGCATCAGAAGCACCGGCCCGGCGAAGTCGGCGACCGCGCGTTGGTTGTCGAAGGGGTCACGCACGAGAAAGCCGGGCAGGAGCATCTGACGCGCCATGGCCATCGCCGACGTGAACGTGGACTGGAGGGCGAGCGCCGCCACGGGACGGTCCAGTGCCAGGTCAGCCGCAGCGCCTCCGCCCAGGGATCGACCGTACGCGACGATCCGCTGCGTGCTCGCTCCCGCCTCGGTCACCAGCCAGTCGTAGGCCGCTGTGAACGTCTCGCGGATCGCTTCGCGCGAGGGCGCGCCTTCCGAATAGCCGTAGCCGGGGAACTCGACGAGCAGGCCACTCACGCCGGCCTCGCGCAGACCGCGCATCTCCTGCTCCCAGTCGTCGATGAGCTCTCCGTTCCCATGCGCGAAGATGACCGTAGGCCGCGGGCCTTCTCCGCCGGCCTCGAAGTACCAGGCTTCCACCCGGCCGAAGGAGGGCTCGAGCCAGACCTGGGTCACGCCCGCCGGGGCCACTGCGCCAGCGCGGAGCGGCTCTCGGGAAGCGCCTGGGAAGACGACCTGTCGCTGCGCCGCGAACATCACGAGGCCGTACCCCAGCAGCGCGATGCCGAAGACCTTCACAACCAGAAGCGTGGCCGCCATGAACCTGTTTCCCCCGCCTGACTCGCTCATCTTCCGAAGGTCGTGAAACGTGGCGGCCCACCGCAATGATGCGTATGGTTCGGCCATGGTGACGCGTAGAAGCTTCGTGACGACCGCACTCGCAGCCCCCCTCGCGGCCCCGCTTGCCAAGGGGGTGCACGCGCAGGTCGCGCCAGCGGGTCGCATGCTCCTGTCGATGCACCAGAACACGTCTACGGGTGCGGGCTTTCGCGGATCACTCGAAGGGTGGGCTCGCGCCGGGATTCGCTACGCCGAGCTGACCGACGGGATGCTCGACTCGTTCCTGGAGAGCGACACCCTGGCCGGTGCCCGAGCGCTCCTCGACGACTCGGACATGACCCCGGTGTCCGGGGCCATCGTTCTTCCCGACTTGTGGCTGCCCGGGCCCGAGCGGGCCGCGTCGCTCGAGCGTTGGCGCGTGCGGTGCGAGCAGTTCGCCGCCCTGGGACTCGAGAAGATCTACTCGCCGGACCTCACGAGTCGTCCGGTAGCCGCGGAGGACTTCGCCGCGACGCCCGACTGCATTCGCGAGGTGGGGGAGATCACTCGCGAACACGGCCTCACGTGCATGATCGAGTTCACGCGAGGATCGACCCACCTGTCGACGCTGTCCTCGTCGCTCCAGGTCATTCGTGAGGCCGGACATCCCAGCGTGAGGCCGATGCTCGACTTCTTCCACTTCTGGTCCGGCATGGGGAAGTTCGAGGACCTCGATCTACTCGAGCCGGGCGAGCTCGCGCACGCGCACTTCCAGGATCTGCTGGACGCACCGCGCGAGCTGACGAACAACAGCTACCGCCTGATCCCGGGCGACGGCATCGCGCCCCTCGTGCGGATCCTGCGGAAGCTCGCCGAGAAGGAGTACGACGGCGCGCTCTCGGTGGAGCTGTTCCTGCCGCGGCTCAGAGGCGGTGACCCCTACGAGGTCGCCACGGAGATCCGCACCAAGTGCGAGGCCGTGATGCGCGAGGCGGACGTCCTCTAGGAGCCGGAGGCCTCCTCGGCCGCCCGCTCCAGCCGGCGGATCTCGCCCGGATGCCGATCCGAGCCCAGTGAGTCCATCCACGCGGGGTACGCCAGCGGGATCGCGCTGACCTTGTCGAGTGCATCGAGGTCCTCGTCGGTCAACTCCACGTCCACGGCGCCGATGTTGTCGTCCAGCTGCTTCAGATTCCGCGCGCCGATGATGACGCTCGTCACGGCGTCGTTGGCCAGGACCCACGCCAGCGCCACCTGCGCGACCGTCGCGCCACGCTCGGCCGCGATCTTCTTCATGACGTCGACGATGTCGTAGCCCTTCTCCTTGTCGACCGGCGGGAAGTCGAAGCTCGCGCGCCGCCCCTCCCCCTCGTTGTCACGGGTGAACTTCCCGCTCAGGAAGCCACCCGCCAGCGGGCTCCACGGCAACAGGCCGAGCCCCTGGTCCTCGATCAACGGGATCAGGTCACGCTCGATCTCGCGGCCCGCGAGCGAATAGTAGGACTGCGTGCACTTGAAACGCTCCAGGCCCATGGCGTCGGACGTGCCGAGCGCCTGCATGACCTGCCACGCCCACAGGTTCGAGCAACCGATGTAGCGGACCTTGCCCTGGCGCACGAGGTCGTCCAGCGCGCGCAGTGTATCCTCGATATTCGTGACTGGATCCGACCGATGGATCTGATAGAGATCGATGTAGTCCGTGCCCAGCCTCTTCAGACTCGCCTCCGCCGACCGCATGATGTGGAGCCTCGACAGGCCCACGTCGTTCGGCCCCTCTCCCATGCGGCCGCGCACCTTGGTCGCCAAGACGACCTCGTGCCGACGGCCCTTGAGCGCCTTGCCGGTCATGGTCTCCGACTCGCCCGTCGCATACACGTTGGCCGTGTCCACGAAGTTGATACCGGCGTCCAATGCACGGCCGACCATCGCGTCGACCTCGGTCTGACCCATGCCACCGATCGTCTCCCAGATCTGGCCCTTGCCGCCGAACGTCATGGCACCCAGGCAGAGCTCCGAGACGTACACACCGGTATCGGCCAATGCGCGGTACTTCATCCAACCTCCAGGGTCGTGACGGGCGGAAGCGAGCGAGCTACCGGGCGCGCTCCCAGGTGAGTCGATTCGTGCCGAGCGAGAGGATCAACCGGTCGGGGCCCACGAACTCGAACTGCCGGACCTGATCCGACCCGATCCAGTTGTTCTGGTCCGAACCGACGACGTGATGCGTCACCGTGCCGGCCTCGACCTGCAGGGAGAACCTACCCCAATAGGACAGATGCTGGGGCGGCGCATCCGCGGGATCCTCCGGCGGCCGCATCAGGTGGGCGCTCATCCGTCCGTTGGACGTGTACGTGATCTGCCCCTGGGCGTCCTCTCCGTACGGGAACCGGACGCTGCCTGCCTGGTCGGTGGCCCTCCAGTCGACGAGCTCCCAGGCACCGATGAACCGGTCGACCGTGATCGCCGCACTCGACTGGGCCGCGGCTTCAGCGGCTCCCGTGCTGACGGCGAGCAGGAGAAGCAGCGGCGCCACGCGCCGCACCATGCTCATGATCCCAACGCCCATGTGATTCCTCCCCAGAGATGTGCTCGGAACGCGGGCTCGGCGAAGCTCTCCGACGTGTGCCCGAGCGCGGTGTAGAACGAACGTCCGCCATCGAAGTTCCGGTACCATGCAATGGGCCGTGGCGTCGGCTCGGGGCCATCCGCGGGCGCCTTGTAGGTCGTCTCGTCGATGTTCAGCAGAATGGACAGGCCCGGCTGCAGGTCCCGCAAGTCGTACCATTCGTCCGTCCGAATCCAGGGACTGGAAAGGTGCGACGTCGCGGGATGCGTCGGGTCGGCGACCAGGAGGGTCGCGGTCTGGGTACCCGGCGGGTGCGACTCGAAGTACGCTCCGACCAACTCGCCGTACCACGGCCAGCTGTATTCGGTGTCGGCCGCCGAGTGGACGCCGACGAATCCCCCGCCACCGCGAACGAAGGCCTCCAGCGCCTGCTCCTGGCCGGAGTCGAGCACGTCCCCCGTCGTGGACAGGAAGACCACGGCGTCGAAGCCCGCCAGCCCCGACGTGGTGAAGACATCCGGGTCCTCCGTCGCCGTGACGCCCACGCCGGCCTCGAACGCCATTTCGCGGAGGGCCTCGATGCCCGGTTCGATGGAGGCGTGCCGGAACGCGACGGTACGACTGAAGACCAGCAGACGTTGATCGAAGGCCTCCTCGGTAGGCGGAGAGCCGCACGCCGTCACCATCGCGACGGCCAACCACGAGCCCGCCCGGAGCGATGTGTTCATGGGGTGACCGAGGTCGGAGGAATCTGCCAAGGCATGATAGACCCGCTTCCGACCACTCGCACGGCAGCTCAGTGGACATCCACGGCTTGCCGCCCTCAACTTCTTGGTTCACTTATGTGCCCTCGAAGTGCGAAGGCTCGGTACCAGATCAGGCTAGACGGATGAAGAGAACGACACTGACGCTCCTGATGCTCCTCGTCGTGGTGCAGCTCCCGCTGCACGCGCAGCAGCCGATGAATCTGGACGAACTCGAGAACCGGCGCGGCGTGTACCTCCAACGCCCCTCGTTCGAGCCCTACACCGGCCCCGTCGTCGCGTACTGGGAAGACGGCACGATCCGCGAGCGGGGAACCCTGGTCGACGGCCGCTGGGACGGGGTCTACGAAGAGTACTACGCGTTGGGCACGCTCAAGGCCCGCGAGAGCTATCGGAACGGCGTGCTGCACGGCCCCTTCGAGGCGTACTTCAAGAAGGGAATCCCCTCCGACCGGGGCGCGTACCGCGAGGGGCGCCTGCACGGCGACTACGAGTCCTATTGGCTCCGCCAGCCGGCGGAAGTCGGACAGTTCAACAACGGCCGGGAGTGTGGCCACTGGGTGCGGTACTTTCCCCAGAGCTCGTACGGCCTCCGCGTCGAGTCCACCGAAGACTACGCGCCCTGCCCGGCGGACTGACGGCGACACCGGTCGACCGCCCGGACGCCGTCCCTTCACAAGACGGTAGACCGCGTTAGACTCCGACTCCCGCAACCCCACCCGAGGCTCGCGCCGTAGCCGCGCGCACGCTCCGGTGAACCACGCAGACGGAGTCGAAAAAACGTGTCGGAGTCATTGCTCGTATCGCAGGACCGCGCCCAGGAGCTGAAGGAAGAGGCCGTGAATCTTCCCTCCTGGGACCTGACGTTTCGTCAGATCTGGGACCTGGAGCTGCTGCTCAACGGTGCGTTCAGCCCGCTGAAGGGCTTCCTGGGCAAAGCCGACTACGACGGCGTCTGCAAGGACATGCGCCTGGCCGACGGCTCGCTGTGGCCGATGCCGATCATGCTCGACGTGACCGAAGAGGCCGCGGAGGGACTCGAGGAAGGCGGCCGCGTCGCGCTGCGCCACCCCGAGGGCATGGTCCTCGCGGTGCTGACCGTCTCCGACGTCTGGAAGGCCAACAAGAAGGCCGAGGCCAAGGCCGTGCTCGGTACGACGAGCGAGGAGCACCCAGCGGTCTTCGACCTCATGCAGCAGCAGAACCCGGTGTACGTCGGGGGCACGCTGGAGGGCGTCGAGCTCCCGCCGCACCACACCTTCCGGCACCTCAGGCACACGCCGGCGCAGCTCAAGGAGGAGTTCGAGCGGCTCGGCTGGAAGAAGATCGTGGCGTTCCAGACCCGGAACCCGATGCACCGTGCGCACGTCGAGCTCTGCCGGGACGCGGCGCGTCGCGTCGAGGGCAACCTGCTGATCCACCCTGTGGTGGGTCTCACGAACCCGGGCGACGTGGATTACTTCACGCGGGTGCGCTGCTACGAGCACGTGCTGAAGCACACGCCGGAGCACACGGCGATGGTGAGCCTGCTTCCGCTCGCGATGCGCATGGGCGGACCGAGGGAGGCGCTCTGGCACTCGATGATCCGTAAGAACTACGGCTGCACGCACTTCGTGGTCGGTCGCGACCACGCGGGTCCGAGGGACAAGTCGGGCGAGCCGTTCTACGGTCCGTACGACGCGCAGGAGATGGTCGCCGAGCACTCCGAGGAGGTCGGCATCGGGCTCGTGAAGTTCGAGGAGATCGTCTACAACCAGAGCAAGGGCGAGTACATGGCCCGCTCCGAGGTCGCCGAGGGCGAGACGATCGCGAACCTGTCGGGCACCGAGTTCCGGCGGCGCCTGAAGGAAGGCTCGGACATCCCGGCCTGGTTCAGCTACCCGGAGATCATCGAGGAGCTCAGGAACCGCTACCCGAGCCGCAAGCGCCAGGGCTTCACGCTGTTCCTGACCGGCCTGTCGGGCTCCGGCAAGTCGACCATCGCCAACATCCTCATGGCGAAGCTCATGGAGGTCGGCACCCGACCGGTGACGCTGCTCGACGGCGACGTCGTGCGCAAGAACCTCTCGAGCGAGCTCGGCTTCAGTAAGGAGCACCGCGACCTGAACATCCGCCGCATCGGGTTCGTCGCTAGCGAGATCACGAAGAACAGGGGCGTCGCAATCTGTGCGCCCATCGCTCCGTACGCGGCGGTGCGCCGCGAGGTCCGGGAGCTGATCGATCCGCTCGGTGCGTTCATCGAGGTCTTCGTGTCGACGCCGCTCGAGGTCTGCGAGCAGCGCGACCGGAAGGGCCTCTACGCCAAGGCACGGGCCGGCATCATCAAGGGCTTCACCGGCATCGACGATCCCTACGAGGCACCCGAGAACGCCGAGATCGTCCTCGACACGGTCAACCTCAGCCCCGAGGAGTCCGCCGCCGAGGTCCTGCTCTACCTCGAGAACGAGGGCTTCATCGCCCCGCCGGCCGAGTGAGGCGGCGCGCCGGGCGCGCGCTCAGACCAAGGCGGTCTCGAGGCCCTGCAGCAGGGCTTCGAGGTCGCCTCCGTCGTTGTAGACATGCGGTGAGACGCGCACGACCCGCCCCCGCACCGACACATGGATACCGAGCGCGGCCAGGTGCGCCCGGAGGTGCTCCGGGTCTCGATCAGGTGGGAGCCGTAGACCGAACAGGTGCGGGCTGCCCGCCTCACTCCCGTCGATGCCGAGCGCATCGAGCCGTTCGCTCTCGAGCAGCCCGTCCCTGAGCATACGCGTGTACGATGCGATCGCTGACGGGCTCCAGCCGAGGACCTGCTCGAGCGCCGCGATGAGCATCGGCACCAATACGAAGTTGGCCACCTCCCCCACGTCGTAACGGACCGCGCCGCCTCGATACGCACTGCCCTGGCGTACCAGCGAAGAGAAGTCGTCGCTGCCGACCCGGCCCATCCACGTCTCCTCGAGCGGCACGCCGGAGTCGTAGCGGGATCCGAAGTAGGCCACCCCGAGCGAGTACGGCCCCGTGAGCCACTTGTACCCGCCGCATACGAGCGCGTCGGGGCGAACGACGTCGACGTCGAACGGGTCGGCGCCGACCGACTGGGTGCCGTCGATCACGAAGGCGGCGCCGACGGCCCGTGCCCGCTCCCCGATGGGCTCGAGCTCGAAGCGGGTGCCGTCACTCCAGTGCACCGAGCCCAAGGCGACCAGCGCGGTGTCCCCGTCGATGGCCTCGAGGATCGCCTCGTTCCACGCCGCGGCCCGTCCAGGACCCTCGAACGGGGGCGACACGATGCGAAGAGACGCCCCGGCCTCGTCGCAGAGCCTTCGCCAGCCGTGCACGTTCGACGGGAACTGCTCCTCGAGCGTGACCACGTTCTGATGGCGTTCGAGCGTCGTATTGCGAGCGACGGTAGCGAGTCCGTACGAGACCGCGGGCACCAGCGCCACGCGCGCCGGGTCGGCGAGACGGATCAGCTCGGCGAAGCGCGCGCGCACCACATCCGAGCCGCGGAAGAAGTCGTCGACGGTCTTGCGGCCCGGCGCCGTCCCCAGACGAAGCGCCTCCATGCCCGCCTGAACCACCCGCTTCGACATCGGCGCCATGTAGGCGCAGTTGATGTAGTGCTCACCCTCGGGCAGCTCGAAGCGTTCGCGCTGACACGTCAGCGGCGTGGCCGCCGGCTTCACGCCGACAGCCGCAGTCGGATCGCTCAGCGCGCCGGCAACCTGAAGACGTAGAGCGCGTTGTGGCCTTCGGGGCTCACGAGCTCGGGCGTCAAGAAAGTTGGAATGCGCCACGGGCTACCGCCGCCGCGCGCGGTCGCCACGGCCACGTATTGAACGCCGTCGACCTCGTAGGTGACTGGGAAGCCCATCACGGCCGTCCCGAGCCGCGTGCGCCAGAGCACCTCACCGGTGCGCACGTCGTAGGCGCGGAACCAGCGGTCGAAGTCGCCGGCGAAGAGCACGTCACCCGCGGTGGCCAAGGCAGCCGTCAGGAACGGCGCCCTCTGCTCCACGCTCCAGGTCTCCTCTAGCGTGCGCACGTCGTAGGCCGCCAACTTGCCGAAGCGCCCGTCCGTGCCGGGCATCTCCTTCCAGGCGCGGTCGCCTTGGTTGCCGCCACCGCCCGGCTCGATGGCCGTCGGCCTGCCGGACATCTCCATGCAGCTCTGGCTCAGCGGGGTCACGAGCAGCCCGGACCCCGGGTGATACGCTGAGGCCGGCCAGTTGTGGCCACCCGCGGTCGACGGGCACACGTCGACCCACTCGCCGACGCGCAGGCCGGCGATGTCGTCGCGGTACCGCACCGCGCCCGTCTCGTAGTCGACGTCCAGGATATTCTGGAAGACCGTCTCGGTGAGACCGAGGAAGCGGCCGTCACGCCGGTCGAGCTTCCACAGGATCCCGTGCTTGCCGATGCTGATGACCGTCGGCTCACCGTCCACATCGACGAGGACTCGCTCGAAAACCTCGTCCATGTCGAGCGACTCGCCCGGCACGTGCGTGTAATACCACTCGATGCTTCCGTCCTCGACGTTCAACGCCAACGTCGAGTTCGCGTAGGCCGTCGAGTCTGCGGTGGTGAGGCCCCTGCTGGCGGCGACCCAAGGCTTGGCCTGGGCCGTGCCGAAATAGACCAAGCCGAGCTCGGGATCCCAGCTGCCGGTCATCCACACTTCACTTCCGGCGCGCAACTCGAACGGCAGGTCCCCCCACGTGTCGCCCCCCGGCTCACCGGGACGGGCGATGGTCAGCGTGCGCCAGAGCTCCGCGCCAGTGCGCGCGTCGTGCGCCGTGATGAAGCAGCTCTCCTCGTAGAATCGACCGCACCCACCGATACCGTTGATGACCCGGCCATCCGCCACGATGGGCCCGGTCGTGTTCGAGTAGCCCAGCTCGGGATCGGCGATGAGCGTCTCCCAGCGGACCGTCCCGTCCCGCGCGTCGAGCGCGACCATGTGCGCGTCCGCGGTCGCGACGTACACCATGTCCTGCCAGATCGCGAGGCTGCGCAACTGCCCCGCGCCTCCGCCTCCCGGGAACTGTCGCCGGTACTCCCAAAGCGGCGTACCGTCCGTCGCGTCGAGCGCCTGGATCACGTTCCCGGGGTTGCTCAGGTAGAGCACCCCGTCGTGCACGATGGGTGCCTGCTGGCTGCGACCGTCCTCCATGCCCCAGCTCCACGCGAGCTGCAGGTTGCCGACGTTCTCGGTGTCGACCTGCGTGAGCGTGCTGTAGCCCCATGAACCCGGGTTGCCGCGCCAGTGCAGCCAGTCGCCCGCCGGTGGGTTCACGAGCATCGCGTCGGTCACCGGGCGGTATCGCTCCACCGGCCGGTAGGTGGCGGTGACGGACGTCCCCGTCTCGGTGACCGAGCCGACCGCGCCCGGGGGGCGCATGCGCGTCTGCTCGGACGGACCCGTCCCGGGTCGGCCCGGAACGGGCGGCACCACCGTCCGGGCGTCTTGCACCGCAGCTGGGCCGGGCGCGCGGACAGTCGTCGCCGACGGCGCCAGGGGTCCGCCCGCCAACGTCGCGCCACCGAAGGCTCCACCGTTCGCCTGCACCAGGTAGGCGACGACGGCCGTGTACTCCTCGTCGGTGAGCGACTCGGGCGCTCCGTCGGGCATGGTCAGGCGCGTGTACTCGAGCAGGTCGGCGATCGGCTGGCCGCCCCACGCCTGCCGGAAGCTCGGACCCGCGAGCTCAGGCGCCTCGAAGCTCCCGCGTAAGCTCGTCAGGTGGCACTCGGCACAGGCGCTCTCGTAGACCGCCTGTCCGGCTGAGGCCTGATCTGCCGAGAACTCGACCTGAGCGGACAGGGGGAGAGCCATGGCGACGAAGAGAGCCGCCGCCGCCGGCACGACGGTGTACGCGGCGACTCGCGTGAAGGCAGTGCGGACGGCCATGTTGACATCCTCGTGGTCGGGTACCGGGAGGCAACTTCCGGCCCGCACCGCGAAGGACGCAAGCGGGGCAGAGCGACGGACCCAGCGCGAGGTCCGCCAGCTAGGGCAGCGGCCGTACGATCCTGAAGCGGCTCTGCTCGCCGTTACGCCCGGGAATCAAGAACACGATCGAGTCGTCGCCCACGAAGTCCGGGAACGCCAGCTGGCTCGCCCCATTGCTGTCCGCCACGCGAACCACCGTGCGATCCCGACGATCGTAAACGAAGATGCCGGGGTCTGCCCCACCCGAGTTGGCGGTGCGTACCCGCGGCGTGGAGAACGCCAGCATCGACCCGGTCGGGTGCCAGGCGACCTTCCGCGTCGGCATCCCCAAGCCGAGTACCTCGTCGCAGCGCCCGTCGTCGCGGAATCGGTAGACCTTCGTCGTCCCGCTGGCTTCGTCCCGGGCCGCCACCTCGAGACCGTCCTGGGACATGATCGGGGTCGACAGGTCGATGCCCCGGCACGGCACTGTGGGCGCACCGAGCGGCGTCACGGTAGCCGGCGCATTCCCGGTCGCGTGGACGATCTCGTAGTCCCTATAGAGGAGGCCTTCGAACCAGCTCGTCAGAATGCGGTAGCGAATCCTCTCGTCATCCTGTTCCAGGATGCCCACGGACGGATACTGGTCCCGCATGTCCCCATCGACGAAGAGCGCACTGACCGAGCCCGGTCGTCCGGCCCTCGCCGCTGCGAACACGTCGTCGGCGTCGACGAAGACGAGACCACGCGGCCGGTCGCCGGGAGTGACGAAGTAGCGGCCGTCCGGGGTCGGGATGAAATCGATGGTGCCCGGAGCCGAGAGGGTCTCTCCGCTCTCGAGGTCCAGCAGGTACACGCGCCGCTGCGACTCGTACGCCAGCGCCGCCCTGCCCGGCACCCATTTGAAGTAAGCGCCCGGGACGCCGACGGCGGCGAAGTCGGTGAAGGCGACCGCAGTCGCGACCGCTGTCGCGACCTCGTCCGGCAGGGCCAGCGGCGAGGTCGGCGCGGCGTCAGCCATCTGACCCGATAGACGGTCGGCGATGAGCGACGCGTAGGCCTCGGCGCTCTTGTAGCCGAGAATCGCCTGGCCCACCGGACCGGCACCGTCGTGAACCACGAGCGCGGGTGCGTGGGCAAGCGCGCCCGCCGCGAGGAGTTGATCGGCCAGAGCGGCCTCCCGAGCATCTGTCGCGTCGCCGGTCTCCGCGTAGCGCTCGAGCGCCTCGAACCCGACCAGGGTCAGGCCCGCGCCGGACCGCCGCGCGGCGACGTCGATGTTCGGGATGGCCGAACGCGAGAGAGGCATGCGTGGGGTCCACACATATACGACCTCCGCGCACTCAGGGGAGCAAGCCGAGATGCGTTGCGCGGCGTCTCCAAGTGACGAAAGCGAGTCGAGGCCCTCGGGCAACCGCACCAGCTCGTAGGCGGGTGCCGGCTCGGCCACGGCTGCCTGACGCTCCTGCATGCCCCACGCCGCCACGAGCGCGCTCGCGACGACGAACGTCACTAGAGAGTACCGCGTGAGCTTCGGCTCGGACCTCATGGGCTCCTCGGGCACGGGCCCGCGCGCCGGACCTGCGCGGGAGATGATAGCCTGACACATACATACAGCATGAGGCTCGACGCGTTCAACCGAAGCGCTAGAGCGGGGCCCGTCTACGCCGTGGCGACGGCCCCTGAGCGCCACTTGCAACGCCGAGAGCCGCCGCGTACCGTCCCCACCCCTCCTGATGTTCGGGACGATTCACCTTCAGCCCCGGGACGCTCATGACTCCGAAACAATTCTTCGAGTTCGCCAAGAAGAACAAAGCCCAGATGGTCGACCTGAAGTTCATGGACTTCCTGGGCTCCTGGCAGCACTGCTCGTTCCCGATCGACACCTGGGACGCGAAGACGTTCAAGGAGGGTGTGGGCTTCGACGGGTCGTCGATCCGGGGCTGGCAGGCGATCAACCAGTCGGACATGCTGGCGATTCCGCAGGCCGAGACCACCACGATGGATCCGTTCTTCGCTCGGCCCACGGTGAGTGTCATCGCGGACATCTACGACCCGGAGACGCTCGACCCGTACACGCGCGATCCGCGTCACATCGCGCGCAAGGCCGAAGCGTATCTGAAGAAGTCGAAGATCGCCGATACCTGTTTCATCGGCCCGGAGCCCGAGTTCTTCGTGTTCGACCAGGTGCGCTACGAGCAGAACGAGCACCACGGCTTCTACGAGATCGACTCGGTCGAGGGTGCGTGGAACACGGCGCGCTTCGAGGAGCCCAACCTCGGCTACAAGCCGAGCTACAAGGGCGGCTATTTCCCCGTGAGCCCGACCGACACGTACCACGACCTCCGCGGCGAGATGGTCTACCTCATGCGCGACATGGGCATCGTGGTCGAGGCGCACCACCACGAGGTAGGCACGGCGGGCCAGTGCGAGATCGATATGCAGTTCGCGCCCCTGCTGAAGATGTCCGACCAGTTCGCCTGGTATAAGTACATCATCCGCAACGTGGCCAAGCAGCACGGCAAGACGGTGACGTTCATGCCCAAGCCCATCTTCAACGACAACGGCTCGGGTATGCACACGCACCTGTCGCTCTGGAAGGGCGGCAAGCCGCTCTTCGCGGGCAAGGAGTACGCGGGCCTGAGCAAGATGGCGCTACACGCCATCGGCGGAGTGCTCAAGCACGCGCGGGCCGTGCTGGCATTCGCTGCCCCGACAGCCAACTCGTACCGGCGGCTCGTGCCGGGCTTCGAGGCGCCGGTGAACCTGGCGTACTCACAGCGCAACCGCTCCGCATCCGTGCGTATCCCGATGTACTCGAACAACCCGAAGGCCAAGCGGTTCGAGTTCCGGTGCCCGGACCCGACCGCGAACGGCTACATGATGTTCAGCGCGCTCCTCATGGCAGCGCTCGACGGCATCAAGAACAAGATGGATCCCGGTAAGCCGCTCGACCGGGACATCTACGAGATGACGCCGAAAGAGCTGAACAAGTGGCCCAAGACCCCCGGCTCGCTGTCCGAGGCGCTCGAGGCTCTCAAGAAGGACCACAAGTTCCTGCTGGAGGGCGACGTGTTCACAAAGGACGTGATCGACTCTTGGATCGACTACAAGATGGAGAACGAGGTCGAGCCGCTGAGGCTGCGTCCGCACCCGCACGAGTTCTTCCTCTACTACGACAACTAGGCCGTCGCCCACCGCGCCGGCGGCTTACCGACACCGACAGCCCGACGGACTTCCAGGTGGCCGGCGGGTGGTGTCGGTAAGCCGCCTCGTGGACGACGTCCTCTTCGTCGTCCACGGTGCCCAGTCTTCTGCGCTTTACCCAAGTTCATGGAGGATCCAGAGATGGGCTTTCTTCTTGTGACGGCACTCCTGTCTGGGGTGGCCATCTTCCTGGTGGCTTCTCTGATAGGATGGATCTTCGGGAAGGTCGCTCCCAAGTACGCTGCGAGTCTCGGCCACGTCACGACGACGCTCGCGATCGTCTCACTCACGACGGCGGCCTTGGTGTACGTCATGACTCGACCGAGCATTGTGGGGCCGTACGAGCAGTGGACGTTCGAGAACATCGGCGGCCAGATACTCGGGGGAGTGCTGGCGGCGGCAGTAAAGACGTGGATGGGAAAGACCTCGGAGTCTTAGCACCGCTACGCCGGTGCCGGCCCGTCGGCCCATCGATAGCCAGGTACATAGGTGGCCTCCGAACTCCCACTCCTCTACCGCGACCTCGCCGCATGGTGGCCGCTTCTGTCCGACCCGGCGGATTACGCGGACGCAGCCGCGTTCTACGCCGGGCTCTTCCGTGAGCACAGCGCCGGCGACCCCGCCACCGTGCTCGAGCTCGGCTCGGGGGGAGGCAACACCGCGTCGCACCTGAAGAGGGACTTCGACCTCACGCTGGTCGATCTCGCTCCGGGCATGCTCGAGGTGAGCCGGGCGCTCAACCCCGAGTGCGCTCACGCCCTCGGCGACATGAGGTCCGTTCGCCTCGGGCAGTCCTTCGACTGCGTCTTCGTTCACGACGCCGTCTCCTACCTCCGCACAGCCGACGAGATCTCTCAGACGGCCGACACGATCCGCGCGCATCTGCGACCGCACGGCGTCGCGGTGATCGCGCCCGACTACGTGGCCGAGACGTTCGCGCCGACCACCGAGTGCGGGGGCCACGACGGCGACGACCGGGGCCTACGCTACCTCTCGTGGGCCTGGGATCCCGACCCGGACGACCACACGTTCGTCACGGACTACGCCTACTTGCTGCG
>JAHEKM010000136.1 GCA_024638325.1 Gemmatimonadota bacterium | reverse complement strand
GAGTAGCTCCAAGGCGCGGAGCCCGGGTGGGTGACCTAGGCGGGGGTCGTTGGGCTGACGGTTTTCTTGCACCGGCTCTGGGGGCGGGGTGCCACGTGGGATCCGTGGTACGGACGGGTCCGCTCAAGGTAGCTGTTGCGGTGCCTTCCGGTCACGCGCCAGCCCCGACGGCCTGACTCCACCCATCGACCCTGTTCCGACCCGACGCCTTCGCTCGGTACAGGGCCTCGTCGGCCTGCTGGATCAGCTCGTCGCTGCTCATCGCGCCCGTATCGACTGCGGTCGCCACTCCGAAGCTCACGGTGACGACACCGGTCGGGGCCGCCGGGTGGGCAATCGCCTGCCGCTCCAAATTCGCGCGCAGCTCCTCGGCCACACGCAGCGCTGAGGCGTGGTCGGTCGCCGGGAGAACGGCGAGAAACTCCTCGCCCCCGTATCGAGCGACCAGATCGGTGGCCCTGCGGATGGTGCTGCGGCTGATGTCGGCCACTTCCCGCAGACACTCGTCTCCGGCCTGATGCCCCAGGCTGTCGTTGTAAGTCTTGAAGTGGTCCACATCGAACAGGATCACGGACATCGGGCTACCGTCGCGATTGGCGCGCGCCCACTCGTATCCCAGGGCCGCGGCGGCATACCTACGGTTCGCGAGGCCAGTGAGCGGGTCCCGCGACGCTTGGTTTCGAAGCTCCCGTCGGAGCCGCCGGTTCTGGCGCTCGTACATCATGACCATCCCCGCCAACAGCCCGCTTGTGATGACGAGCATGAGCGCCCGGACCTGCCGGAAGCCGCTCGCGGTCAGGCGCTGGGCGAATGGGTGCCCCGTGATATGCAGGTACTGGAACCAGACGATCACGCCCACGATGCCAATCACTGCAATCCAGCCCCGGCGACCGCCGAGCACCGGGACGGCGACCGCGGCCACCACGGGAAGCAGCGCAAGGATCGGCGCGTCGAGACCGCCGGCCACATAGCTGACCGACCCGAGGAAGCCGAGCAACAGCGCGACGAGCAGGATGGCCGCCGGCTCCAGCGACTCCGTCCGCCGTCCGACCCAGGGTACGAGCAAGAAGCCCGCAGCGAACACCAGTGTCAGAATCGTACTGATGGGCTCGACGGGGGCGAGCAGGAGCCTCGCGCCCAGGCCACCGAGCGACGTCAAAGCGAGGATCCACGAGAGCCCGTTGATCAGGCGTCGTCTGAGCCGCTTCGTCTCCGCTTCGTCCAGCAGGCGCGAGGTGGACTCGTCCCCTGCGAGCGGGTGCAGCGTATCGGTCGAGACATCGATCACTGCGCCCCCCCGTGTCGACGAGACACCCAGCGCGCGCGCAGCTGGACTCAGGCTAGATCAAGCAGCATCGCACCGGGGGCTCCGGCCTGCAACGCCGGGTCCGAGAGACATGACCGAATGCGCTTTTGTTGCGCCGCCGACCACTACTTCAGCAGCTCGAACCCCGCCACCTCGAAGTGGTGATCGAACGCGAAAGCCGCGGGTAGGTTGCCGCGCCGCATTACCTCGAAGCTGACCGCGTCGACCCGCTACTCGTCTCCGCGCGGGCCGTACCCACCGCCGTGGAGATAGTCCTCGTGCCGCTCGGCGAGGTCGTGAGGCGTGTCGGCGCCCTCTGCGATCGGCCGCGCTCATGTACACGACAGCCTGCTCGCGGACGCGCATGGACTCTCCCGACATGGGGTGTGCGATGGACAGGCGCCATCCTATGTCCAGCCCGATAGGGCCAGCTTGCGCCGCCGGGGGGTGCACCACCCAATTACCGCCCTGCCGGGCGCCGTACCGAACCCAGTCACAACCCATCCGAGGCGTTCCACATGCAACCCCGTCCCCTCTTCGCGGTCCTCCTCGTTGCGCTCTCCGCCTGCGGCGGCGAAAGCCAGCGGCAGTCTGCCGACGTCCCGACCGAGATCCACTTCACCGCTTCCGACTTCGCGTTCGAAGGGCCGGCCACGTTCGAGTCCGGCATGGTCACCTTCGTTCTCGCGAACGAGGGCCCGAACCTGCATCACCTCCAGCTCGTCCGCCTGCCGGACGACATGACGTACGAGCAGTTCGTGGAGGCCATGGGGCAGATGCAACCCGGCACACCGCCGCCCTCCTGGTTCCAGGACGCGGGCGGAGTCAATCCTCCCTCGCCCGACGAGCCTGCGAGGGTCACCATGATGGTCGAGGCGGGCGAGTACGCGGTGCTGTGTATGGTGGACACGCCGGATCATGTGCCGCACGTGTTCAAGGGCATGATCCAACCCCTGACGGTGACACCTTCCAGTGCCTCACCGGCGGAGGCCCCGCTCGCGGACATGACGCTCACGCTGGTGGATTACGCCTTTTCGTTCTCGACGCCGCCGACGGCGGGCTCGCACGTGATCCGCGTCGTGAACGGGGCCGCGCAGGCGCACGAGGTCGCGTTCATCAAGATCAACCCGGGCATGACGGTGGATGACGTCATGGCGTGGGCCGAGACGTACGAGGACCAGCCGTTCGTCACCCACGGGGGGGTGCCGGGCATCGCGCCGGGCCAGGTCGCCGACGCCTACGTGAACTTCACGCCGGGCGAGTGGATGGCGCTCTGTTTCATTCCCGACGCCGGGGACGGAGTACCCCACGTCGTGCACGGCATGATGTTGCCGTTCACGATCACCTGACTTCGCGGGCTCAGGCCTCCTTCGCACTCACAAAGTCGTCCACAGAGAGGTGTGTCTTGGAAAAGCGCGAAATCAATCCGACCGACTGGCTCACGGCCTTCAACATCAACCATGGCATCGAGGTCACAGGTGCTCAGCGGGTGCTCTACTTATCGGGGCAGACACCAAACGACGCCGAGGGCGCGCCGCTTCATGCCGGCGATCTCGTCGCCCAGTTCCAGGCCGCCTGGGACAACCTGAAGGCCGCGCTCGCCGCGGCGGGCATGGGCCCGTCCAACATCGTGCGGATGAACATGTACACGACAGACGTCCCGGCCTTCATGGCGTCGGCCGGTGACCTGGTGCCCATCTTCGCGGGGGACGGCTGCAAGCCGGTGAGCACCCTGCTCGGCGTCGCGAGCCTGTTTCAGCCGGAGGTCATGATCGAGCTCGAGGCGACCGCGGTCGCCTGAGCAGACTCGGCTACGGCCGAATCATGCTCCTATGCTTGAGCGAATACGTCCGGTCCCGCGTCTCTCGGCCCAGGAGACTCCGATGAAGCTCAAAGACTCCGTTCAATTGGCTGTACTGCTGCTGCTTGCGATCCCGGTGCTCGGCGCCGCTCAGCAGCAACCGATAGGCCTGCCCGTCCCCGCGCTGGGCGACGGACCCTGGGCCTTCGATACCGCCGAGCAGCACCGGATCCGGGTCAGCGTGGTGGCGCGCGGGCTCTCGCATCCGTGGGCCATCGCGTGGCTTCCCGATGGCGACGTGCTCATCACCGAGCGGGACGGTCGGTTGCGGGTCGTGCGGGACGGCCGGCTCGACCCGCGCCCGATCCCGGGGGTGCCCGAGGTGCGCACCGACGGCAACGGCGGGTTGATGGACGTGGCGCTGCATCCCGACTTCGCCTCGAACGGGCTCGTCTATCTGACCTATACCAAGCCGGTGGGCGACGGTCGGGGCACCCCGGCGCTCGTACGCGGCAGGCTAGTGGACGGAGCCCTCACCGAGGTTCGGGACCTCGTCGTGCCGGACGCGTTCGACGGCAACTCCGGGCTCAACGGCCGCGTCACCTTCGGGCGAGATGGCAAGGTCTACATGTCGACGGGTGGACGGGTGGAGGACGCAGCCCAGGATCCCACGAGTCTCCGCGGGAAGGTCCTCCGCCTCAACGACGACGGGACCGTGCCGGAGGACAACCCGTTCGTGAATCGGGCGGGTCATCGCGCCGAGATCTACACGCTGGGCCACAGGAACACGCTGGGACTCATTGAGCACCCGGTCACCGGCGACATTTGGCAGCACGAGAACGGGCCGAACGGCGGCGACGAGATCAACGTCCTCTCACCGGGCCGCAACTACGGATGGCCCCTCGTGAGCTACGGCCGCGACTACTCCGGCGCACCGATACCGGACCACGGGACGATGGCCGGCATGGAGCCGCCGCTCGTGTTCTGGGTTCCCGCCATCGCCGCGGCCGGCATGGCCGTCTACACGGGCGACCGCTTCCCGGCTTGGCGCGGCAACGTCTTCGTCGGGTCACTACGGGAGGGCGGCATTCCAGGCACGGGGCACCTGGAGCGCATCGTCTTCAACGAACAGATGGAGGAGCTCAGACGTGAGTCGATGCTGAGGGAGTTCCGGCAGCGCATCCGGGAGGTGCGTCAGGGACCAGACGGGCTCCTGTACGTCCTCACCGATCACGAAGAGGACGGAGCGTTGCTGCGGATCGAACCGGCACCGTAGGCTACCGGGTCTCGAAAGGCCTGATTCAGATCCATGAAGGGAGGAAGAATGGCTATCACCGGCAGAATCGCGCTCTCACTCAGCGTTCTGGGCCTCTTGGCGCTGCCGCTCCAGGGTGACGCTCAGCAGCAGGAGACCCAGCCGATGGGCTTCTTCATCACGAGCGTGGGCATCGGTAACGGCGGCGACCTGGGCGGTCTGGCCGGCGCCGACGCGCATTGCCAGCGTCTCGCCACGGCGGCCGGATCCGGGAACCGCACCTGGCGCGCCTACCTCAGCACGCAGGAGACCGCCGACGCTACAGCCGTCCACGCGCGCGACCGCATCGGGTCCGGGCCGTGGGCGAACGCCAACGGGCTCGTCATGGCAACCAACGTCGAGAGCCTCCACTACGACAACTCGAACTTCAATTGGGAGTTCACCCTCGACGAGAACGGCAACCAGTTCGACTCGCGCATCGACGGGGATGAGGATACCACGGAGCACGACGTGCTCACCGGATCGCGCATCGACGGCACCGCGTTCCCCGCTGGCCAGGACCAGACGTGCGACAACTGGACCAGCAGCACCGAGGGGAGCGCGCGGGTCGGGCACGCCGACCGCTACTCGTTCACCACACCGGGCTCGCCGTGGAACTCCGCGCATGGGACTCCCGGGTGCACACAGGCGAACTTGATCAGCACGGGAGGGGCCGGGCTGTTCTATTGTTTCGCGATCAGCTGACCACGGAGGACCTATGCCCCGCTCGCTCACCGCAGTCGTACTAGCCACGGCCTACCTGGTGACGCCCACTACGGTGGCATCACAGATGGGCTCGGCCATCTACGAGGCGAGCTGCGCCGAGTGTCATGAGCAGGCGGGCGCACGGACACCTTCACGCGCGACGCTCGCCACGCTGACGCCGGCTCAGATCGTCGCGGCGCTCGAGACCGGTGTCATGAGTGACGAGGGAGCCGCGCTCTCGGCCGCCGAGCGCAGAGCCGTGGCGGACTACCTGTCCACCACGACCGCGGCGGTCGGTTCTAGTGCGGCGCGGGTGGGGCTGTGCTCCGGACGCTCCAGCGTGGACGACGACGAGGACGGTTGGCATTCGTGGGGGGCCTCGCTCGACAACCGCCGATTCCAGCCCACTCCCGGCTTCACGGCCGACGAGATCCCCGGGCTGACGCTGAAGTGGGCGTTCGGCTTCCAGGGGGAGGCGTCGGCAGCCGTCCAGCCGACCATCGTCGGCGACCGCGTCTTCGTGCCGAGCGGTTCGGGCCGGATCTACGCGCTCGGCCTGGAGGATGGCTGCATCGACTGGACCATCTCCGCGGATGCGGGCGTGCGGAGCGCCCTGGTGTACGAGGATGGCTCGCTGTTCTTCGGGGACTACCAGGGCAACGCGTACCGTGTGGACGCCGCTACTGGGCAGGTCGTGTGGAAGGTGAAGCTCGAGGATCACCCTGCTGCCCGGGTCAGCGGCTCCCCCGTCCTCTACGAGGATCGCCTCTACGTCCCCATGTCTTCATTGGAGGAGGTCTTCAGCTCGCCTGCGACGTACCCCTGCTGCACGTTCCGCGGGAGCGTCTCGGCGCTGGACGTCGAGACGGGCGAGGTCGTGTGGAAGAGCTATACGATTCCGCAGGAACCCACCCAGAGGGGGGTCAACTCGGCGGGCACGCCGCGCTTCGCGCCGTCGGGTTCCGCGGTGTGGTCACCGCCGACCATCGACCCGGGGACGCGCTCCGTGTACGTGGCGACCGGCGACTCGTACAGCCAGCCGGCTGCCCCCACCTCCGATGCCATCATGGCGTTCGACATGGAAACCGGCGCCATCAAGTGGGTGCAGCAGATGACGGAAGGCGACGCGTACACGCTCGCGTGCGGCTCGCGGGACGTGGCTAACTGCCCCGACCCCGAAGGACCCGATTTCGACTTCGGCCAACCCCCGATCCTGGTTCCGCGCCCGGACGGTGGGCGGGCACTGGTGCTCGGCCAGAAGTCGGGCGAAGCGCACGCTGTGGATCCCGACAACGAGGGTGCCGTTCTGTGGACGACGCGCGTGGGTAGGGGCGGCGTCCTCGGCGGAAGCGAGTGGGGCTCGGCAAGTGACGGCACCAACCTCTACGTGGCGATCTCCGACCTGGACTTCGGCGGTGCGAATCCCCTCGGCGTCGGCCCGGACCCGACAGCCGGCGGCGGACTGCACGCCATCAGCATCGGCGACGGCTCGGTGGTCTGGTCGGCGCCACCCGCGGTGTGCGGCGACCGTCCGCGGTGCAGCCCGGCACAGGCGGCTCCCGTGTCCGTGGTGCCCGGCGCGGTCTTCTCAGGTGCGTACGACGGGGTGCTGCGTGCGTACTCGACCACGGACGGCCGCGTGTTATGGAGCTATGACACGGCTCGAGAGTTCGCGACCGTGAACGGTGTGGCGGCGCGGGGGGGATCCATCGACACCGGCGGTCCGGCCATCGCCCACGGGATCGTGCTCACGACGTCGGGCAACGGCACGTGGGGTGGGCAACGCGGCAACGTGCTGCTGGCGTTCGGGGTGGAGTAGGTCGGGCCGCTTCAGCTTGCTGCCCCGAGACGGCCCAGAGATCGGCCCACCGAGTGCCCGGTCGGCCATGTAGGAACTGGCCGACGCAGAAGCGGTACAGCCATGGGCAGTCGCCAACCCTGCACCCATCCCCCGGAGGAACCGTTGAACAGATCCCTGCTTGCCGCGTGTGCCCTTGCCGCAATGCTTGCCGCTCCGGGAGCCGTCTCGGCCCAGAGCGAGATCGAAGGCGCGTGGATGTTCACCCTCAGTTCCCCGGAGGGGACCTTCGAGATTCCGCTGACCATCACCCGCGAGGACGATCAGCTGATCGCTCGGCTCCCCACCGGAGAGGACTTCTTCAGTGGCGCCGAAACGGCATCCGGCGTCGAGTTCTTCTGGCCGCTGGTCTATGAGGGGATGGATCTGCCCACGACGCTGACCGGGTCGTTCCAGGACGGAATGTGGGTCGGGTCCGCCGATTTCGGTGGGATGGCCATGGGGGCCTGGGAAGCCAAACCGGCCGCCTGACTCGCCTCCGTCTCCGAACTGTCAGTCGTTTCATTGAGACCAGGAAGGAACCATGCTTCGAGGAGTAACCGCCGCCGTGCTAGGGGCCACGATCGCCGCTTGCCAGCCGCCGGCTGACGCCCCGCCCCTCTCCCAACAGTCAGCGACGCCGGAGTACCTGAATCCCAACCCCCGCGCGCCGTATTCGGAGGGCGTTCGATACGGTGGGCTGATCTTCCTCGCGGGTAAGACCGGAGGAGCGGGAGAGTCCGGCGTGCAGCCAGAGACGCGCCGTACACTCGAGTCGATCCAGGATGCGCTGGAGCGCTTCGGGTCGTCCATGGACCGGGTCGTGAAGTGCACCGTGTTCCTCGTGGACATGGCCGAGTGGGGCGCCATGAACGAGGTCTACCAGGAGTTCTTCCCCGACAACAAGCCCGCGCGCACGGCAGTCGGCATCAGTCTCGGAGGAGACACCCGCGTCGAGATCGAGTGCATCGCTGCTGCCTGACCGAGGCCGGCGTGTAGTGCGGCGGAGGTGGCATCGGACCTCCTCCGCCGCCCCCCGCAGCTACTCCGCGCCAGCGGC
>JAHEKM010000135.1 GCA_024638325.1 Gemmatimonadota bacterium | reverse complement strand
CCTCGGGATCAGCATCGACGGTCTGAATTCGCTTCTTCTTCACCCAGTTGATGCAGTGGTTGGCCTTGATGCGCTGTAGCCAGGTCTGGAACGACGCCCGCCCTTCGAAACCGGCGATTCCGAAGAACGCTTTCACGAACACCTCCTGCGCCAAATCCTCCGCGTCGCTCGGCGAACCCGACAGATAGCGGCAGTTGGTCACCACCTTCGTGTCGTACCTGCGGACCAGCTCCTCGAACGCCCTGGTGTCACCCTCCGGCGCGTTCCGCACGAGCTCCAGCAGCTCCTCGTCAGGCAGCCCTGCATCGATGCTCACGCCACCGCCTTCACCGCTCTAGACCGCTTCGTCGCACGAAAGTCACTCGCGGACCCAGCAGCTCTCGCGCCACGGCCGGGTCGACTTCGGGAACCGAATGTGACTTTCGTGACACCGAGCTGTCCGAAGGGGCCGAGCAGACGCAACACGGGAACGTCGGCGAACGAGTCGTCGACGCCAGGCCCAAACATGGAGGCAAGGTCATGCTCAAGGAGTTCAAGGAGTTCGCCGTCAAAGGAAACATGCTGGACATGGCGGTCGGTATCATCGTCGGCGCCGCGTTCGGGACGGTCGTCCAGTCTCTGGTCAACGACGTCGTCATGCCCCCGATCGGCATGCTGCTCGGCGGCGTGGACTTCTCCAACCTGTTCGTCACCGTTCAGGAGGGTACCGTCGCAGGGCCATACGCGACACTCGCGATGGCGCAGGAAGCCGGGGCCGTCACCATCAACTACGGCATCTTCGCCAACTCGGTCATTTCTTTCCTCATCGTCGCGTTCGCGGTCTTCATGATCGTGCGGAGCTTCAACAAGATGAAGCGCGAGCAAGAGGCCGCTCCCGCCGCGCCGCCGGCGCCGTCCGCCGAGGAAACGCTCCTGGGCGAGATCAGGGACCTCCTCAAGTCACAGGCCTAGCCACGGCCTACCTGGTATCGGCCGCGCGTGGGTGGGACCGGTCATTCTCCTGGTCCCACCCCGGCGCGGGCCCGAAGACCACAACCAAGAGAAAGAGAGGCATTCACATGAAGAATAGATCGCCCATCAGACGAGGCGCCCAAAGCGTCGTCGCGGCGGCCTTCCTGGTCGTACCGACCTTGGCAGCGGCGCAGGACGCCGAGCCGTTCACCTGGGAGAACGCCACGGAGCTCAGCTTCGTGTCCGCGAGCGGAAACGCCTCGTCGAGCACGCTGGGATTCAAGTCGGCGCTCACGGGCACCGGCGGTCAGAACTCGTTCAAGCTGGAAGTGGGCGGGATCCGCGGCGAGACGAGCACCACCACGCGGACCGCAACCGGCACCCCTGGAAGCTTCACGATTTCGGAGACCAGCGCGTCCCAGCTCACCGCCGAGAGCTACTTCGCGAGAGGGCGCTACGACCGGTCGCTCGGACCGGCCTTCCTATTCGGGGGCACCGGGTGGGAGCGCAACACCTTCGCCGGCGTGCAGAACCGCTACTCGTTCGTCGCGGGCGTCGGCCGGACCTGGATCGATACCGATGCGGGCCGATTCAAGACCGATGTCGGTGCGACGTACACGATCCAGAAGGACGTCGACCCGGCTCCCGGAGCCGACGACTCCTTCGCTGGTGTGCGTGCGTCGATCGACGCCATGCGTCAGATCACCGAGGGGACCCAGTACACGTCCACGCTGATCACGGACCTCAACGCCGAGGAGACCGAGGATCTGCGCGCGGACTGGATCAACTCGCTTTCGTTCACGCTGTCTCAGCGACTGGCCTTCAAGACCTCGCTGCAGCTCCTGTTCGACAACCAGCCTTCCCTACTGCAGGTCCCCCTGTTCGACGCAGGCGGCAACCCGACAGGCACGGTGCTGACCGAGGGGGACAAGGTCGACTCGGTGCTCACTGTGACGCTGGTGATCACGCTGTAGTCGACGGCCTGAGTGCCGGGCGGCGACCCGGCGACCACGAAGGTCGAGGGCCCCGCGACACACGAGTCGCGGGGCCCTCTTCGATGCTCCATGGTTCCGCCGGGCAAAAGAAAGCGGCCGGCGACCCAGATGCCTGCCCTGGATCGCCGGCCACTGGCCCCCTTGGCGGAGGGGCTGAGCTCAGTCCTTCGGAATCCGCAGCGTCTGACCGGGATAGATGAGATTCGGGTCCTTCAGCATCGGCTGGTTGGCCTCGAAGATCTCCATGTACCTCTTTGCGGCGCCGAGTTGGTCGCGCGCGATCGCGCCGAGGGTGTCGCCCTTCTGGACCGTGTAGAAGACGGCCTCCTCCGCCGGCTCGGCCACCTCGATGCGGTCGTCGACCGACGCCACCCCAGCCACGTTGCCGACCGTGAGGACCACGAGGTCCCTCACCTTCTGGCTCGGAGCCTTGCCCGATACGGTCGCGACGCCGTCGTCGTACTTCACCTTCGGCGACTCGATGCCCAGGTCCATGTCGATGATCAGCCTCAGGATCTTGTTGCCTTCACGAAGCTCTTGGAGTTCTTCCTCCTTGGCGGCCTCGGCCGCGGCCTTGGAGGGGGACTCCCCGAGGCCGACCTTGCTTCCGGCCTCTCGTACGAAGTTGATGATTCCCATTGGGTTGTCTCCTTGAGTTGGGTCTGCAAACTAACGAAAGAACTTCCCGCCGAGCTGCTTGAGAGCACCGAGCGCGTCACCCGCCCCGGACGCTCCTCCGAGCAGCCCCAGCAGGTCTCCGGCGTTGCCGGCCTTTTGGCCCAGAAAGCCGAGGACCGCAGGTAGTAGAGCCTGGATGCCGTCGAGGCCCTGCTGCGGCGAGACACCCGTACGATCGGCGAGCCCGCGCACGTCGATGCCCTTCGAAAGCGCACTGATGTTCGCGGCGGACGACAGGTTGGTCAGATCCAGATCGCCGACCCCATCGCTCATGGCCTGGCCGATGGAGCTGCCGGCTTCGGGCAGGAAGCGCTGGGCTTGCTCGGGGTCGAAGCCCGCACCGCTTTGCAGCTGGCCGAGCAACTTCGGGGCGTGTTCCTCGATGATGTCTTTCAGTAGGTCCATTGCTCGGGCTCCCTCCTGGGGCGTGTCGAGTCTTGACGGGTGGCTCGCCCAGGCGCTCTGCCTGAACGAGCGGGACATACCCTCTGACCGGGTCGGGGTCCCGAAGTCACATCGGCGGGTCGGTCGGGTAGATGTGACCTCACGTCGGTACGCCGGTCTGAAGATCCCGACGACACACAGGACTCTCCTCCAAAGGATGCATGGAAATGAGCAAGCACGAAGTCGCGAAGGTCATCGAAATCGTCGGAAGCTCGACAAAGGGCTGGGCAGAAGCGGCAGACAAGGCCGTGCAGGTCGCGAGCAAGAGCGTCAAGCACATCACGGGCGTACAGGTCGAGGCCATGACCGCGCAGGTCGCGGACGGTCGCATCAAGACGTACAAGACGACCGTCAAGGTGGCGTTCGGCGTCGAAGGCTAGACCATACGACGCGAGTCTCGGGGCTCGGACCCCGCGGCAATCGACGAGTCGGTCGGTCGCCGTCGGGGCCGAGCCCCGCTGCGTTCCCCCAGGGCCTGACGGGCCGGAAGAGCTCCGAACGGCCAGGGGAATCGTGCGCAGGTGACTTTCTCTCGATCGCGATGTCTATGAGGGCACTTGGTCAAAACACGTGTCTCACATAGCAGGAGAGGAAGCAACCATGAATTCTCGCGTCTGCGTCTTGGCCGCCTGTCTCATGGCGGTGGCGACGCCGGTACTCGGGCAGGAAGCGGGCACGCTCGAGCTCGGAGGCCATGCTCAAGCCACCTGGTTCGACGAGCTCACCAACCTTTCGGACGCAACCGCGTGGGGCGCCGGTGGCTTCGCAGGGGTCTTCTTCGCCCGAAACCTGGCCTTCGAGGCCGCCCTGGGCCGCAGCTGGACGGAAGACGCCACGCCGGCCGGGGTCGACGGGACCTGGACGCCGGTCAGGGGCCGCCTCGTCTACTCCATTCCCCTGGCGGATCGGATCTACCCGCTCCTGGGCGTGGGGGGGGTCTTCAACGACTACGACGGGTTCTACGGGGGCAGCGACTTCGGTCTCAGCGGACTGATCGGCCTCAAGGGCTACTTCACCGACCGCTGGGCGGTGAGGACCGACCTCACCGTCGACCACGTGCCCTCGCCGGTGAACGAGGGTCTCACGGTGAACGCCCAGCAGGTCGACAAGCACACGAATTGGACGCTGACCATGGGTCTTTCGGTCGACATCGGTGACGGTCGCGCCCGAGACACGGATGGCGACGGGGTCCTCGATCGAGTCGACACCTGCACAGGCACGCCCCTCGGCGTCCGCGTCGACGCGTCCGGCTGTCGGCTCGACGGCGACTCGGACGGCGTGTACGACGAGGACGACAGCTGCCTGAATACCCCGAGGGGCGTGCGTGTCGACGCCGAGGGGTGCCGCGTCGACTCCGACGGCGACGGCGTCTTCGACGAGCAGGACCGGTGCGCCTCCACGCCTAGCGGCGTGCGAGTCGACGCCACGGGCTGCCGCGTGGATACCGACGGCGACGGCGTCTTCGACGAGCAGGACCGCTGCGCCTCCACGCCTAGCGGCGTGCGAGTGGACGCCACGGGCTGCCGCGTGGATACCGACGGCGATGGCGTGTTCGACGAGCAGGACCGCTGTGCCTCCACACCCCGCGGCACCGAGGTGGACGCGAGCGGTTGCCCGGCGCTGTTCGAGGCTGAACAGATGAATCTCGTGCTCGAGGGTGTCAACTTCGAGACGGGGAGCGCCATCCTGACTCCGGGCGCGCGCCAGGTGCTCGACCGCGTGGCGACCTCGCTGGTCGGCAACCCCGGCATCCGGGTGGAGGTCAGCGGGCACACGGACAACACCGGCTCGCGCAACTTCAACGTGGCGCTGTCGCAGTCCCGGGCGGAGTCCGTAGTGGAGTACCTCGTCGGTCAGGGCGTGGCGGAGAACCGCATGGAGGCCCGCGGCTTCGGCCCGGACCGGCAGATCGCCACGAACGACACCGCCGACGGCCGGGCGATGAACCGACGCGTCGAGCTCCGGCGTATCGACTGACCGCTCGCGCGGGCTGGTCGATCAGAGGGGGCCCCGGCATCCGGGGCCCCTTTCCTACTTTGCAGCCGCTGTTCCGAGGATGTCTCGATTCGTACACTGACGCTCGAACCGTCCCCGCTTCCCGCCCCCAGGAGCCTCTACATGCTCAAGGAGTTCAAGGAGTTCGCGGTCAAAGGCAACGTGCTCGACATGGCCGTCGGCATCATCATCGGTGCGGCTTTCGGGACCGTCGTCCAGTCCCTGGTGCGTGACGTCGTCATGCCCCCGATCGGCCTTCTTCTCGGCGGCGTCGACTTCACGAACCTCTTCATCACGGTCAGCCAAGGGGACGTCGCTGGGCCGTACGCGACCCTCACTGCGGCCCAGGAGGCGGGGGCCGTCACCATCAATTACGGCGTCTTCGCGAACGCCGTCATCTCATTCCTGGTGGTCGCGTTCGCGGTCTTCATGCTCGTCCGGAGCTTCAACAAGCTGAAGCGTGAACAGGAAGCCGCGCCGCCCCCGGCCCCGCCGGAGCCGTCCGCCGAGGAGAAGTTGCTCGGCGAGATCCGCGACCTGCTGAAGGCCAGGGCCTAGATCCACGTTGTCCGGGGAGACGCTCCTGTTTAGGCTCTGCGTTCGCGCATCGCCTCGCAGAGGGCGCCTCCCCGGACGGAGCACCACCCTGATGGCTCGAACAACAGCCCTGAAGCCCGCCCTGCGGCGGCTTGCCCTGTGCGCCGCAGCGGCTTGCGCCGCACTCCTGATCGCCGCGTGCGGCGCCCCTCAGGACGACATGGGCGGCATGGACATGGGGAGCGAGACCGGCTCAGACGAGGAGCGCCAGGAGTTCGCCTTCACCGGCACGGTGCAGGGCGTCGATTCGGCCAGGAACATCGTGTCCGTGGCCAACGACGAGATCCCCGGCTGGATGATGGCCATGACCATGAACTTCTACGTCCAGCCCGCGGAGATCATCGACTCCCTCGAGGCGGGCGATCGGATCACGGCCACCGTCTACTCTGGCGACTTCCAGAACCTCTACGAGGTCGAGCTGGTTCCGGACCCGTAGAGGCGCACGGCGCGACTACCTGCCGGAGGTGGAGCCTTCGCTGGAGTCGGCCCGCATTCGGGAGTGCTCCATCTGCATGCCCGGCATTCCGCCGGCCGGAGCGCCCATCTCCTCGATTTGACGCTGCATCTCGCGCAGCGCATCGACCTGGTCCTCGGGCACGAGGGTCCACAGGAAGTCGACGATGCGGGCGACTTGGTCCTCGCTCAGCGTATGAGGAGGCATGGCCGGAGGGATGCCCCGCGTGATGAGCAGGTACATCTCGTCCGAGGAGTGATGGGCGACGTGCTCGATGAGGCTGACGGGAGGTACCGGCAGGCTCGCCGCCATCGGCCCGTCGCCGAGTCCTCCTTCGCCGTGGCAAACCTCACAGTTCACCTCATAGAGCGCGCGACCTTCGGCTACCGCCGGATCTTCGGGGGGACCGCAAGCGCCAACGAGAAGGGCCGCGCTCATCGTGCAGCCGACGATCGCAGCGGCTCGCAGGGGCCGCCCTGATGTCCGCTGGGGCTTGGTCTCGCGGTCGTTCATGTGGTGATCCCTTCGTCGCCTCGGGGTCAGGGTTTCGCGGAGTGGACCAGAATTGCGGTGAGCATGAGAACACCTACCGCAACGGCCACCTCGAACGTCGCCCTGCGCCGCACCTTGGCGGCACCCTCGTCCTGATCGAGCGAGGGAAGACCTTGGCGCCAGTTCCAGAAACCCGCAAGCAAGACGACACCGGCCGCGAGCACCTTTCCGCTCAGGACCCGCCCGTAGGTCCCGGTCCACAGGTCGGAAACCGCGGTAAGGTGCGTCCACGACAGAGCGACACCCATGAGCAGGAGCGCCGCTACACTCACGATGGCCAGTGGCGAGAAGCTCCTGAGCTGAGCCGCCAAGAGGGGGCGACCGGCGTGCCTCCCGACCGTGACGATCACGGCCAGCGACCCGATCCAGGTGCCGGCAGCCAGCAGGTGCACTCCGTCCGCCGTCACCGCGAGCGACCTCGCCGAGTCCACGCCCATGGCGTGACTGGACATGGAGAGCGTCCCGACCAGCGCCAGGCAGAGCCCGGCCGACAGCCAACGGGCGAGGGTCACGCGAGTCGGGACCGGGTCCGCAGCCTCCCCGGCGGGCGGCCGAGCCGCGAGAAACGCCGCGACGAGACACAGGACCACCGCCCCCTGCCCCATCCACACCGTCCCCCAGAACAGGTCGAAGAGTAGGAAGGAGACGTCTTCCGCGAGGGGAACGAAAGGGTCACGGAAGGTGACGAGCTGCACGGTGCCGCGAAGGATCCAGACGCCGACGAGCACGGCAGCGGTCACGGCACCGAGCGCGGCCACCTTGCGCTCGACCAGTCTCAGCGCCGCGACGTCCCCCGGTTGTGTGGTCCTACGGGCGCCCGGGCTGACGACGAGCGTCCACGCGGCACATCCTACGGCCAGCACGACGCCGAGAAAGAGGGCCCACTGCTGTAGAGTGGTCGCTACGTACAGCGTCACTCGGCCGAGATCTCGAAGGCGAAATCGCCCCGCATGACGTGGCCGTCGTCCGCGATACAACGCCACTGGACCCGGTACGACCCCGGCGGAAGCGGCGGGTCGATCTCCACGAAGAGCTGCTTGGGATCTTCGGGATCAGGCGCCGGAGGGCTCGTCCTCATGAGCTGCCGGGCCGACGTCACCACGCGGACGGAGGCGCCTCGCATGAGCGGTGCATCGGAGAAGAAGAGACGAATCTCGTTCACCGGGTCGGCAACCACTGCCTCGTCTTCCGGCTGCGAGCCCTCGAGCACGATGTGCGGCATCACGGCGTTCGACGGCTCCGCATCCACCATCGGCCCTGGCGCCGTGAACGCGGCGCCCACGAGGCAGAATCCCATGATCCAGGTCGTTCGCATACCCTTCATATCTCCACTCGCATCC
>JAHEKM010000134.1 GCA_024638325.1 Gemmatimonadota bacterium | reverse complement strand
CCACGCTCAGCGACGACGACGTCGATCGCATCGTCCGGGACCTCGTCGCCGCCGGCACCGTGGAGCCGGCGGTTGGAGACCGTGTGGGTCGACTGGGGCCGCGTCGCGCTGCCCGCTCTGGTGAGAGCGGAGCTCCCCGCCGGGGAGGGAGAGGAGGTCGAAGGCCTTTGGACCACGGTCCGCGACGCAGCGCAGGCTTTGCAGGAAGGGCTCGAGACACTCCTGCAGGAGGACCCCAACGAGTCGGTGGTTGCCCAAGCGCGTGACGCGCTCGCGAAGGCGAGGGGGGCCCTTGAGGCCGACATCGCGGTGGCCGGTAGCTTCCTGTACCGACCGCCGGCACGAGCCCCAGTCGCGACGCATCGGCGCGTCACCGCCGTCGGCCCCGCGCTGACGGAGTGGGACCACAGCGTGAAGGACCGGCTGGAGCTGTACTCGGCGCTACTCTCGATCCTGTCCGGAGTCACGGCCGTCCAGCGGCGCATGGTGTGGCGATTCCGTGACCGGTGTCTCGGTTGGCTGCCCACGTTGCACGAGTCCGCCGATCGACTCGAGTCACTCTCGCAAGAGGTGGCCTCGGCTCGCGGCCCCGGAGCGCTGGAGGGCCGTCTCAAGGAGCTCGACGGCCAGGTCGCGGCCGTGCTCGAACCCACCGAAGCCGTCGTGCCAGAGGCTACGCTGGTCGACTCCGCGGTGCAGGACATCTCGGATACGACCATCGAGGCGCTCTTGGCGATGATTCGCCAGGCGCCGGCGAGCCTGTCCCTGCACGCACCGACCGCCCGCATCCCGACCGGAGCCCGAAAGACGGAAGCGCGGACGCTGCTCTTGCAGGAGCTCGCCCGCCAGTCCTTCGACGCGCTCCGGATCGAGCGGATCCGCGCCTCGACCCAGGGCCTTCTGACCGCCGTGGACGAGGCACGCACGAACGTGTCCGAGCTGGACGCCGTGTACGCGTTCGCACGCGACGAGGCCCTCAGGGAGCTCGAGTCGGAAGAGGAAGGCGCCGTCGACCGCGCCCGAGACCTGGTCAGCGGTTCGCTCCATAGCACCGCCGAGGCGTTGCGCGCTCAGGTGGGGAGTCTCGACGGCGCCCTCGTGACCGCACAGAACCGGCTCGCCACGGAGATCGCCGAGGGCTCCAGCGCGCTCCTCGACCGCGTCGGTGCGGGCCGGATGGAGGCGCGTCTGTTCGCTGCTCAATCCCGAGTGGCGGACCTTCGCTCGTGGGTGACCGATACCTGGGGCCCTCCGGTCGGGCGCGCTACCCGGTACGTCGGAGTGTGGATCGCCCGACTGCGTCGGCTGGGGAGTCGCTTGCTGCGCAGAGGAAGCGCGATCGTGGGGAGGGGACCCGCCGAAACCGCTGCCTCCACGCGTACGCTTCGTGCGCTCGCCGACGTCGGCGCACAGATCAGCGGATTGCCGCTGGTCTATCAACGCCTGTTCACACTCGACCCAATCTCGGACCCGGCCCTACTCGCTGGACGCGAAGCCGAGCTCGCCAGCGCGATGAGCCGTTGGCGGCGCTGGCACGACGAGGACGGTGTGCCACTCATCGTGCGTGGCCGACAGGGCAGCGGCATCACCAGCTTCCTCGCTGTCCTGGCCGCGAAGATCGCCGAGGACGAGGGATCGATGGTCCGCTCGGCGTTGGCGGAGCGCCTCTCGTCCGAAGGGGAGCTCGCGGCTTACCTGTCGCAGCTCCTCGACCTGCCGCGCACCGAATCCCTCGGTGAGCTCGCGCACCTCATCTTCGAGGTGGACGCGGCCAAGCTCCCTGCCGCTGTGGCCCTCGACAACCTCGAGCACCTCTACATGAGGGTACCGCACGGCACCGACCTCATCGAGCGACTTCTGACGCTCATGTCGGAGACCGAGCCCCGGATCTTCTGGATCGGCGGTATGACAATTTCCGCGTGGCAGCTGGTTGCGACGGCTGAGCCCAGCGCGGTCTCGCAGGTGGACGTCCTCGACCTGCCGTCCCTCGATGTCGAAGCCATGCGGGCCGCCGTCACCTCGCGCCATCGCCGAAGCGGACTGGCCCTCCGCTACGAGGAGCCGACGACCGCCCGGCACCGCCTTCAGAGGCGACTTCGACGCATGCGCGATGCGGAGGGCTATCAGCACCTCGTGGAGGAAGGCTACTTCGATCGACTCCACAGGGCCTCGGGCGGCCACCTGGGCCTTGCGCTCTACCAGTGGCTGCTCGCCGCCGACTTCGACTCCGGCGACGGCGTCCTGATGACGCTGCCGGAGCGGCCGGACTTCTCCATCCTCGAGGCGCTCAACCTGACGCAGAACTTCACGCTGAAGGCCTTCCTCGAGCACCGCTCGCTGACGCTCGATGAGCATGACCGGATCTTCCGGCTCCCCAGGCAAGAGAGCTACCAGATCTTCGAGTCGCTCCGGAACCGTCACATCATCGGGCCGCTCGCCACCGGCGAAGGCGATCCCGACGCGCGTTCCGAGATCGAGGAGGCCCTACGCTATCGGGTGCATCCGCTGCTCATGGGCGCGGTGATCACACATCTGCAGGGTCTCAACATCGTCCACTGACTGGAAGCCTCAGAGCCACCCCTTTCTTCGGAACGCCCAGAGCATTCCCGCCGCCACCGCGGTCATGAAGCCCAAGAGCGCCGGGTAGGCCCACCGGACACCCAGCTCGGGCATGTACTCGAAGTTCATGCCGTAGAGACCCGCGAAGAATCCGAGCGGAATGAAGATCGTCGCGATGATCGTGAGCACCTTCATGACCTCGTTCATGCGATTGCTCACGCCGGACAGATAGAGATCCATGGCGCCCGACAGGACCTCGCGCAGCGTTTCGGTCGTGTCGATGACCTGCACGGTGTGGTCGTACACGTCGCGCATGAAGAGCCGGGTCTCTTCGGTGATCTGCCCGACCTCCCCGCGGTACAGCTGGCCCAACGCCTCGCGCAACGGCCATACGGCTCGGCGAACGACGAGCATCTCCCTGCGCAGGTGATGGATCCGGTGCAGGACGTCGGGTGACGGCTCACTCACCACCGCTTCCTCGAGCTCTTCGATGACGTCACCGACCTTCTCCAAGATCCAGAAGTAATGGTCGACGATGGCATCGATGAGCGCATAGGCGAGGTAGTCGGTGCCCCGGGTACGAATGCGACCCTTGGCGGACCTCAGGCGTCCACGAACCGGCTCGAAGACGTCGCCGAAGCGCTCCTGGAACGAGAAGAGGTAATGGTCCCCGACGATCAGGCTGACCTGCTCCGACGTCACCGACGTGGTCGCCTCGTCGAACGACAGCATCCTGAGGACGACCAGGAAGTGCTTCGGATAGCCCTCCACTTTCGGCCGCTGGTTCGGCGACAGTACGTCTTCCAGCGCTAGGGGATGCACCCCGAAGCGCTCCCTCACGGCCTCGATGACCGTCGTGTCGTGCAGCCCATCGATGTTCACCCACGTGACCGGCGGACGGGCGGCGAAGGGGAATGACTCATCCACCCCGCTCAGCGTCTTCTCGATCAACTTCTCCCCGTCGTAGTCGATGAGGCGGATCCGCACCTCGTCGACCTTCCGTTCTCCGGTGTGGATCAGCGTGCCCGGCGCCGAGCCCGGCGCCTTGTCGGCCCGATGCACCAGCCGATTCATGATTCGCTTGCCTGCGCGGGCGGTGACGCCCTTTCGCTTCTTCTTCTTCTGCGGCGTCGGCGGCTTGGGATCGTCGGGCATGGGTCGGTGGTGTTCGATGGTGGGCTGGACGACTCGTCGGGCGAGTCCGCAGCCGCACGATGCGGTCGCGTCGAAGCGGGCGCCAGCATCCCGGCCTCCGCAGGCGAGTCGCCCAGTGCTAGATTCTCCGGCCGCGCAAACGCTCGGGACCGATCGGCCCAGAGCCGCGGCACACCAGGAGAACGGAAGTGCATACGGAGCTCACGCTCGAGATCCTCGCGCAGCCCACGGACGAAACCTGCGGGCCGGCGTGCCTGCACGCCGTCTACGGGTTCTTCGGGGAAGAGCTGGACCTCGCCCACGTCGTGGACGAGGTCCGTCGGCTGGGTACCGGGGGCACGCTCGCCGCATATCTCGGCGTGCATGCGCTGGCGCGCGGCTACCGCGCGACGATCTACACCTACAACCTCGAGCTCTTCGACCCGACGTGGTTCGCGGAGCCGGAGATCGACCTCCCCGCGCACCTCCGTGAGCAAGCGGCCGTGAAGACCTCGAAGCGACTCAAGGTGTCTACCGAGGCCCACATCGAGTATATGGAGGAGGGTGGCGCGGTCCTGTTCGAAGAGCTCACGCCCGACCTCATCCGGCGTACCCTCTCGAAGGGGCTGCCGATCATGACGGGGCTCTCGGCCACCTATCTCTACGGCTGCGCGCGGGAGCTCTACGTCGACGGCCGGGCCACGTACGACTCGGTCGGCGGCTTCCCGACCGGGCACTTCGTCGTGCTCCACGGCTACGACCCCGGCACCGACTCCGTACTGGTCGCGGACCCCTACCTCGACAACCCACTCGCCGAGGGCCACAACTACCGCGTCGGGATCATGAGACTTCTCGGCGCGATCATGCTGGGGGTGCTCTCCTCGGACGGGAACCTGCTCGTCGTCGAGCCGAGGGCGGAGGGATCGTGAAGTCCCTGATCGTGGTGGAGAACACCAAGCGATGGCCCTTCGAGCTCGAGGGGGTGGAAGTCGTGGCGGCTCGCTCCTACCTCGTCGACCCGCGCTTCGCCGAAATAAAGCGGACGGCCGTCTACAACATGTGCCGCCGCATCAGCTATCAGAGCGTGGGCTACTACGTGTCGTTGCTCGCCGCGGCCCGCGGCCACAGGCCCATGCCGTCTGTGGCCACCGTACAGGGGTTGGGAGACGCACCGCTCCTCCGGGCCGCGTCGGACGAGCTCGACGACGAGATCCAGCGGTGCCTTTCGCCTCTCCGGGGCAACGATTTCACGCTGAGCATCTACTTCGGTCGTAACCTGGCCAAGAAGTACGACCGACTCGCGCGGGCGCTCTTCAACCAGTTCCCGGCGCCCATCCTGGTCGCTCGTTTCCACCGCTCGGAAGATGAATGGCGGATGACCGGCCTCCGGCTCGGCGCCGCGTCGGACGTGCCCGAGTCGCACCGTCCGTTCGTCATCGAGAGCGCCGAAGGCTACTTCGGGCGTCGGCGTTCGAAGCCCCGCAAGACGGTTCTCCGATACGACCTGGCCATCCTCTGGTCCGAGGACGACCCCGCCTCACCCTCGGACGGGCGCGCCATCAAGCGCTTCGTCCGGGCCGCCGCCCGACACGGCATCCTGGCCGAGGTGGTTGGACCGGAGGACTACGGGCGCATCGCCGAGTTCGACGCGCTGTTCATTCGACAGACCACGTTCGTCAACCACTACACCTATCGCTTCGCCACGCGTGCAGCAGCCGAGGGGCTGGTCGTCATCGACGACCCGGAGGCAATCGTCCGCGCGACGAACAAGGTCTTCCAGGCCGAGGTCTTCGCGCGGCATGCGATCCCCTCGCCGCGGACGCTCGTGATGCACGAGGGCAACACCGCGGAGCTCGTGGAGCACGTCGGACTGCCCTGCGTGCTGAAGAAGCCAGACGGCGCGTTCTCCATCGGCGTGGTGAAGGTCAACACACCCGAGGAGGCGGAGACGCGCCTCGAGGAGCTCCTCGACGAGTCCGAACTGGTGATCGCGCAGGAGTTCGCGCCTTCCGAATACGACTGGCGCGTCGGCGTTCTCGACCGGAAGCCGCTCTTCCTTTGCCGGTACCACATGGCTCGCGGCCACTGGCAGATCGTCTCACGGCAGGGCAAGACCGACCGGTACGGCAAGGTGGAGGCCGTCCTCATGGAGGACGCGCCACCCGGTCTCATCCAGACCGCCGTCCGGGCGGCCTCGCTCTTCGGGGACGGCCTCTTCGGCGTCGACGCCAAGGTCGTGGGCGGTCGCGTGATGGTGGTGGAGGTGAACGACAACCCCAACCTGGATGCCGGCTACGAGGACGCTCTCCTCAAGGATGTCATCTACGACGAGATCGCGGCGTGGTTCAGGGCGCGATTGGATCGACGCGGGCAGGACGGGTCATGAGCGACCCGGGTGGCAAGCCTACGAGCGTGTTGGCGGTGGACGAGCGACCCGGTCTCTTCGAGGGGTTCGGCGTCGAGGTCGAGTTGATGATCGTCGACGCGGAGTCACTCGATGTGCGGCCGATCTGCGATCGACTCATCGAGGCGGTTGCAGGCGAGCCCGCCTCGGAGATCGAACGGGGTGACATCGCCTGGTCCAACGAGCTCACGCTGCACGTGCTGGAGCTGAAGACCAACGGGCCAGCGTCGACACTGGCCGGGCTTGCGGGCCGCTTTCACGAGAACGTGCTCGCCGCGAATCGGGCACTCGAAGGCCTGGGCGCGCGCCTCATGCCGGGCGCCATGCACCCGTGGATGGATCCGGCGGCCGAGACGCGCCTCTGGCCGCACGAGTACACGGAGGTCTACAACACGTTCGACCGCATCTTCGGATGCTCGGGGCACGGATGGGCCAACCTACAGAGCACACACCTCAACCTGCCGTTCGAGAACGACGAGGAGTTCCGCCGGCTGCATGCGGCGATTCGCATCGTCCTGCCGCTCATTCCCGGGTTGGCCGCGTCCTCGCCGTTCCAGGACGGACGGGTGGGCGCGGCCCTGGACGGGCGCCTGGCAGCCTACAGGGGGAACGCCCGGCGTGTCCCCTCGGTCGCGGGGCGGGTCATTCCGGAGGTCGGTACCAGCCGCCAGCAGTACGAACGCGAAATCCTTCAGCGGATCTACGCAGACCTCGAGCCACACGACCCGGAGGGGGTGCTTCGTCACGAATGGGTCAACGCCCGCGGAGCCATCGCCCGCTTCGACCGCGGGGCCATCGAGATCCGAATCATCGATGCCCAGGAGTGCCCCTCCGCCGACCTCGCGGTCGTAGCCGCTGTGTCGACGCTCGTCCGCTCGCTCACGGACGGCCGCCTGTCCCATCGCGACCTGGACGCCGACCCCTCCACCGACACCCTCGCCGACCTCTTCGACCGAGCGGTCGTGGATGCGGAGCGAACTGAGATCTCTGAGCCTGAACTGCTGGACGTGCTCGGGCTCGGCGGCGGGCCGCTGCCCGTGGGAGAGGCGTGGACGCGGATCCTCGTGGCGGACCCCCCCGAGGATCCGGCGGGCGAGTGGACCGCGGCCCTCGAGACGATCCTTCGGCAGGGTCCCCTGGCGCGCCGCATGCTTGCGCTCGCGGGTCCGAATTCCGGCCGGAAGGACCTCGCTCGCGTTGCCGACACGCTGTGCTCATGCCTGCTCGAGAACCGGGTCCTGACGGTGGAGGCGGGGTGACCCGAGGGCTGACCGGATGGTCAGTTCTTGTCACGGCGGAGCACGGGGGCAACGAGGTGCCCAGCGACTACCGCGAGTTGTTCGTCGGCCACCGAGCGCTGCTCGACTCTCACCGTGGTTGGGACCCGGGCACGCTCGACCTCGCGAGGTCGCTGGCCGAGAAGCTCGGAGCGACGCTCTTCGGCTCGACCGTGACGCGTCTGCTGGTCGACCTCAACAGGTCGGCGCACAATCCGCGAGTCTTCTCGGAGATCACGAGGTCCCTACCCCGGGTCGAGCGCGTCGCTTTGCTCGAGCGCTTCCACCGCCCCCACTGGGACCAAGTCCGTGCGGCAGCCTCTCGTGCGACCAAGCTGGTGACGTTGCACCTCGGAGTCCATTCGTTTGCGCCTGTGTTGAACGGTCAAGTGCGCACACCCGACATCGCGCTTCTCTACGATCCGACGCGACCGTTGGAGCTCGAGTTGGCCACGCTCTGGTCGCACGGTTTGGCGGAGGCCCTCCCCGACCGGGTCGTAAGACGAAACAACCCTTATCGCGGGGCGGCAGACGGACTGACCACAGCCCTCCGGAGGCGTCTGGCCGGCACTCGCTACCTGGGCATCGAGATCGAGGTGAACCAGCGCCACGTGCGCGCGGACGGCACGTTTCCGACATGGGTGTCCGAGGCTCTCGGTAGCACCCTCACAAAGGTTCTGGGAATAGCTGAGCCGCCTGGTTGAAGCTCAGGCC
>JAHEKM010000133.1 GCA_024638325.1 Gemmatimonadota bacterium | reverse complement strand
AATTAAACCACATGCTCCACCGCTTGTGCGGGCCCCCGTCAATTCCTTTGAGTTTCAGCCTTGCGACCGTACTCCCCAGGCGGGGCACTTAATGCGTTAACTGCGGCACCGAATCCGTCTAGAGACCCGGCACCTAGTGCCCATCGTTTACGGCGTGGACTACCAGGGTATCTAATCCTGTTTGCTCCCCACGCTTTCGCGGATGAGTGTCAGACTCGGCCCAGCTAGCCGCCTTCGCCACAGGTGTTCTTCCAGATATCTACGCATTCCACCGCTACACCTGGAATTCCGCTAGCCTCTACCGATCTCCAGTCTGCCAGTATCGTCTGCATTCCGCGGGGTTGAGCCCCGGGTTTTCACAAACGACTTAACAGACCACCTGCCCGCGCTTTACGCCCAGTAATTCCGAACAACGCTTGCGCCCTCCGTCTTACCGCGGCTGCTGGCACGGAGTTAGCCGGCGCTTCCTGTGAGGGTACCGTCAATCGCCTAGCCTGTTCGACTAGACGGGTTTCTTCCCCTCTGACAGTGGTTTACACCCCGAAAGGCTTCCTCCCACACGCGGCGTCGCTGCGTCAGACTTTCGTCCATTGCGCAATATTCCTTACTGCTGCCTCCCGTAGGAGTCTGGGCCGTATCTCAGTCCCAATGTGACGGGTCGTCCTCTCAGACCCGCTACGCGTCGTAGCCTTGGTAGGCCATTACCCCACCAACAAGCTGATACGTCGCGACCCCCTCCCTGGGCGAGAGCTTGCAAGCAGAGGCCCTCTTTGATCTCATCGCCATGCGGAAACGAGACATCATGCGGTATTAGCCAGGGTTTCCCCCGGTTGTCCCCCACCCTGGGACAGGTTGGTCACGTGTTACTCACCCGTCCGCCACTCGGGTCTCCAGAGCAAGCTCTGGGCCCTCGTTCGACTTGCATGTATAAAGCACGCCGCCAGCGTTCGTCCTGAGCCAGGATCAAACTCTCCGTTGAGAATAAGCTTGAAATAGCTCTGAAATCGAACGTCTGATCGTCTTCCTTCAATGATCGAGCGTTCGGAAAATCTACGTTGTTTGACCCACCCGACCCGAAGGTCGGACTGGCAGGACGTAGTGCCTGCCGTGTGGGCCCGCTCAATTACACTCGAAACCTCGGTTTTCAATCAGCTTGGTCCTGCTCGTCGGAGTGTTCTTGGTGCCGCAGGAGCGGCCGGTGGGGAACTCCGTCTTACGAGCAAACGCAGCGGCGGCGGTGCATCGGCCGCTCGCTGCGAAGGAATGAATGGTAACGGGCGCCCAATAGGGCGTCAACACCCCGACAACCACCTTCCCTTCGCGACTTCCAGGCCCCGGCGCGAAGCCGAATGGGCGCTTCACACGGGGACCGCCCAAGGGTGGACGACCGGGCTCGAACCGGCGACCTCCGGAACCACAATCCGGCGCTCTAACCAACTGAGCTACGCCCACCGCAGTGCCTTCGCGACTAGCTTCGCGAAGCGGGTGAACGTATAAAAAGGGTCATCCGTGGTAAAGCGGCCACCGGAGGGCTTCTCGCCGCGGGGAACCATCGATCGCAAGGGGGACCATGGCTCGTATCCTTCTCGTCGACGACGAAGAGATGGACCGGACGTTCGGTCGAGCGGTGCTTGAAGAGGCTGGGCACCAATTGTTCTATGCGCCCAACGGAGAAGTCGCCCTCCGAAGCTACGAGACGAAGGAGATCGACCTCGTGGTGACGGACCTGGCGATGCCGAACCTCAACGGCCTCCGACTCATCGAGGAGCTCCGCGAGCTCGACTCGGCGGCGTTGATCATCGCGGTCACGGGGGTGAGCCCCGAGCAGCTGGAGCGGGCCGAGGAGCTGGGCGCGGCAATCACGCTGCGGAAGCCATATGCGCCTGCTGCGCTGCTCGACGCCGTGAATTCTTTGCTCGAGGGCGAGGTCCAGCCCCCGCCCGGTGACCTCTGGTCGTAGGGCCGCCCGCGGGCACCGCGACGACTAGAACGCGTACCAGAGCCGGGCACCGAAGAACGTCGTGCCCTCCGCGCCGTTCACGTTCTGCTGGTATCCGGAGACCATGATCCCGGCATTCCGTACCAGCCGGTACCCCACCGAGCCTTCCAAACGGTAGACGTCGCGGTCCCAGTCGAGCGTGCGCCCTCCGCCCGTCAGAGGTCGAAAATCGATGAATCCGAAGCGGCTGGCGACCCACAGACCGGGGGTCAGGTCCCACTGGATCTCGGCCGTGTACGAGAGGTCCCTGAGACGCTCCTCGACGAACGGTACCTCCCAGAGGTCGAGCATCGCCTCGGCCCGGAGCATCATCGGACCGCGGTTGTAGGCGACGTCTGCAGAGACGATCTCCTGGTCGAACTCGCGCCAGGTGTCGGCGGTCACGGGGGTCGCGCCCCCGAAAGGAAAGGGCTCCTGCATCCACGGCCCCTTGTTGTACGACGCACCGAACTCAAGGGACGCGGTGGGTCTCGTGCGGACGCCGGCGACCCAGGACGGATGCGTGAGTCGATCCCAGTCGAAACCCCAGTCGTCCGGGTCGCTCGACGGTGCGCTCCCCATGGCGGCGAACCTGAAGTCGAATGGGCCCACCGAGGTGAAGGCCATGGCCCCGGCCTGGTACGGCACGTCCCATACGGGCGGGGCGCCGACGGTCCTGAAGATGACGTCCCAGTCCCGCCAGGTGAGCACGCCGGCCGGGCCGTCCGGGATGTGCGGCCGCGGTAGCAGAGTCCTGTACTCGTACGGCAGGGGAGGCCGCATGAAGGGGTCGACCACGGTGAGGTGCCGTAGCGCGTACGACCCGAACGGTCCGGCGAAGCGTCCCACCTGGATCCCGAGTCGTCCGCTCGTGGTGGCGAGTCGCACGTAGGCCTGCTCGACCCTCACCGCGACGGCGCGGTTGCTCGGCGCATGGCCGCGGTCGCTCCGAACCTCGACGAGCGAGTAGAGGTGGTCGCCGAGGAAGACGTCCGTGAACACGCGCAGACGATGCGCCGCGACCACCCCGCCCCGGCCGTTGTACTCGAGGCCCTGATGACAGTACGTGCACTGGATCCAGTTGGTCGGCATGGTCTCGGTGTTGCTGCTCTGCCCCACGAGCCCCGCCCACGCGGCCCCACCCACGTGCATCGCCTCGAGGTCGAGCTGGCCGGAGAAGCTGACCTGCAAGAACCCCGAGCTCGACAGATACTCGATGCCCGCGTCGGAGAGGGTGGGCCACTGGCCGCCCTGGGCGGAGACCCCCAGCGGAACCGCGGCGCAAACGACCCCCCACAGCCACAGTCGCCTCAGAAGCCCTCCAGGAGCGTGCGTCACCGATCGATTCCGCGAAGCGCGCCCGCCAGGACTCGAACCTGGGACCCTCGGCTTAGAAGGCCGATGCTCTATCCAGCTGAGCTACGGGCGCAGTGCTAGGCGGAAGCTACCAGGCCGCACTGGCAGGCTCAACGAAGAGTCGACCAGGGCGGCCTGTGCAGGCGCCCGTGAGCGCCGTCCGTCCAGTCAGCCCGAAGAGCCTTCGCCCGCCGGCTCGTTCGGGTCGGATGTGAGGAAGCGAATGAGCTCCCGGTTCACGATCTCGGGCACTTCCTCGTGCGGATTGTGCCCCACGTTGGGGATCAGCACGAGCTCGGCGTTCTGCAGCGCGTCGACCGCCGCCCTCGCCTGGTCCGGGAAGTTCGGCCCGTCCTCGGCACCACCGAGCAGCATGGACTTGGTCGAGATGTGGGGCCAGTCGTCCACGATCGAGTCGATGCCTCGGAGATTGCCCCCCAGTCGGCGCACCAGCGCCAGCCGCGGATAGTCGGCGGAGAGGCGCACGCCGTGCCGCAGGCGAAGGTGCTCCATGTACTCGGACTTCCAGGTGAAGTAGCGACGCGTGTCCGTGCGCACGTCGGCCTCGTAGGCCGCCTGTAGGTCGGGTGTGACGTCGATCGCGTCCGGGTCGAGCGGCGTGAAGCCGCGGCCCGGTCGCCGGTCCGTGATACCCACCGGGTTCACCATGACCATGTGGGTGATGCGCTCCGGAAACAGGAACGTCAGCCGGGTCGCCATCTGACCCCCGATCGAGTGGCCCACGACCGCCGCTCGCTCGATGCCCAGGTGGTCCAGGAGCTGAACGGAGTTGTACGCGTGCAGACTATGGCTGTAGGGAAGGATGGGCTTGGACGACTTGCCCCACCCCAGTCGGTCCTTCACCACGACGCGGAAGCCCTCGCGGGTGAGCGCGTCGATCTGGGCCTCCCAATACCAGCCGTAGTAGCTGCCGCCGTGGAGCATGAGCACCGACTGACCGTTGGCCGGACCGACCGGCGCCACGTCCATGTAGGCGATCCGTACGTTCTGGCCGTAGAGATCCAGGTCCAGGTACTCGACGGGATACGGGTATTCGACCTCGGTCATCTCGATGGAGATCGGGCCCCAGTGCGCGGGCGGCGTCGCGGGTGGCGCTTCCTGGGCACCGGCCGGCGCGAAGGAGAGCGCGGCGGCGAGGGCCACAGAGGCGACGAGGACAGGCGTGGTGCGCGTGGGCAGAAAGCTCATGGGCGTCTCCGGGCAGAAATCCGTCTCTGGCCCGTATATCTAACGCCCTCGGCCGCGCGGCGCATACGCCGTGATGCGTGCGTCACGCCCGTCGCCTTCATCGGCGATGTACATGGTCCCGTCCGGCCCGAGGGCGAGGCCCTCGGGTTGCCGGTGCCGGTCACGCGCGAGCGTCACACCCGCGATCGGTACTCCATCGCGGCCGATTTCGAGCAGGGCCGAACTCTGCGCCGAGAGGAGAAGGAGCGAGCCTGCGGGCGTCACGGCTACGGCCGAGGGCGCGAAATCCGCGTCGACCCCGTGGGCGGCCAGAAGCCGCCGCTCCACGACGATGGGTGAGAGCCTTCCGCGGGTCGGGTCCAAGGGTATCCGGTGCACCACGATCGTCCCCCGCTCCGGGGCCGACACCTTGCACGCAAAGAGCAGCGCGTCGTCCACAGGATCGTGGTCCAGCCCTTCGATCTCACAGACCGCTCCCAGCTCGGTGTCGGTCAGCCGATACGGAGCCTCACGCCCATCGGGCATCTCCCGGAACTCGTAGAGCAGCCCTCGGCTGGTCACCAGGAAGAAGCGCTCACCGACCAGGGTGATCCCCTCGAAGTCTCCCGCGACGGGCGGGTCGCCCAGCCAGAACGACGTGGTGACCTCCTGCTCGGACGGGTCGATCGCGTGGACGACGGCTCGCTCGTCGTCATGCGCGAAGAGGCGCCCATCGGGCGCGACGGCGAGCCCGGACACCTCGTCCAGGCGGCCGGGAAGGTCGAAGCGGCCGGCTCGGCGCTCGAGGTCGTACTCGCCCAGGACTCCGCGAGTCGTCTGGGCCACTGACATCGTCGGGCCGAGCGACAACACGCCGGCCACCAGCGCGGCAAGCGTCTTCACGCGCGCGACTTGAGTCCCTTGAGGGACCGGAGCTCGGCCGCGGCGAGCGTCCCCTGGGGGGCGTCCCGCAGTCGATCCATCACCGCCCCCTGCACCGCCTCCCCCTCGAGGCGAGCCAGATACTGAAGGAGCACGCCCTCGTCGCGCTGCTCGATCTCGGCCAGCTTCCAGCGCTCCGACAGCTCGTCCAAGAGGGGCTCGAGGAAACCCTGAGCCGGTGCCGCGGCAGGCGCATGCACGAGCAGCAGTGTATTCGCGCGTTTCGCCTTCTTCTTGGTGCGCTCCTCGGCGATGAGGCGCTCGATACGAGCAGCTCGCTCTGCGAGCTCGGCGAGCTCCGCCGGGGCTGCTGCCGCGAGGATCGCCGGGTCTCCCACGGACAGGGCGCGGGCTCCGGAGCCCGGGCCTGCAAGCACATCGCCGAGTCCGAGCGCGCCGCCCGGCGTGTCCGCGTAGATGTTGCCGAAGCGCGTGCTCCACAACACCAGGACGACCGCGTTGAAGACGATCGACAGCGCCAGCGCGATTCCGATCTCCTGGACGCCGGACGCGATGCCGACACCGATGGCCAGAAACACGTACACGGCGTCCTTGGTGTCGTCCAAGGTGGTCCGAAACCGCACCGCGGCGACGATGCCGGCGAGCGCGAAGGCGATCTCCAGGCGGCCGAGCACGACCATCACGATGCCGGTGACGGCCACCGGAAGAATGAGGAGCGTGTGGATCACCGACTCGTCGTAACCCCGGTGTCGGCGGGTGATCATGTACACCCACGTGACCGGGATCATGATGGCCAGAGCGCCCAGCATGGACACCAGCGCGAGAAGCGCCTGGTCCCACGCCGAGCCGGTGAGTGGAGCCCCTACGGGAGGCGGGGCGTTCGTCCCGACGAGGTCCGAGAACTCCTGCGCCGCCGCGCTGCCCCCGTACGCGCCGGACATCGCGTCCCGGACGAGGGGCAGATTCTGGACCGCGAGTACGAGCAGCGCGACGAACACCACGTAGTAGATCGCCACCCGGCCCAGCCCGGCGGTGCGGCCCGACGACTTCGACATGGGTGCCTCCCCGAACGTTGACGCTCAGCCTGCGGTCGTGACGGCCCCCTGGGCTGCCGACGACACCAGCCTGGCGTACTTGGCGAGCACGCCCGAAGGAAGCTCCTTCGGCGGCGCCTTCCACTCCTTCACGCGAGCCTCGATCTCGGCGTCGCTGAGGTCCACGTTCACCGTACCCGCCTCGAGATCGAACGTCACCCTGTCTCCGTCGCGGAGGGCCGCGATCGGCCCACCATCCACGGCCTCGGGCGCCGCGTGGCCGGCCATGAGACCGTGCGTGGCACCCGAGAAGCGACCGTCGGTCAGGAGGGCGACGTCGGCTCCCAACCCGGCGCCCGCCAGAGCCGCGGTAACCGCGAGCATCTCCCTCATCCCGGGTCCACCCCTCGGCCCCTCGCACCGGATGATGACCACGTCGCCGGCGAGGATCTGCCCGGCCTGGACCGCGGCGAAAGCCGCCTCCTCACCATCGAACACGCGCGCCGGACCTTCGTGAACCGCCTTCTCGGTCCCGGCGATCTTCAGCACGCAGCCGTCGGGCGCGAGGTTGCCTTTCAGGATCATCAGGCCGCCGCGGCTCTTGATGGGGCTCTCGACCGAGCGCACGACTTCCTGGCCCGGCGTCTCCTTGGCGTCGGCGACTTCCTCGCCGAGCGTGCGCCCGGTGACGGTGGGCAGGCTTCCGTCGAGCAGACCGGCGTCGAGCAGCCTCTTGGCCACCAAGCCCACGCCACCGGCGGCGTACATGTCGGGCGCCACGAAGCGGCCCCACGGCTTCATGTCCGCGAGCACCGGGGTCGCCGCGCTGATCCGGACGAAGTCCTCCAGCGTGAGCTCGACGCCCGACTCATAGGCGAGAGCGAGCAGGTGAAGCACCGAGTTCGTGGATCCGCCAGTGGCCACCGCGATGGCGATGCCGTTTTGCAGTGCCTCGCGCGTGAGGATCTGTCGGCTCGACACGCCGCGCCTCACCAGGTCGACGACGAGCCGGCCGCACTCCCGCGCCACTTCGGGCTTCTTCGGGTCCGTGGCGGGCACCGAACCGCTCCCCATGGGCGAGATGCCGATCGCCTCGAAGACGTTCGCCATCGTGTTGGCCGTGAACTGCCCCCCGCACGCACCCGCGCCGGGGCACGCCGCCTTCTCGATCTCGGTCAGCTCATCGGCGTCGATCTTGCCGGCGGCCGCCGCGCCCACGGCCTCGAAGACGTCCTGGATCGTGACGTCGCGCCCGTGGTAGCGCCCCGGCTGGATCGAGCCCCCGTAGAGCATGACCGAGGGTCGGTCGAGCCTGGCGAGTCCCATGACCGTGCCGGGGATGGTCTTGTCGCAGCCCGAGAGCGCGACGACACCGTCGAAGAGGTAGCCCCGGCCCATCAGCTCGATGGAGTCGGCAATGACCTCCCGGCTGATAAGGGAGGCGCGCATGCCCGAGGTGCCCATCGTGATGCCATCGGACACCGCGATGGTGTTGAACTCGAGCGGCGTACCGCCGGCCTGGCGGACGCCCTCGCGAACCGCCTCACCGAGCTCGCGCAGGTGGACGTTGCAAGGGGTGGTGTCCGTCCACGTGTTCGCGATGCCGATCAGCGGCTTCTCGAAGTCCTCGTCTTCCAGCCCC
>JAHEKM010000132.1 GCA_024638325.1 Gemmatimonadota bacterium | reverse complement strand
CCGTCACCGGGCGCGCGCCACCAGGAGATCGTTACGCACCTCGTCTCCGTCATGTACTCGTTCGTCCGTGAGCACGGGCTGGGTCGGGTCATCGTAAGCCCATTCGATGTCCTGCTCGCTGAAGGCGACAACCTGGAGCCGGACCTCCTGTTCGTGAGCACGGAGCGGGCCTCGATCGTGACCGAGCGCGGGGTCGAAGGCGCCCCAGACTTAGTCGTCGAGGTGCTCTCGCCGTCCACGGCCGAGCGCGACCGCGGAATCAAGTTGGAGCGCTATCGACTCCACGGTGTGCTCCAGTACTGGATCGTCGATCCTGAGCAGCGGACCGTGGAGGTGTGGGGGCTGGCAGAGGGAGCTAAGGTGCCTGACCTCTACGGGCCTGGGGGCCAGCTACCCTGGACACCAACCGAGGGCGGGCCGACGCTCGAGGTTGGGCTCGAGGAGCTGTTCGCGGATGCTGCCGGCCGTAGTACCGACTGACGTCAGCATGCCCGTCCTCGCCACCGTCGCCTGCCCGCACTGCCACCACACGTTCGACATGGAGTACGTCCGCCTCGGCGCGCTCGCACCGTGCCCGTCGTGCAAGGCGCCGGGCATCGCGGATATCCCCCGCGGTGGCACATACCCCATGCGCGACTACGAGATGACGTTCAGGAGCTTCATGCAGCTCATCTCGTTCGAGCCGTACCGGGACAAGGTGGGTCCGTTCATGCGGATGATGGGGATGATCGTGCTGGGGTACGACGAGGACGCGAGGCTGGAGCGGCAGGACGGGACGCCGGTCGATCCGCTCGAGGCGCATCTCGAGCTCCAGACGGGAGAGCAGAGCCAGCGAGACATCTACCAGGTGGCGATGTCGGTCTGGCGGTAGGAGCGCCGGCCGCTGGACCCGACGGCGGGGTCCGCGTACGATGCGGACCGGAGGGGGAGGCCCGGCATGAGACCCAACACCCAAGGGATTTCACGTTCCGCACCCCTCTGCGTGCTGCTCCTGCTCGCCCTCACGCCGCTCGCCGGCACCGCCCAGGCCGGCGTCACCGTCCTCGGCACGCTGACCGACGCCGACTCGGACGCCCCGGTCGGGAGCGCCATCGTCACGCTCGTGGGCGTCGTCTCGACCATGAGCACACCGGACGGCGCCTTCCGCTTCCGGGGCATCGCGGCGGGCGAGTACACGCTTCGGGTGGAGGGATTCGGCTACGAGACGCTCGAGCAACAAGTCGACCTGACGACCGACGTCACCCTCGCGCTCGCGCTCGAGGCGGCCCCGCTCGCGATCGACGGGATCGTGGTCGAGGCCGGCACGCTCGACTTCGAGGGCCGCGTGCGCGACCCGGTGCGTGACTTCACGGTGGTGGACGCCGAGATCGTCATGGACGGCCGGGAGCCCATTTGGACGGACGCCCGCGGCCGGTTCGACCTGGACCGCGTCCCCGAGGGGGCGCCGCTCCACCTCACCGTCCGCGCATTCGGCTACTTCCCGATCGACACGACCTTCGTGCCCGACGACGAGGGGCGCTACGACTTCGACCTCCAGCGCGACGCCTTCGCCGAGGCGATGGTCCAGGTGCAGGTGAGACGGCTCGAGGAGCGAGCCGGCGGCCGGCTGACGTCCGCCTTCGGCGTGATGGATCGGTCCGAGATTCTGAGATACTCGGGGTCGCACACGGCCGCGACGATGTTGGAGTTCGATCTTCCCCAACGGATCCGCGACCGGATCATCTGCCTGTTCGTGGACGAGAGGCACGTCGACGCGGGTCCCTCGTCTCGCGCCGAGCTGCGGAACGCGGTCCTGGGTCACACGCTCCCCGAGGAGATCGAGCGGGTCGAGGTGCTCGTGTTCGATTCGGCCGTTGGCCGCCCCATCATGCTCAGGGTCTATACGCGGACGTTCCTCATGGCGATGACCACGCAGGAGATCCCACTGCGGCAGCCGACGGTCACCCCCACGGGGGAGTGCCTCTAGGGCGTCGGGGACGCACCTCGGTCCCATTCGGCCATCCTCGCGGCCCGGATGTGGGGCCAATGTGGGGTGGTCCAACACGACCCTTGAGCCAGAGGCGGACTGTGGTCAAGTTGGTCAATATGACTAAATCAGTGAAGAACGCCGTCGGCTGGCCTGTCTCCGACGTGAAGGCACGCCTGAGCGAGTTCGTGCACGTCGCTGAAGGGGGCGAGTCGGTCGTGATCACCCGACACGGCAGGCCCGTGGCGGCCCTGGTCGGGGTCTCCGAGCTCGAGAGACTCGAGCGACTGAAGGCGGCCGGGCCGGAGGGCGGACTGGCGAGCCTTGCGGGTGGCTGGGAGGACTCGGCCGAGCTCGCGCGCGAGATCGACTCCGTGCGGCGCTCGGGCACCCGGCACGTGAGCCTCCTCGACTGACCCGTGGCGTATCTCTTCGATACGGACGCGATCTCGGAGCTGATGAGGCCGCGACCGCTCGAGACGTACGTGCGCTGGCTCGAGACCGTCCCCCGTGAGGACCAGTTCACGAGCGCGATGACCGTGGGCGAGTTGTTCAGGGGCGCCTATCGCGCCGCCGCCAGAGAGCGCCATCTGACCTACATCGAGGAGCGCGTCCTTCCCGCCGTCACGACGCTCCCGTACGACCAGGCCACGGCGCGCGTCTTCGGCCGCATCCGTGCCGAGTTGGAGGACCGCGGCGAGCCACTCCCCGACGCCGACCTCCAGATCGCGGCGATCGCGCTCCACCATGACCTGGAGATCGTGACCGGCAACGCGCGGCACTTCGCGCGCATCGACGGAGTCCACATCTGCCCGGTGTTGGCCGACGCGCGCGGGAGCGGCTGAGCGCCGTCCGCGGGGCGGTCACAGCTCGGGACCGCTGGCTCACCCCTGAAGCGCAGCGCTTGACCCGAGCCGGCCCATGCACTAATAGTTGCACATGACAACGATTGCACCCCCGACCGACCCGACGCTCCTTCGCGACGCCGAGAAGCTCTCGGACGCGCTAGAGGACCTGCTGCGTGTGGTCCAGTTCCGCGACCGCGACCGGGCCTGCTGCTACGACGTAAGCGTTAGCCAGTGCTACGCGCTCGAGCGTGTGGTCGAGGCCGGCGGACTCACGGTCAACGAGCTGGCGGCGTCGCTCTATCTGGACAAGAGCACGGCGAGCCGTATCGCCAACAGCCTGGTCGACAAGGGCTACCTGGCGAGGGCGCGCGATCCGGAGGACGGCCGCGTGGTGCGGCTCGTGGCCACGCCGCCCGGCGTGGCGCTCAGCCGGCGCATCATGGCCGACATCGCGGAGGAGTACGCCGACATGCTATCGGGGTTCAGCCCTGACGTGCGGGCGGGCATCATTCGGCTGGTGGGACGGTTGGGACGGTCGTTCGCGGCCCGGGTGGAGACCTCGGGCGGAAGCTGTTGTGTGGTGAAGGGATAGGTCGCCACCCGGGACCGCGTTTTTTTTCGATGGGTAGTTGCTGTACACAACAACGGAGGGGATGATGATGACGACGACGGAACGGGCCATCGAGCAGAAGAAGACCGTGCGGGAGCGCTATGCCCGGGCGGTGACCGAGAAGACCGGCTGCTGCGAGCCCTCGTGCTGCGGCGGTCAGGAGACCAAGACCGCGGACGACATCGGCAAGCAGATCGGCTACACGGACGAGGAGCTCGCCGCACTTCCCGAGGACGCCAACCTCGGCCTCGGATGCGGCAACCCCACGGCCATCGCCTCGCTTTCCGCGGGCATGACCGTGCTGGACCTGGGCTCCGGGGCCGGCATCGATTGCTTCCTCGCGTCCGGTCAGGTGGGCCCATCGGGCAAGGTCATCGGCGTCGACATGACGGCGGAGATGATCGAGCGGGCGCGCCAGAACGCGAGCGCGGGCGGCTACGACAACGTCGAGTTCCGACTCGGCGAGATCGAGGCGCTCCCCGTGGCCGACGCGAGCGTCGACGTGGTCATCAGCAACTGCGTGCTCAACCTCAGCACGGACAAGGAACGTGTCCTGGCGGAGGTCCACCGCGTACTGAGGCCCGGCGGCCGCGTGGTGATCAGCGACATGGTGTCGGACCTCCCCGTGCCGGCGCTACTCTCGGGCGACCTGAACGCCGTCGCCGGGTGCCTGCCGACCTTCCGCGACACGTACCTCGGCCAGTTCCGGGAGGCGGGGTTCGCGGACGTGCGCATCACCGAGGAGAAGCCGTACCCCACCAGCTACATTCTCCAGGACGAGGGCGTGAAGGCGTACATCGCCGACAACCGAGAGCACGAAGCGGAGCTGACCGAGTTCGCGGGGTCCATCGTCGGGGCGCACTTCGAGGCGACGAAGGGCTAGGGCGCGGCGCGGTCCGCGCTTGACACCCGGCCCTCGGACGCGTCGTAGTATCCGGGTACCATCGCGGACCACAGGAGCACGCCCATGGACGACCCACGCGCACTGGGATCGCTGACTGAAGCGAAGGCCTCACATCTCCTCGATCGCGCGGCCAGACTGGATGCCGAGGGCGGCGGCCGGGTCTCCGTCGACGAGCTCCGCGAGATCGCGATGGAAGCAGGCATCTCCGCCGAGTCGTTCGAGCGCGCGCTAGCCGAGGTCGGGAGCTCCGAGGCAGAGGCTGAGGCCCCCAGTGCCGTGGTCGTGGGCCACCGGTCGCTCCTGCGCACGTTGCTCGATCGCGCAGGCCTGTTCGTCACCGGTTCGGCACTAGCCGTCACCGCCCAGATCCTGATGTCGGACATGGGTATGGGCGACGAGCCCGTCACGGTCTTCATGCTCGCTGTCGCCGCCATGATCGTGATCTGGTCAGCCATCACCAGGCGACGTGAGCGGAAGGTGCTCGAGTTCGAGGTCGACCTCGGCGTGCTGTGGTTCGCCATGACGTTCTTCTTCATGCTGATGAACCCCAGCGACGCCGGCGACGTCCTCGAGGTCATGATGCCGGCCGGATTGCTGGCCGGCATCCTCGGAGGGCTGGCGGTGGCGACGGGCCCGGACGAGGACCAGCCGGATCAGCTGCCCGAGAGGGTCTAGGCGACCGGGCCCCAGCGCCGCTCATGTCACCCCTTCGCTTCCACGTCGGCCACGCGCTCCGGAGCCTCAGGCGCTCGCCGGGCTACGTCCTGGCGTTCGTCGTCACGTTCGGGCTCGCGGTCGGCGTGAACAGCGCCGTCTTCAGCATGGTCAACGGCGTGCTTCTCCAGCCGCTGCCGTTCCAGGACGGCGACCGGATCCTGTACCTGAAGCAGCCGGCGACGGCGAGGGCCGTCGACAACATGGCGTTCTCGTTCATGGAGATCGATGACTACCGGGCCGCGTCGTCCTCCATCGACGAGTTCGTGGAGTTCGGGGACTGGAGCTTCACGGTCATCATCGACGCTGAACCGAGCCGGGCGGTGGGCGGCCTGGTGACGTCCAACTTCTTCGACGTGCTGGGCATGCGTCCCAACCTGGGTCGCCTTCTGAACGGGCAGGACGACATCACCGGGGCGGAGCCGGTGATGCTCATCACGCACGACTACTGGGAGCGCGCGTTCGGGAGCGACCCGTCGGTGCTCGGCCGCACGGTCGACCTCATTGGGACGGCCGAGCGGGTCCCCACGCGCATCGTGGGCGTGCTCGAGCCGGGGCTCCACTACACGGGCACCCGACGCCCGGATTTCTACGTCAACTACGCGACCAACGACCACTACGAGGGAGCCGCCATGCGCGACTCCCGAGGTCACCGCATGACCGACGTCTTCGCACGGATGGCGCCGGGCGTCACGCTGCCCGAGGTGCGTGCCGAGCTCACCGGCATCGCGTCGCAGCTCCACGCCGCGTATCCGGAGGCGTACCGGGCGGACATGGGTTTCGGCATCGAGGCCGTGCCGTGGCAGGAGGAGCTCACGCGGCGCGGGCGCACCACGTTCATCCTTCTGATGGCGGCCGTGGGCGTGATCCTCGTGCTCGCCGCGGCGAACGTGATGAACCTCACGCTGACCCGTCTCATCCGTAAGGAGGGCGAGCTCTCCACGAGGAGCGCGCTCGGAGCGAGCGGGCTGGACCTGCGGCTGCACTTCACGGTGGAGAACGCGCTGATGGGCCTGGCCGGCGGGATGATGGGCGTCGCCATGGCCTACGTGGCGCGCGACTCGCTCGCGGCGTACGCCAGCCGGTTCACCGTGCGGGCGCAGGAGGTGGGCATCGACTGGACCGTCTTCGGGGTCACGCTCGGCGGCGCGATGCTCGTGTCCTCACTCCTCGCCTGGGCCCCTGGCCTGCCGGTGAACCCGGGCTCGGAAGGCTCGGCGTCGGCGCGCTCGAAAGCCACGGCCGGACGACGTCGGCGACGCGTGCAGCGCACGCTGGTCGTGAGTCAGCTCGCTCTCTCGTTCGCGCTGCTGACGGGCGCGGGCCTGCTGGTGAGGAGCCTCATCCACCTCACTTCGGTGGATCCGGGCTTCGAGACCGAGCAGATCCTCACCTTCGACTCGCAGACGGGCAACTTCGCCGGCTTCTCGCAGGACGAGGAGGTCTTCCGCCAGGCTCTCGACGAGATCCGCTCGTACCCCGGGGTGCGGTCCGCGGCGACCGCGCAGTGGCTGCCGCTCGAGGGCCGCGAGCCCGTCTCGTTCGCCGTTCGAATCGACGGTGCTGAGGAGGAAATCGAGCGCTCGTACCTGGGGAGCTCGAATGCCGTCTCGGAGGGGTTCTTCGAGACGCTCGACATCCCGCTCGTCGCCGGCCGCTACATCGACGCGCGGGACCGAGAGGAAACCGCCGACGTCATCGTCATCAATCGATCGATGGCCGAGGACTACTTCGGCAACGAGGATCCCATCGGGCGTCGCATGTCCTTCTCGACCGGCGGGAACTGGTCGCCCGACCTGGAGGTCGTGGGCGTGGTGGCGGACGCGCAGGAGTACGGCATGAGCCGAGAGGGCGTGCACACGATGTACCGGCCCGCCACTCAGGTCACGTACGGTCCGTCCATGCTCGTGGCCACCATCGGCGAGCCGACGGCGCTCACCCAGTACGTCCGGGACGTCTTCCGCCGACTCGATCCAAACCGGGCTGTCGACGACGTGCAGACGCTGGCCGCTCGACGGGACCAGGACGTCGCGCCTTCGCGCTTGAACGCCGTCCTCTTCGGTTCGTTCGCGGCGCTCGCGCTGCTCATCGCCGCGCTCGGCGTCCTCGCGGCCCTGGCGTTCTCGGTCAGCCAGCGCTTCCGCGAGTTCGGAATCAGGATGGCGGTGGGCGCGGACCGGGGCTCGGTGCTCCGGAGCGTCCTGGGGGAAGGACTCATCTTGTTGGCCGGCGCGCTCGTGCTGGGCGCGGGAGCGGCTCTGGTGCTCGGGGGCGCGATGGCCGACTTCCTCTTCGAGGTGCAGCCGACCGACCCGCTGACCATGGCCCTTGCGGGTACGGTGCTCGGTGTGGTTGCGCTCGCGGCTACCCTGCTACCGGCGCTCCGCGCGACTCGGATCGATCCCTGCGAGGCGCTTAGGGCCGAGTAGTCGGGGCCGGGGCCGAGACTCCGTCCCCTCTGGCGAAACTCGGTGTGGACGCGGAGCGTAGACATCAGCACGTCACTCGTGCGCTCCCGCGCGAGGGCTACCCCGACCCCGCTACGACATGGTCCCATGGGAAGTGATCGCACCGATGGTCGCCGCCAGCGTCTTGTTCCTCACCATCGGGGGAGTGCTGGTCCTACGACCCATCGCAAGGCATCTGGGCGGATATCTGGAGGCGCTGACGCGTCGGCAGCTCGAGGGGGGCGGTGGGCGCGAGCTCGAGCAGATGCGGGAGGTGCTCGACACGATGAGCCAACGACTGGCCCTCATCGAGGAGCGCCAGGACTTCGCCGAGCGGCTGCTGGAGAGCCAGGACCCGAAGGAGTAGCGAGTTCACTTCCCGGTGGCTGACCCACCGCTCCAGCCGGGAAATGCGCGGGGGTGACCGGGATCAGCCCGCTGCGTCGAAGTCCAGGTTCTCCGTGATCCTCGTCCCGTCGGCCGCGAACGAGTCCAGATAGAGGCGGATCCGCTCGCGCGCCGTGGCGAGGTCGACGTTGTCGATGTTCAGGTTGAGCAGGTCGATGTACCACGGCGCCTTGAGGTCGGCCTTCACGTAGGACTCCACGATCGCGCCGGCGATGGGCAGCGTCGTCTTCTTGGACTCCTCGTAGACGTCCCGGTCGTCGGCGGCGTGCAGCTTTTCCATCTCCTCCTCGAAGAGCCGGTCGAACAGCTCGGCGGTGAACACGTCGCCCTCCTTCACCCCGACGCTGGCGTCGTCCTCCGTGAGCCGGCCGCCCTTGTGTAGC
>JAHEKM010000131.1 GCA_024638325.1 Gemmatimonadota bacterium | reverse complement strand
CCCACTTCTTCGACTGCGTCAGCGTGATCGCAGCCGTCAGCGTCGTCTTTCCATGATCCACGTGTCCGATCGTTCCCACGTTCACGTGTGGCTTCGTGCGCTCGAACTTCTCCTTGCCCATGTACGGTCCCCTCGGATCCTCAGGCTGTCGTAGAGCGGGACTCTTCAGTCCCGCGACGGAGGCTCACGCCCTCCACGAGTATCTGTGCGACGCTCTGGCTTCAGAGCTCTGGGCGGGGATTGAACCCGCGACCTCGTCCTTACCAAGGACGCGCTCTACCACTGAGCTACCAGAGCGCGCGTTTCTTCTCCGGCCTGCGCCGGTCCCACAGAGCGGGAGACGGGACTCGAACCCGCGACCCTCAGCTTGGAAGGCTGATGCTCTAGCCAACTGAGCTACTCCCGCTTTGGCCTCCCGCTTCCGTTCCGTACGACCGACGGAGTCCTTCAGTGGTGGGGGGAGGATTCGAACCTCCGAAGGCTATGCCAGCAGATTTACAGTCTGCCCCGTTTGACCGCTTCGGTACCCCACCGTGCTGCGCTCCCGAAACCGTCTGTCCTGGGGGCGCTCGTCCACCTTTCCGGGACATCTCCAGACTGGAAAAGAGCCGCCCCCAATTACCTGGGGCGGCCATTTGAGGACGAGCATTGGAACGTAACTCGGGTGCCAAGGAGCGTAAAGGGTTCCCCTGCACCTCAGTCCATCGGTTCGCGGCCGGCCCAAAAAGGTCTCATCGCCGTGCCCCGTCACACCTCTTCGACCAGCTCGAGCGTCCGCAGCTTGTGGATGGCGAAAGACGCAAGGAGGCCGAAAGCGGCCAGGGAGAGCATCACCGCCGTGGACGGCTGCAAAGGGGAAGAAAGACCCTCGTCGAGGCGCAAGTCGGCCACGGCTTGCGTCAGGGACGTGGCGTACTCCCTCACGCTCAGGGTCCGCGTTCCGTCGAAGAGCCGCGAAAGCGAGCCCTCCCAAGCGATTACGTACAGCAGGCCGAGAATCAGCGCACGCCTCGTGTACAAGCTGAGCGCCAGAAAGCCGGCGACGTAGAGCAGCGCGGCCACGGACAACCCGACGGTGAAGCCGCGGATGAGCCCGTGCCCGGGCTCGCCCAGCACGACCCAACCCGCCAGCCACACCCCGGGCAGGACCGTGGCCAAGGTGGCTGTCCAGGCCACCGCGGTCTTCGTCGCGACGATGCGCCAACGAGCGGTGGGCTTGGCCAGAGTGTATGCCAACGTCCCGTCCTCGATCTCCTGCCCCATGGACATCGCCCCGAAGATCAGGCTCGCCAGGGGCAGCAGCACGCTGAGCACGACGGTGGCCAAGAGGACCTCGGTGAACTGGAGCGCGTCGGCCGCCCTGAGCTCCTGCTCCTCCCTGATGAAGATCCAGCTCATGAGCACCGGAAAGCCGTTGCACAACGGAAGGAAGAGCCACCTGCGGCGACCCAGAAGGAGCCGCCACGTCAGGGACGCCAAGGACAGCTCGACCCTCAGGCTCATGACTCGACCAGATAGTTGAAGACGCTCTCGAGCGACTCGTCCGCCGGGATCACCTCGCGGAGACCCACGTCCTGCGCCTTGGCGATGCCCGGCAGGGCCGTGGCGAAAGCCCCTCGGTCCGAGGCCTGAATCACCATATGGCCATCCTGAAGCTGAATGCCCGAGACCGAGTCGTCGGACATGAGCGCCGCCGCCAGACGGCGGTTGTCCGTAGCCCTCACCGTGAACGTATGCGGCCGGTCGGTCATGAGTCGCCGGATTTCTCGGAAGTTGCCGGAGGCGGCCAACCTTCCGGACACCACCACGAGCACCTCCTCGGCCAGATGGTGCAGCTCCTCCAGGATGTGCGTGCTGAAGACGATGACCCGGCCGCGAGCCGCGTCTTCGCGCAACAGGTCGATCATCTTCAGCCGCTGGGTCGGATCCATGCCGTTGAACGGCTCGTCGAGGAGTAGGACGGACGGGTCGTGCACGAGCGCGCCCGCCACCTTGATGCGCTGGCGCATGCCCTTGGAGTACGTCCCGATGCGCTCGTCCTGACGGTCGACCAGATCCACGGCCTCTATGGCTTGCTCCGTGGCGGCATCGACGAACGGGAGCTCGTGGAGCACCGCGTTCATGCGAACGAACTCGCGCCCGGTCAGGAAGGGAAAGAGCGTCTCGCGCTCCGGGACGATCCCGACCTCCCGATAGATCTTGGGATGCCTCCATGAACGCTGCCCGTTGACCTCCACGGTCCCCGACGACGGCTCGAGGAAGCCGGCAATGAGCCTCAGCAGCGTCGTCTTCCCCGCCCCGTTCGGCCCGAGCAGTCCGGTCACTCCGGCCCGGAGGTCGAAGGAGATGTCGTTCACCGCTACCACGTTGCCGTACCACTTGGAGGCGTTTCGCACCAGGATGCGGGCGCCCTCCGTCGAGTCGGGCACGCTCATGTGCCGATCTTCTTGTAGCGGAGGAGGAGCGCGGCCGTGGCGAGCACGACATAGACGAGCCCGGCCACCGCGAAGCGTACGCCTGACACACCCGGTCCGAGGTACTGGCTGATCGCCGGGTCGGTGCCGAAGACCCAGTCGGCGAACCCCCCGAGGACGTCGAACGGATCGAGCAGGTCCATCCAAACCACCCACATGCCCCGGATGGAGTCGGTCAGGATCTCGCTGATGCCCCTCGAGAGCATGAAGTAGCCCAGCACGGCCGCGGCGGCGAGGCTCCGACGGGGCGTGAACGACGCGATCGCGCACGCCAACGTGCCCAACACGAGGGCCATCATGGACGACGACAGGAAGATGGGCAGCAGCTCGTGCGACTCGGCCAGGAACGCCGCCCATAGATCGGTGGAGGCCAGCACGTGGCCGGCGAACAGGATGAGGAGCGGTGTCGCCGTCAGAATCAGGACGCTGGCCACCAGCGCGAGCACCTTGGCGAGCACATAGTCCTCGCGATGGAGCGCCCGGGCCAGGTAGAGCACGAGCGCTTTCGTGCGCTGGTCCGTGCTCATGAGCTCGGGGGCCCGAGCCGCGCAGAAGAACGCGAACACCATGGATACGTTGATGAAGTAGTTCGAGTACGTGAACAGCTCCACCTGCCCGTCGGTGTACGCGGTAGCCAGCGCCTGGAACGCCGCGGGAAGAATCGCGGCGGCAGCAAGAACGAGCGGAATCAGGCTGGCTTTCAGCCCGCGGCCGAGCGCGAAGACCGCCATGAGGCCGTGTCCGAAGAGGGACGACACCGCGTAGCCCCGGCCGAGCCGAGGGCCGTCGTAGTGCTGGTACCCGATGTCGTAGATCGTGCCGGTCTCCGTGCGGGCTGGCTCGAGCGTCACGCGTCCTCCTGCGCAACGAAGCCTGCCGACGCCACCGGCGGCTCCCCGTCCACGGCCCGGAAGAGGTCCTGGAGTTGGCGACGCGTGCGCTGCAGTCGCACCAGCGGGAGTTCCAGCTCGAACGCGCCGTCCCGCACCAGGTCGTATGCCCTCCCATCCGCTTCCAGCGGCACGAGTAGCCCACCCCTGCCGTCGTCCTCAGCCGCCAGGCCGGCCCGATCGAGCCATCCCCTGAGCTCGTCGAGACCGTGATCCACCTGGACCGCGAGGACCGCGGTCTGGGCAGTGAAGATCCCGATGGCAGCCGAGCGTACCAGGCGGCCGCCGTCGATCGCTATGAGGTGGTCGCAGACCCGCTCGATCTCGCCGAGAAGGTGCGAAGAAACGAGCACGGAGATGCCGAACTGCCGGCCTGTCCGACGGATGAGCTCGAGCATCTGGTCCCGCCCGGCAGGGTCGAGTCCGTTGGTCGGCTCGTCGAGAAGGAGAAGCTGGGGATCGTGCACTAGGGCCTGGGCCAGCTTGACGCGCTGCTTCATGCCCGTCGAGTAGCCGTCCATGGTCCGGTAGCGAGCCTCGTAAAGCCCGACGTGGCGAAGCATTTCCGCCGCACGCTCGCGAGCCGAGGCCTGGGGGAGTCCGGACATCCGGGCCATATGGGTGATGAAGTCGGCCGCGCTCACGTCGGTCGGGAGACAGTCGTGCTCCGGGAGGTATCCGATCCGCTGCCGAACCTCGATGGGCTGGGTGGAGGGGTCGAGCCCGAGAACCCTCGAGCTTCCGCCCGTGGGCCGCAGAAGGCCCAGCAAGATCTTGATGAGGGTGCTCTTGCCGGCTCCGTTCGCGCCCACGAGGCCAATGAGCCCGGGCTCGAGCTCCAGGTCGAGATCCTGCAGCGCGAGAACCCCGCCGGGATAGCGCATGGTGAGCTGCTCGGCGCTCAAGAGCTGCACGCGTTCTCCCCTTGGTGGTGGACCGCCGAACCGGGCGGGTCTTCGCGAGGCCCAGAGCTGGCGAAGGGACTCGAACCCCCAACCTGCTGATTACAAATCAGCTGCTCTACCAGTTGAGCTACGCCAGCGTGCGTGCCGAATCTACATCCGCATGGATCGGAAGACGAAGCCGACCGCGACCAAGACCCCACAAAGCAGCAGCCAGGCGGAGCCCCGGAGGACGGGGGCGCTGGAATCCGACGCGTCGTCGATGTCGTCGTCGGGCGTCCGGACGATCCCTTCAGGCGTCAGGTCGTAGGTCCATGCGAGCACGACAGCGAGCGGGAACCCGAGAACGACGATCCCGGCGATCACGCGGCTGACGTCGTCCACGAAGCCCAGGGCAGGCCCGTACAGCCACACGCCTTCGAGAAAGGCGAACGCCGCGGCCAAGTAGGTGACCACCGTTCGCGTCACGCGCCTCCGGCGCAGTCGCTGCCAGACTCCCGGCTCTTGTCGCTCGTTCGAGTTCATCGTCGGAGGACTAGCCCACGACCTTCCAGCGCGTACCGCCGGCGCCGTCCTCGAGGACGATCCCTTTGGCGGACAGCTCGTCCCGAATGGCATCGGCCCTCGCCCAATCGCGGTCCTGTCGGGCCTGCTTCCGCTGCGCGATGAGGTCCTCTACCCAAGCGGACACGTCGTCGTCCACGGTGCGCGACGCCCTGGCCACCTCGAGCAACCCGAGCACGTCGTCCATGCCCGCGAGGGCCGCCAGCACGGCGTCTCGGTCCGCCGGGACCACCGAGGTCGCCGCGTCGAGCGCCGCGTTCACACGCGCAATCATGGTAAAGAGGGCCCCGAGGGCGTCCGCCGTGTTGAGGTCGTTGTCCATGGCGGCCCGGAACGCGGACGTGCCCTCGCCCGCGAGCTCGGCCAGGGGCGACGGCTCCGCGTCGTCCGAGACGTCCACGCCGGCGGTTCTCGACTCGAAGTCCACCAGTCGTTGCACGGCGCTGCGCGAAGCGTCGAGTCCCGCGCGCGTGAAGTTCAGATCACCCCGGTAGTGAGCCGAGATGAGCTGATGCCGAATCGAAGCCGGGTCGTAGCCCTCGTCCAGCAGCTGGCGAACGGTCACGAAGTTGCCGAGCGACTTCGACATCTTCTTGCCCTCGACCTGGAGGTGCTTGCCGTGTAGCCAGTAGCGCACGAACTGCTTCCCCGTCGCCGCTTCCGACTGGGCGATCTCGTTCTCGTGGTGGGGGAAGATCAGGTCTTCACCGCCAAGGTGCATGTCGAGCGTGTCGCCGAGCTCGGTGAGGCTCATGACCGAGCACTCGAGATGCCACCCAGGCCGGCCGCGACCCCACGGAGCGTCCCAGGAGGCACCGGCCTTCTCGTCCGAAGGGCTCCCAGCCTTCCACAGCGCGAAGTCACGCACGTCCTCCTTGTCGTACTCATCGTGAGCGACCCGCGCGCCCGATTTGAGCGACGAGGTATCGATGCCTTTCAGGCGACCATACCTCTCGAACGAGGCGACCGAGAAATACACGGCTCCGTCGTCGGCCGCGTACGCGTGGCCCGAGTCGACGAGGCGACCGATGAAGTCGACCATGCGGTCGATGTAGTCCGTGGCGCGCGGGTAGCAGTCCGCGGGGCGGATGCCCAGCGTGGCCGAATCCGAAAAGAACGCCTCTCCGAAGGGCTTGGTGAAGTCGGCCACGGTCATTCCTGCCTCGACCGCGCCCGCGATGGTCTTGTCGTCGACGTCGGTGAGATTCATGACGAAGCGCACCTCGTAGCCGCTGGCCTCGAGGTAGCGGTGCACGATGTCGAAGAAGAGAAACGTCCGGAAATTGCCGATGTGGGCGTGATCGTAGATCGTCGGCCCGCACGCGTACACACGAGCCTTCCCGCTCTCCAGCGGCTCGAAGGCCCCGAGCGTTCGGGACTGGGTGTTGAAGACGTTCAGCGTCATCGACTCGATCGTTTTGGGCGTCGGCTTCTTCAGCCCCGGCGTCCACCGGCCGCCGTGACCTCGGCGACCATGGATTGGAGCGCGGCAGCGGGATCGTCGGCCTGCGTGATCGCCCGGCCTACCACGAGGTAGTCCGCGCCCGACCTGACCGCGTGGGCGGGCGTAGCTACCCGCTTCTGATCCTGGCGGTCCGTCCCCGCCGGACGAATGCCCGGGATGACCAGGAGGAAGTCGTTCCCGACGCTGGCGCGCACGCGGGGCGCCTCCGAGGCCGCCGAGACGACCCCGTCCGCCCCGGCGTCGCGCGCGATCAGTGCGAGCCGAAGCACCTCCTCGGGCACGGAGGAGACGGGCCGGCCCCAGACCTCGCCCAGCCCTTCCCCGGCGAGTGACGTCAGAACGGTCACGGCCAGGAGCCTCGTGTCGTCGCCCAGCCCGTCGCGGGCGGCCTCGATCATCTCCGCGCCGCCCGAGGCGTGGACCGTCAGCATGTCGACGCCGAGCTCCGCGGCCGCCTTCGCCCCACGGCTCACCGTGTTGGGGATGTCATGCATCTTGAGGTCGAGGAAGACGCGCTTACCCCGATCGACGAGGGAAGACACCAGCTCGGGACCGGCCCAGGTGAAGAGCTCGAGCCCGACCTTGTAGAAGTCCTGATCGTCCCCGAGCCGATCGACGAGCGCCATCGCTTCCACGCTCGAGTGCGTGTCGAGCGCGACGATCACCCTGGACCGTCCGCTCACGCCTCACCCTCCTTCACCAGGTCGGACCAGGAAGCGACCCCTTTGCGGCGACCCCACCGGGCGAGCTCCACGGAGAGGCGCTCGGCTGCCCGCGGAGCCGCGAAGGACGCCGTGCCCATCTGCACCAGCGCGGCGCCGGCGCGTGCGTAGGCCACGGCATCCTGAGCAGCGAACACACCTCCCACCCCGACGAGGGGCAGCGAAGTATGAGGCCTGGCGTCCGAAACGGCCCGCAGTCCGAGCGGCCTCAGAGCCGGTCCACTCACGCCTCCCGGGCCGGCCCCCAACTCCGTCGCGCCGTCGGTCCTCAGTAGCAGGCCCGGAACCGTGTTCACGAGCGTAAGTCCGTCCGCGCCAGCCTCGGTCGCCCGTCGCACGGTCGTGGGAAGGTCGGGATCGTTGGGCGCGAGCTTCGCCAGAAGCGGGCGCTCGGTCCGGGCCCTGCACCCCGAGACGATCTCCGTGACCGCATCCGGGTCGAGCGCGAAGGGCGCTCCCCCGAGCCGGGCGTCGTTCGGGCAGGAGAGATTCACCTCGAACCCCAGGAATCCGTCGCCCTCATCGAGACCCTCCACGAGGCGTAGATATTCGTCGACGGTGTGCCCGGCGAGGCTGACCAGAACCCGCGCGCGCTTCACGTTCGCAGCGATCCACGGGAGCTTCTCCCGGCGCACACGCTCGAGGCCGGGATTCGCGAGCCCGATAGAATTGAGCATGCCCCCGCCGAACTCCGCGACCCTGGGAGAGGCGTTCCCGGCACGGGGCTCGAGCGTGACCGATTTGGTCACGAAGCCCCCGAGGCGTTCGATGTCGATCACGTCCTGCAGCTCCATGCCGAAGCCGCACGTGCCGGCCGCCAGGAGCACGGGGCTCTGGAACCGCACCCCGAAGAGCTCGGTCTCCAGCTTCACCGTGACGCGAGCTCACGCAGCCGTTCCTGCAATTCCTCCTCCAGGGACTCGATACCCGCGGGGGCGCTTCCCCGCGCGGCCTGAACGTAAGGGCTGTCCCGGTGGGCCTCCAGGCGTCCGCGCAGCCAGCCCCGGTCCTCCTCGCTGAGCGCGACGCTGAGCGCGCCGAGCAGCGCCTTCGGCGCCCACGGGTCCCCGGGGTACGTGTCGGCGTAGGCGAGGTACAGCCCTCGCGCCAGGGAGGGCGCCTCGAGCCGCGACCGGGCCACCTCGGCCGCGGCGAACCAGCCCAGCGGGTCGTCGTAACCGACTCCGGAGTAGCGCACCAGGTCGTCGACCGCGTCGACGAGCTCGGCCGCTCGCTCGTCGTCTGCCACGGGCAGCAGTATCGGCACGACGGCCTGGGCACCGCCTACGTCGCGCGCGTCGTCGAGGTGCCACCGTGCGAGGAATAGGCGGGCCGA
>JAHEKM010000130.1 GCA_024638325.1 Gemmatimonadota bacterium | reverse complement strand
GGTCGAGCGGGTCGGCCATCGCAGCTTGGAGGGTCCGCTGGGTCACCGCGAGCGGCAGAAGGAGATGGGCCCGCACCAGCTCCGGCCTCACCGTCAGAAGGGCCGCCCGGTCGGGCGCGAGTGGGGGCGCCGCGTACGGCAGGCCAAGCTGTACCGAGAGGGCTCTGGCCACATCCTCCGCAGAAGCTCGCCCCGTACGGACGAGCGCTTCGCCGATGCGCTCGCCGTGACGCCGCTCGGAATCGAGCACTATATCGAGTGCCTCGGCCGAAATCCGACCCTCCTGCACGAGGAGTTGCCCGAGAATGCGAGGTCGGCTCGTCATACGAGCACGATCGCGGTGCGCCTCGGGCGCCCGCATGGCCAAACGCGACGCAGACGGTCCTAGGGAGCGGCCGCCCCCAGGCTAGCGAGCACGAACGCGGGGACGCCGCGAATGTCGGTGAGCTCGGCCGCCGCCTCGGCGCCTGGGCCCGATGCCATGCCCAACGCCGGATTGCGTGTATGCCCTCCCCTTACGTCCTCGAGGTTGCCGTGATCGCTGGCCACCAGCAGCAGCGTATCCGCGTCGAGTGCGTCGAGCACGCCGGACAGGAATGCGTCCACGCGCGCGAGCGCGGCGAGGGCGGGGTCCATGTCCTTTCGGTGGCCGGCCGTGTCGGTGGCGTAGTGGGCGTATAGCGTGAGCTGGGCAGTGCGGCTGATGGTCGCGAGGTTGGCGCCGGCTTCCCGGGGAGTGATGCTCGGTACCGACGCGTGCCCGAGCCGGTTTCTCCACCCGTCGTTGACGATTTCGCTGGCCACGGCCCGCCCGTTCGCAAGAGCCTCCTCGTGTCGGTCCAGCACGCCGGCTCCTCGCGCGGCGAGCGGTGGACCCGCGAGCCTCCGTCCTCCCGCTGGTCCCGGCCAGCCACGCGGATAGGCGTTCGCGAACCCGACCTCGAGGCCGTGGTCCAGGCCGCGACGGAGCAGGCTCCGCTCCTCGACGACGGGACGGAGCGACACGGGGGTCCACGGACCGAAGTGTCGACCGAAGATCTCGGCCGCGCTCTCGCCCGTCAGCAGGGCTACCTGGCCGGTGCCGCTCTGCGGGGTCCCGTCCATGTCGAGCGTGGCATCGAGCGGGAACGCATGCCCACGGGCCCCGACGGTCCGGGGCGCGTCCAGCGTGGGGGGCTTCGCGCCCATCAGGGCCGACCACCCGGGTAGTCCGGCAGCTCCTGCCACGAACGGATTCACGTCCGGGTCCGCGACGCCGATGCCGACACCGTCGAGAAAGATGAAGAGGACGCGCGTGGGAGCCGTCACGTCGTTGGGCCTATCTGCCGGCGCGGGCCGAGTGTGATGGCTCGACCCGGTGGGGGGCCGAGCGGCAGATCATTCGGCCGGGCGAAGATCCACGGTGACCTGGACCTGGACGTGCCCCATGTCGGCCCGGTCCCGCAACGCGTCCCGCACGCGTGGCTCGAGCTTCTTGTACGCCGCCAGGATGCCTTCGCGCAGGTCCTTCCGGAGCACCTTGAGGGCGTTCACGTCCGCGCGGCTGGTCTTGGTCTCTTTCTTGGCGTCCGCGATCTGGTACGGCTTCACCTCGAAGGGCGACACGCCGACGTCGTCGTAGCGATCATGGTCCAAGTACTGGATGGAGATGCTGACGTCACCGCGGGCATGATGGTGGTGGATGTCCCCGACAGCCTGGAACCGCGAGGCCAGCCGCCCGAGCTCCGCCCGCTGGGCGGCCTTCGTGTAGGCTCGCTCCAGGATTCCGAAGATCCGCTTCAACCGCTCCGTGGTCGTCGCGTCGAGGTCCGGGATCTCGGTGTCCATCTCCCGTCCCATCGCCTGACGTTCCACATACAGCCCCGCGCTCTCGGCGTCACGATTCCGAGCGCGATCGATGTTCTCGAGGATGCGGTCAGGGTTGGTACGGAAGCTCATGGGGCCCTAGCAGTTCGAGGCGGGGTAAGGCACCAGCTCACTGAATCGAGCGGGGCCCTCAGGATATCAGGTCGACCATCGACGGCCAAGTGTACGGACCCGAAGATTCCGTGCCGCTCGGTCGTAGGCTACACTGTCGTCCCGATCTCTTCCGGAGCAGGATTCGGACCACGGGCACCGAGTCGTGCCCATCAGGAGGCTCAACCGATGCGCACTCGAGCACCGATCATTCTCTTCCTCGTGGCGCTGTCGGCGGCCTGCGCGAGCGGTTCGGCGACGCTCGGGTATGTCGTGCCCGCGTCGCCCGAGGTGACCTACGTGGTCGGCGACACGCTCACGCTGGGTCTCGAGGGCCTCGGCCAGGAGGTCGAGATCGGGGCGCGCAGCGCGGCCACCTATGTCCTCCGCTATGCCCCCGGCCCGAACGGGCCCACGGTCACCGCGAGGCTCGAGAGCCTGGCGGCCGACGTCGTCACCCCCATGACGGAGCCGATGGCGCTGAGTGAAGACGCAATCGAGGGATCGTTCCAGTTCGATCTGGACGACCGCGGACGAGCACTGTCGGTCGCCTCGCCCCAAGCCACCGGCGGCGGACAGGTCTTCGCCGCCCCGCTCGTGGCGCACACCCTGTTCCCCCGCCTGTCGGGCCGGGCGGCGTCGAACGGAGACAGCTGGGTCGATTCGGTCCGGTACAGCGAAACGACGGAGGCGGGGGAAACGAGCGTCGTGTCGGTGCTGACGTACACTGCGGAGGGTGGGTCACAGGCAGGCGGGCGGGCGCTGACGGACATCGCGTTCGCCGGTACCGCGACGGTGTCGCAGGCCCTCAGCATCGAGGGTGCTGCCATCCGACAGACGTTCGAGGCCGATGTGAGCGGCAGCCTCCGCTGGGACGCGGCGGCCGGCCTGCTCTACGACAGCGAGTCCGTCATGCAGGGGCGGGGCAGCGTTCGCGTCGCGCTTCTCCCTGCTCAGCTCCCGACGCAGGTGCGTTGGGTCTCGCGTGTGCAGCTGCGGGAGCGCTGACCGTTGAACGACGCGCCTCCGCCACCTCTCCTGACGCGCCTGGTCCAGGCCTTCGTCAGTCCCGGCAAGTTGGGCGACACGTTGGCCGAGCACCCGCGCTGGGTCGGGGCCATGATCGTGGGTTCGGCGCTCCTGTCACTCTCCGTGGCGCTCATCCCGCTCGACGTCCTGACGGAGTCTCAGCGGCGTGCCGTCATCGCCAGCGGCGGCCAGATGCAGCAGATCCCCGAGAGCGCTCGCACTCTCGTCCGCACGATCTCCATCGTCGCCCCCGCGGTCGCCTTCCTGGTCTTCGCCTTCATCGGTGCCGGCGTCACGACGTTCATCTTCGCGTTCGTGCTCGGCGACGAGGGGACGTACAAGCAGTATCTGGCCGTCGGCGTTCACGCCGCGGTCATTCCGACGCTCACGGCGGTCCTGCTCACACCGATGCGCATCACGGCGGAGAATCCTCAGCTCACCATCAACCTGTCGACGTTCTTCTTCTTTCTGCCCGAGGGGTACGTGGCCAACATCTTCCAGGCGATGGATCTGTCGCAGATCTGGGCTTCCCTCGTGACCGCGCAGGGCATTCACGCCATCGACAAGAAGCGCTCCTTCGCGAGCGCCGCCGCGATTCAGCTGGGGATCCTGTTCGTCATCGCCCTGATCGCGGCCTGGTTCCTCACCCGGGCCGGCATGTGACAGGAGACCCGGCCGCCTGAGCCGTCCGCGGGCGGATCTCGAAACATTCGTTCCGCCCGGGCACCCCTTTGCCAAATGGACGTCGCCGCGCCACCCTTGCGGCTCCCTGAACCCCAGCTAGAGGACGTGGCGTGACCCAAAGGAATGCACCGAGGCGGGCGCTCTTCGCGGCCCTGCTGTGCGCCTTCGGACTCGGCGCGTGCGGCGGCGAGCGACCCGACTTCCTCGCATTGGCCACCGCCGGGACGGGAGGGGTGTACTATCTGATCGGTGGGTCCATCGCCGAGATCTGGAGCCGTGAGCTGCCCGACCACGTGGTGGTGGCGGAGGTCACGGGGGGCTCGGTCGAAAACCTCAGCCTACTGATGTCCGACCAGGTCGCCGTGGCCTTCTCGATGGGCACGAACGCGCTGGGCGCCCACACGGGCTCCAACTCGTTCGAGGGCGGTGAGGCCGGATCGGTTCTCACGCTGGTGGCGCTCTACCCCAACGTGCTGCAGCTGGGGACCCTGGACGGAAGCGGTATCGAGTCGCTGTCCGACCTGGTGGGCCGCCGAGTCTCCGTCGGTGCCCCGGGCAGTGGGACCGAGGTCGGCGCCCGCACCCTGCTGGAGGCGAACGGCATCGACTACGAGGACTTCGCTCCGCAGCGGCTCAACTTCAACGAGACCGCCAACGGCATTCGAGACGGCACCGTCGATGCCGGCTTCTGGAGCGCCGGTCCGCCGACCAGCTCCATCATGGACCTGGCGACCGCGCGGGACGTGCGCTTGGTGCCGATCAGCGACGACGAGGTCGCGCGTACCGCCGCCGTCGACCCCACGGTGCGGCGGGACTTCATTCCCGCGGGCGCGTACCGGGGCCAGGACGCGCCGGTACCCTCGCTGAGCACGCCCAACGTGCTGGTCGTCCGCGCGGACATGGACGAAGAGCTCGCGTACCAGCTGATCCGGGTCCTTCTGGAGGCCCAGGCCGAGCTCGCTCAGGTGCACCCGGTGGCCGGCCGGATCACGGCCGAGTACACGCTCGACGTCTCACCCATCCCGCTCCATCCCGGCGTCGTGAGGTACCTGCAAGACGAGGGATACGAGGTGCCGGAGCGGCTGATTCCGTCTCCGTGACGACGCCCTCGGGCGTCGCTGCACCGCGGCCGGCCCGTGACCTGAAGCTGCCGGCGCTCGCCGCCACGGCATTCATCGTCATCGCGGTCGGGCTCTCCCTCTTCCAGCTCTTCACGGCCGGAGTCCGGCCGGTCGGGCTCTTCTACCAGCGCGGCTTCCACCTGGCCGCGGTCGAGGTCCTGGCCTTTCTCGTCTTCGCGTCCCCAGGTCGCCGACGCGACGGCGCGGCACGCGCGGTCGGCTGGGTCATCGACGGCCTCTTCATGGCCCTCGCAGTAGCCAGCGCGCTGTATCTGACCGTCAATCTGGACGCCATCGTGGCGCGCGCCGGCGCACCGAACGCGATCGACGTCGCCGCGGGTGTCGTGGCCGTGCTCGTGTTACTCGAGGCGAGTCGCCGCGCCCTGGGACTGGCGATCTCGCTGATCGCCGTGGTGTTCGTCGTCTACGCGTACGCCGGTCCCTTCCTGCCGGGGCTCCTGCGCCACGGCGGATACGGGACGGGTCGCATCATGAGCCAGCTGTACCTCGGTCAGGAGGGCATCTACGGGATCCCGCTCGGGGTGGCCGCGACCTTCGTCTTCGTCTTCATCCTCTTCGGTGCGCTGCTCGAGGTGACCGGAGCCGGCCAGTTCTTCATGGACCTGGCCTACTCACTCACGGGCAAGCAGTCCGGTGGGCCGGCGAAGGCGGCGGTGGTCGCCTCCGCCGCCATGGGGTCGGTGTCCGGTAGCGCGATTGCCAACGTGGTTACGAGCGGAGCCTTCACGATTCCGCTGATGAAGCGGGTCGGCTACAAGCCCCACGAGGCGGGCGGCATCGAGGCGGCGGCGAGCACCGGAGGTCAGGTGCTGCCCCCGATCATGGGCGCCGGTGCGTTCCTCATGGCCGAGTACACCGGCCTCCCGTATCTGGAGATCGTGCGAGCCGGGCTCGTGCCGGCGATCCTGTACATGGGGACGGTCTTCGTCTTCGTGCACCTGGTCGCGCAGGCGCGCGGCTTGAAGGGCCTGCCGGCATCGGAACTGCCACGCCTGACCACGACGATGGCGCGCGGATGGCACTTCCTGCTCGCGCTCGCCGTGCTGATCGGGGCGCTCGTCATGGACCTGTCGGTCACGCGGGTGGGGTTCCTTTCGTGCGTTTCGATCGTGCTGTTGGCCGGCGCGCGCGCGGGCTGGGACCGACTGCGCGCTAGCATGGGCGACTCCGGTCCCGGCCGTCGCGTCGACCAGCCTGTGACCGCGCCGTCCGTGTCCGACTGGCTCGCCGAGGGCTTCGCTCGCACCGTCGACGGCTTCGTCCTGGCCGGTCGTAACACGCTCCCGGTCAGCCTCGCGTGCGCCATCGCCGGCATCATCGTAGGTGTGGTGGGGCTGACGGGTCTTGGCCTGAAGTTCTCCGCCCTGATGCTCTCGTTTTCGCAGGGCAACCTGCTGCTCGCGCTGCTCCTGCTGCTGCTCGCCAGCCTGGTGCTCGGCATGGGGCTGCCGGTGACCGCCAGCTACATCGTGCTGATCATCCTCGCGGGCCCGGCGCTCGTGAACGACTTCGGTCTGCCGGTTCTGGTGGCGCACATGGTCGTGTTCTGGTTCTCCCAGGACTCCAACGTGACGCCACCGGTCTGTTTGGCTGCCTACGCGGCCGCGGGGGTCGCGGGCTCCGATCCGATGAAGACGGGCCTGCACGCGTGGAAGTACGCCAAGGGGCTCTACCTCATCCCGCTCCTGATGGTGGTGCACCCCGCACTGGTGCTCGGCGGCCCGCTCATCGTGGTGTTGGGCTGGGCCGCTCTGGCCATGGTGGCGCTCGCGGCGTTCGCCGCCGCGCTGGAGGGGTATGCGCTCGGACCGCTCCCCACCGGCGGAAGAGTCCTTCTCTTCGTCGCGGCGGCGGCGGTCTTCCACCCGTCACCGGTCGTGGGTGGGGTGGGCGGGGCAGCGGCAGTCGTCTACGTTCTCTGGCACGGGAGCACCGCGGGCAGGGTACAGAGGGCCTGAGACCCGACCCGACCGGCACGCTCCACACGGCAGACCTCGGCACGATCGCCACACAGATGCGCGTCATCGCTGGACCCTCCCGCACGAAACCGGCCCCTTCTGCATGCTGACGATCGGGGTGAGCCGAGTCGCTCGGGAGTTTGGCACGGACGCGCTCCGTCAGCGGATGCCGGCGGAGTAGAAGTGTCGGAGGGCGCGGTGCGCATCGGCACACGTGGCTCGACACTGGCGCTGTGGCAGGCCGGGTGGGTCGCGGACCGGCTCAAGGACGAGCTGCCCGGCACCGACGTGCGGCTCGTAACGGTCATCACCAGGGGGGATACCCAGCACGGGCCCCTCACGGGAGGACCCGGAGAGATCGGCTTCTTCACCTCCGAGATCGAGCAGGCTCTGCTCGACGGGCGAGTGGACCTGGCCGTGCACTCACTGAAGGACCTGCCCACGTCGGAGAACGAACGCGTCCCGGTCGCGGCCGTCCCGCTGAGGCACGATGCCGCCGACGTGCTCGTGGCTCGTGAGGGTTGGACGTTGGACACCCTGCCCGAGGCTGCCACCGTGGCGACCTCCAGTCCCCGGCGCGCCTGCTTCGTCCGATCGGTGCGACCCGACCTGCGTGTCGTGCCCGTGCGGGGCAACGTCGACAGTCGGGTGCGCAAGGTGGAGGCCGGCGAGTACGACGCGATCGTGCTCGCGGCTGCTGGGCTGACACGGCTCGGACTGGACGCGCTCGTCAGCGAGCGCTTCGACCCGAGCGCGTGCCCTCCGGCGCCGGGGCAGGGAGCCCTCGGCGTGCAGGCGCGCGCGCAGGGGGACGGATCCGTCGCTACCCTCGCCGCCGCCTTGGCTCGGATCGACGACCCGGAAGCGCGACGCACGACGACTGCCGAGCGGGTCTGCCTCGGCGAGCTGGGAGGTGGATGCGCGAGGCCCATCGGCGCGTACGCGGAGGCGTCGGTCGGCGGTCTGCGCCTGGCCGCCTGGGTAGGCGCGGTCGATGGTTCCCGTGTGGTGCGTGCGTCCGCGTCCGGCGACGACCCGTTGGAGCTCGGAAGGGCGGTCGCGGCCGAGCTGCTCCAGAGCGGCGCGGGGGAGCTGCTCCGGTGAATTCGCCCATCGGTCGAACCCCCACGCTCCTGGGGGTGCGCGTGGTCGTCACCCGCGCAGCCGAGCAGGCCGGTGAGCTGGCGGGCGCGCTGGAGCAAGCAGGAGCGACGCCGCTCCTCTGTCCGACCATTCAAATCCGAGCGCCGGAGTCCTGGGAAGGGCTCGACGCGGCGTTGGATCGGGTCGAGGCGTACGACTGGGTGGTGTTCACCAGCTCGAACGGAGTACGCTTCGTCGTGGCGCGCCTGCAGGCACGGGGTCTCGTCGCCGCGGCGCTGACGACGGCGCGGTTGGCAGCGGTGGGCGACAGCACGGCTCTCGAGCTCGCCAGGCACGGCCTCCAGGCCGCCTTCGTACCCACGCAGCAGCGCTCGCGTGCGCTCGCCAAGGCGCTGCCCGACGTCGAGGGGGCGAGCGTGCTCCTGACCCAGGCCGACATCGCCGGTGCTTCCCTGGCCGAGACGCTGTCGCGGCGCGGTGCGGCGCGGGTCGACGACGTGATCGCGTATCGCACCCTGCTCCTCGCCCCCGGCGGAGGGGCACTCGAGGAGTTGAGGCGGGGCGTCGACGGTATCACCTTCACCAGCCCTTCGACCGTTCGCGGCTTCGTCGCGATGGGTCCGGAGTGGAGGAGCCTCCTGGCCGAGGCGGCGGTGGTGACGCTCGGTCCGGCGACGACCGAGGCCGCGCGGGAGCAGGGGCTCACTGTCGCCGCCGAGGCGACGGAACGGAGT
>JAHEKM010000129.1 GCA_024638325.1 Gemmatimonadota bacterium | reverse complement strand
GGTGGGAGAGTACGTCGTCGCCGACTCCATGTTGAACGGCCCGTCTGGTTTAGCCAGGCGGGCCGTTCTTCGTTTCGGGGCGGCGCCGGCGGTAGGCGGCCGCTCAAATCGTGTGCAGGGGTAGGAAGGCGAGCGAGGTGACCGTACCCAGTGAGGCCCGATCACCCCGCGTTCTGCGGGAGTCGGTCTAGCTCTCCGTCCACGTACTTCGCGAAGGAGTCCGCGAAACGCCCGCGATTACGGTCCCACCACACGCGCGCGCCAGGGCTGGACAGAAGCGGGGTCAGGTTGCGGGCGTGCCCCTCCCACGAGTCGGGATCCGCCAGGCCCTTGCGGTAGTTCTGGTACCCAGCCTGAAACACCAGCAGGGAAGTCCAAAGGTACGTGCCCCACCTGAGCCGCTCGACCGCTGTCAACTCGACGTCCTCGTCACGTGCCCTACGCAGAAGCTCGGCGAAATCGGGGTCACCCATCACCTGGGTCGCGATCGAGATGGACATCTGAGCGCCACCCATCTCGTGCGTCATCCCCAGCGATTCCGCATTGAGCCTCATCTGTCGCGTGTTTTGGCGCACCTGGAGGCCGAGGTAGGCGAGGGAAGCGATGACACCGAGCGCCCCCAGGAGCTCGGCCACAGCCCCGATCGCCTCCCAGTTCATCAGCCGAGCCTCCCCAGGACGTCCCGGAAGCGTTCCACCGTACCCTGGACGTCCTCCAGCTTGTCGAGCCCGAAGAGCCCGAGCCTGAAGGTCTGGAACCCTTCTGGCTCGTCGCACATGAGGGGTACACCTCCCGCGATCTGCACCCCGACGGCTGCGAACTTCCGGCCACTGCTGATGCCCTCGTCCGTCGTGTAGCTGACCACGACCCCCGGGGCTTTGAAGCCGTCCGCGGAAACGCTGGGGAATCCCGCTCCCTCGAGGAGCTGGCGGATCTCGGAGCCGAGCTCGACCTGCTTGGCCTTGGTCGTGTCCCAACCGACCGCCTCGGTCTCCTTCAGGGCGTCACGAAAAGTCCGCAGCCCGTCCGTGGGCATGGTCGCGTGATATGCATGCCCGCCATCTTCGTACGCACGCATGATTTGTAGCCACTTCTTCAAGTCACACGCGAAGCTCGTGCTGGTGGTGCGTTCGAGCCGTTCGAGGGCGCGCTCACCCATCATGACGAGGCCGGCGCAGGGCGAGCCGGTCCAACCCTTCTGGGGGGCGCTCACCAGGACGTCTACACCGAGCGCCCGCATGTCGACCCAGATGCAGCCCGACGCGATGCAGTCGAGGACCGTGAGCGCACCGACCTCGCGCGCTGCGTCGGCCACGGCCCTCACGTAGTCATCGGGCAGGATCATGCCCGCAGCCGTTTCCACGTGGGGCGCGAACACGACGCCCGGCCGCTCGCTCCGGATCGCAGCCACGACCTCTTCGATCGGGGCGGGCGCGAACGGAGCCTGCGACCCGTCGCCGATCTGGCGGGCCTTGAGCACCGTGTGCCCGGCAGCGATGTCGCCCGTCTCGAGAATCTGGGTCCAGCGGTAGCTGAACCATCCGTTTCGCACCACCAAGCATTGCCGCCCCGTGGCGAACTGCCTCGCAACGGCCTCCATGCCGAACGTCCCGCTCCCGGGCACGACCGCGACGGCATCCGCTCCGTACGCGACCTTCAGCGTCCGGGCGATGTCGTTCATGACCGTCCGGAAGGCCTGCGACATGTGATTCAGCGCCCGGTCGGTATAGACCACCGAGTACTCGAGCAGGCCGTCGGGGTCGACGTGGGGGAGCAGTCCTGGCAAGGTCGCCTCCAAAGCGGTGCAAGGTTTAGCTTTTCGCCCGTCCTAGGCCGAGGAACATGACCCCTCGCGGAGCGTGGCGCGATCCCTTTGAACCGACCGACCGATTCAATGCCCGAAGGGGCCACCCGAGCGGGGTACGTCACCCTCGTCGGGATGCCGAACGCCGGCAAATCGACGCTCATGAACCAACTCGTGGGTGAGCACCTGTCGATCGTCACGCCCAAGGCCCAGACCACGTGGCAGCGTGTCACCGGCATCCTCACCGAGGGGTCGGCGCAATTGATCTTCCTGGACACGCCGGGTCTGCTCGAGGGCCGCGACCTGATGAGCAAGACGATGCGCGCCGCGGCCGAGGAAGCCCTCGCGGAGGCGGACGTCGTTCTGCTCGTCGTCGACTCGACGCGTCCGCCCTCGGACCGGGACGTCGCCCGCATCGGCGAGGTGCTGGGGGACGTCCGGGTGCCCCTCCACGTCGCGCTCAACAAGGTCGATGCGGCTCCGACTGAGGCGGTGGACGCGTGGCAGTCCTGGATCACCGAGCGACTCCCGGAGGCCCGGATTCGCCGCGTTTCTGCGGTCCAGGGCGACGGCTGTCCGGAGCTCCTCGAGGCGATAAGCTCGGAGCTCCCTGAGTCACCGTTCCTCTACCCCGAGGACGAGATCGCTTCGGACCCCGTGCGCTTTTTCGTGGCCGAGTTGGTCCGCGAAACGATCTTCGAGCAGTACGAGCAGGAGATTCCCTACTCGGTCTTCTGCCAGGTCCAGGAGATGCGCGAGGGCCAGGACCCGCTCTACATCCACGTCGACATCTACGTGGAGCGGAAGTCCCAGAAGGGAATACTGATCGGGAAGGGTGGGGCGGCGATCAAGGCGCTCGGCGCGGCGGCGCGGGCCAAGATCGAGCACTTTCTCGACCGCCGTGTGTACCTGGACCTGTGGGTGAAGCCCCTCGACTCCTGGCGAAAGAACAGGGCCCACCTGGGCCGGTTGGGCTTTCGCGTCCCCCCTGACGATGAACGTGCGTCCCCTTAGCCTCCTCGCTCTCGTGGCGCTCGTTTGCGCCACAGGCACGCCTGTTCGGGCCCAGGAAGGGTCGGCAGGCGAGGGCGCGCTGTTCCTGCTGCTGCCGGTCGGCGCCCAGGCGGTGTCGCTCGGGCGGACGATGACGGCCGTCGAGGGCCCGGAGAGCGCGTTCTGGAATCCGGCCGGACTGGCTGGAGTCTCCCGCAATCAGGTGGTGCTCTTTCGGGGAGAGCAGGTCGCCGGCACGGCAACGGCTGCCTCGCTCCTCTTCGCGTCTCCGGGACGAGGCACCCTGGGCGCCTCCTACCTCCTTCTGGACGTGGGCGACCTCGACCAGACGGACGAGTTCGGGAACGTGACCGGTACCATCTCGGTGCGGAATCACCTGGGTGTGATCTCGGCCGCCGCGAGCCCACTGGAGGGCCTGAACGTCGGTGTCAGCTTCAAGATCGTCCAGTTCCGGCTCTCGTGTCGGGGCGACTGCCAGGACGCGGGGACCACGGCCACGACCTACGCGTTCGACATCGGGGCGCAGGCGGAGCCGCTCGAACGCCTGACCGTCGGAGCGATGGTCGCCCACGTAGGCCCGAAGCTGCAGGTCTTGAACGTCGAGCAGGCCGATCCGCTGCCTTCGCGGCTCCGCGTCGCGGCGTCCTACGATATCCTGGACGTGTTCACCGAGCGGGACGACTTCGGAGGATGGCTGGGGCTCGAGGTGCAGGATCGGCTACGCGATCCCGGCAGCCCGTCGCTCTACATCGGCAGCGAGTTCACGGCGGGGCGTCAGGACGCGCTCTCGCTGCGCGCAGGCTACGTGTTCTCGGACCTCCTCGACGAGTTCGAGGGCGCCGACCCCGAAGACGGCGCCCGGGTGGGCCTCGGCATTCGCTACGACCGCCTGGACATGTCCATCGCGAAGTCGCTGGCCGTCTCAACGATCACGGGTGAGACGGAGCCGGTCCACGTCACCTTCGCGATCGGACTTTGACCCGCGTCCTTCTCATCGTCGCGCTGGGCACGGCCGCGACGACGAGCGCCCCGGGCGCCGTCCACGCGCAGCTGCGTTGGACCGACCCGGGACACTCCACGCCGGCGCTCCACGCGGCCGCGGGTGTGCCCCGGCAAGAAGGTCCAGGCTCGCCGCCATCGCTCGCCCCCGCCGCGCTCTCGCTGCTTCTTCCGGGCGCGGGCCAGCACCGGCTCGGTCAGGGACGGAAGTGGGTCTATGCCGCCGTCGAAGTGCTGGGCTGGGCGGTCTTCTTCGAGCGGCGCCACGCCGGCGGGGAGTACCGGACCCGCTACCGCGACTTCGCGTGGAACGAAGCACGTATCCAGACCGGGCCGAGAGTGGACGGTGACTTCGACTATTACGAAACCCTCAGTGTATGGGACGCGTCGGGCGCCTACGACTCGGATCCCGTCGCGGCGGGCGTACAACCCGAACCAGACCCTTCGACATACAATGGATCGATCTGGGCGCGCGCCATGCAGATCTTCATACCGGGAGGTGGCCCCGTGCCGCCGACCGACCCTGGCTATCAGAGCGCCCTCGCGTACTACGACGACTTCGCGTACCCCACCTCGCTCCTGTGGGACTGGTCCGGAGCGCCGGCCGGTAGAGCCGAGTTGGCCGACCTCATCGAGGAGAGCGACGCGCGCTTCCGCCACGCCACCACCGCGTTGGGCGTCGTGATCGCGAACCACCTGATCTCGGCGGCCGACGCCTACCTGTCGGCCAGAGGGGACCGGTCTTCGCCGCGTTTGCGCCTCGTTCCGGACGTCGTGTTCGGCGCTCCCGCGTGGAGCGCTGTGGTCTCGGTGCGGACCGGACGGTGAGCGAATCCGCCGAGGCGCTTCGGGCGCGCGTCCTGCGCACCCTGAGTGCGGCGCCCCGCGCGCAGAAACCCAAGGAACTCGCTCGCGCCCTTCGCATCCCCACGGCCGACTACAGGTCCTTTCGGCGCCTGTTGGAGGGGATGGAGCGTGCGGGGGCGATCCGACGGGTGAAGGGGCATCGCTTCGTCGCGACGCTGTCGGGCGACCAGGCGACGGGCCGTCTTTCCCTGATCCGCGCGGGCGACGGGTTCGTGCGCGTCGAGGACGGTGGCGACGACGTGTTCGTCCCGGCCGGGCTCCTCGCATCGGCCATGGACGGGGACCGCGTCGTGGCCATGATCGATCGCCGACCCCGAGGCAGGAATCCGGAAGGCCGGGTGGTCGAGGTGCTCGAGCGCGCCGTCGAGACCGTGGTCGGCACGTTCCATCGCATCAAGCGGGTTTCGTTCGTTGTCCCGCTGAGCGGCAAGCTCGAGCGTGAGATCCTCATTCCGCGGCCGGATCTGTCAGAGGTGAGAGACGGCGACGTCGTGGTGGTGGGGATCCGTACCTACGGCGATCGGAAGACCCGGCCGACCGGCGTAATCGACAAGGTGCTGGGCCCACTCGCGGACCCCGGCGTGGACGTCCTCGCCGTGGCGTATGCGTTCGGCCTCGCGTTGGAGTTCGCACCCGAGGTGCTGGAGGCGGCCCAGCGCGCTGCCGACGAACGGGCCCGCACACCCGGGGCGAACCGCGTCGATCGCACCGACCTCCTCTGTTTCACCATCGACCCGGCCGACGCGAAGGACCACGACGACGCTCTGTCGATCGCGCTGCGCGAGGACGGTCTAGCCGAGGTCGGCGTGCACATCGCCGACGTCTCGCACTTCGTCGAGCCGGGCAGTGAGGTGGACCGGGAGGCACTGAGCCGAGGCACGAGCGTGTACCTGGTCGACAGGGCGATTCCGATGTTGCCCCACGTGCTTTCGTCCGACGTGTGCTCGCTCATGGTGGGCGCGCCCCGCTTCGCCGTCTCCGTGTTCATGGTGCTGGACCACGACGGCAGGGTGCACGAGCGTCGCTACGAGAGGACCACCATCCGGTGCCGGCATGCGCTCTCGTACGAGGACGCTCAGGCGGTCCTCGACGCCGGGACCTCGATCGAGCCGGAGGTCGACGCGGCCCTCCGCAGCCTGGACGACTACGCGAGGGGGGTGCGAGCGGCCAGGCGCGCACGGGGCGCTCTCGACCTCGACATCCCGGAGGCCAAGGTCGTCCTGGACCGAGAGGGGGCGCCCGTCGACATCCAGCGCCGCGAGCGACACGAGAGCCATCGCCTCATCGAGGACTACATGATTCTGGCGAACGAGGTGGTGGCGCAGGACCTCGAGGCTCGCGGGGGCGACTCCATCTTCCGGATTCACGAGGCGCCTTCGCCGGAGAAGGTTGCCGAGCTGGCCGAGGCCCTCGAGCCGCTGGGGGTATCCGTACCTCGGCGCAAGCGCCTGAAGCCACTCGACGTTCAGGGACTGCTGGAGGCGCCGAGGACCCCCGAGGCCCACACGCTCGTCTCCACGCTGGTACTCCGGACGCTCAAGAAGGCCCGCTACGACACCGAGAACATGGGTCACTTCGGGCTAGCTTCTGGAGGGTACACCCACTTCACCTCGCCCATTCGACGCTACCCCGACCTGGTGGTGCACCGCCTGTTGGCGGCCGAGCTGCTCGGCGAAGCGCCACTCTCGGGGCTCTCCGAAGAGGAGCTCCGAGCCGTGGCGGAACACTCGAGTGTCCGCGAGCAGGCCGCCGAGGGGGCCGAGCGTGCCACCGTCGCGCTCAAGAAGGTCGAGTTCATGGAGCGGCACCTCGGAGAGACGTTCGACGGTCGAGTCACGGGGGTGGCACCGTTCGGGGCGTTCGTGACGCTGGACGACTACTTCGTCGAGGGACTGGTCCACGTCCGCACCTTCGAGGACGACTATTACGAGTTCAACGCAGGAGGATACGCCCTGGTGGGTGCGCGCACCGGGCGCAGCTTCCGGCTCGGTGACCGCGTGGAGGTACAGGTCGTGAAAGTGGACAAAGAAGCGCGGCACATAGATTTCCTGGCCCTGCGCAAGCACTCCCGGCTAGATTGACACCGCCCTCGGGCCCTGGGTAACCTCCGGGCTGGTGCGCCCCCCGCACGAGGATACATGGCCTCCGACAGAACGATCCTCTACTTCGGACCCGGTCGTACCACACCGTCCGACCTCGTCATGCGCTTCGCGCGCGAGCACGAGTTGGAGATGGTGACGGTGCAGAGCTCGGACGAGGTGCGCGCGCTCCTGAACCGCTCGTTTCCCGCGTGCGTGGTGTTGGACGAGGATTCGGACGTGGGAGAGACGGCGGAGCTCGCGGTCTCCCTGAAGCAGGACCCGTTTACCGGCATCATCCCCGTCGTCGTCATGATTCCGGAGAGCGCGGCAAGCGTCTCGGCCGACCTCCTGGCCGCGGGCGCCGACGAGGTCGTGACCGACGGCCTTCCCGAGCGGGAGCAGCTTCTGCGGTTGGATCAGGTCGTCCGGCGCGCCGACCGTGACGTGTCGGTGCACCCGACGACGCGGCTGCCTGGCACGAACCACATCGCTCGCGACATGCAGGCGCGGCTCGAGGCGGGCGAGCTCTTCGCGGTGTGCTACGCGGACCTCGATCACTTCAAGGAATTCAATGACCGCTACGGGTACGCCTACGGCGACGGGGTCATCCGATTCCTCTCCAAGATCCTGCGCGACATCGTGCGCGGCCTCGCGCCTGGTGGGTTCGTGGGCCATATCGGGGGGGACGATTTCATCTTCAACGTCCCGCTCGAGCACTTGGAGGCGACCTGTGACGAGATCATCAAGCTGTTCGACGAGCTGATACCGTATCAGTACACGGAAGAGGACCGCCGGGCGGGCTACTTCCTCGGCAAGGACCGTCGAGGCAACATCCACAGGATCCCGCTGATGGCTCTGTCCATCGGGGTGGTCACGAACCAGTTCCAGGTCTTCGAGCACACCGGACAGATCAGCGAGCTGGCGGCGGAGATGAAGGCGTACGCGAAGTCCTTGCCGGGTTCGAAGTACGTGGTCGACCGCCGCCATCAGTCCCCGACGCTGCCGACCGCGTCCGCGGCGGAGGCGGACGCGCTGGTCGCGCACGACCAACGGACCCGGGCCAACAAGCCCCAGGAAATCCTCTTCCCTCAATGACAACCTGAACTGAAGCCACCATGGTCATCACTGTAAGCTGCCCCGCATGCGCCTCGTCCTTTCCCGTGGACTCGAACAAGATCCCCGAGAAGGGCGTCAACGCGCGGTGCAGCTCGTGCGGCGACGTCTTTCGGATCGAGAAGCCGGCCGAGGAGGTCGCCGCGGCGGCGGCCGCGCCTGCGGTAGCGCCCTCGGTGCCCGACCCGCTGCCCCCACCGCCACTCCCGGAGCCGGACCCGGAGCCCGTGGCCGCCGTTCCCGACCCGTTGCCGCCCCCGCCGTTGCCCGACCTTCCCGAGCCGGTGGAGCCGGAGCCAGTGGCGGTCGAAGAGCCTGCCGCAGAGGCCCCGGCCACGGGCTTCCGTTTCGGAAAGCGGGACCCGACCGACAAGGCCAAGCGGCTGGCTCGGGTGCTCGTTTCGGACATGATCATGTACAACGCCGACCGGCACGCGAACGCTCTCGAGGCGGGCACGCTCAAGGAGGACTTCGAGGAGGAGATCGAGAAGTCCTGGAAGGAGTTCGTGGAGCAGGTCGGGGAAGAGATCGCGGAAGGACCCGGACAGCAGTTCTGGAGCGATGCCCTCAACGACATCTTGGCCAAGGGCGAGCAGCTCTTCTGACCCGAGGGGCGGGAGTACTCGGGAGGCCCGAAGCGGGGTAGCTTTCGGTGCCGATGATTGGAGGGGCCGTCCGGGTGGGCGGCCCCTCCGCCACTTCCGCCCGCACACGCCGCCGCACGGCACAGACGATGAACAAAGAACAGCTCCACCATCTGGGAGAATTGGGCGACAGGGTCCACGAGCTCAGGGGGTACCTTTGACCTCGAGGCCAGGGAGACCCGACTGAAGGCTCTCGAG
>JAHEKM010000128.1:2255-8807 GCA_024638325.1 Gemmatimonadota bacterium | reverse complement strand
GATGAAGGGGGTCAAGACGGCGCGCTGGCTCCGACGGATCGCCAGGTCTCAGGTCAGCCAGACCAGCAGCACGAGCCCGATCATCACCGCGCCCGTCGCCATGGAGCTTCGGAAGAGCACGCCTTTGGCCTGGGCCCTGACGCGCGCGAGCTCCGCCGGATCCTCAATGTGCTCGACTCCTCCGCCTAAGTCGCGCAGACCGCGCGATGCGAGTCGCACTCAGGTCTTCTCGCGCGACTGAAGGATCCCCGCGAAGCCTGCGAAGAGGAGGACCGCTGCCGGGACGAGGAGGAGGGGTGAGATCGACCAGACCACGACTGCGGCACCGTGTGCGAGGCCGAGCACGAGAGAGATGACACCCGGCCAGAAGCGCCGTCGGCGCTGGATCGCACCGATGTTCGGGATGCACGCTGCTCCGTTCATGCCTCCATGATAGCTGAACGGAGTGAGCTACTGAGCGGCCTGTCCCAGGATGCGTCCCCGAAGCGCGTCCCGGTCGAGCGCGGTGCCGCGGAGGTAGACGGCGGAGATCCGCCGCGTGTTCGTGATGTCCTCGGTCGGGTCGGCATCGAGTACGATGAAGTCCGCGCTCTTGCCGGGGCTGATGCTACCCAGCTCGGACGCGAGCCCTACGAGTTGGGCCGAGCTCAGGGTGGCCGCGAAGATCACGTCTCCAGGGTCCATTCCGGACCGCACCATATCCTCCATTTCGAGGTGCGGCGCCCAGGCCGTGCTTCCGTCCGTGCCGAACGCGATCGCCACCCCCGCCTCGTAGAGCGCCGCGAGGTTGCTCGCCTGGATGTTGAAGGCCCGCTGCGCCGGGAGCGACTCCGTGGCCGCGGCCTGCATCTCGGCCAGCTCGCCCGGGGGCACGGTGTTGATCCAAGACAGGTCTACGGGCACGCCGGGGTTGGGCAGGTTCGGTACCAAGACGACGTTGCGGCGCGCCCTCCACAAGTCGAGCAGGGCGTCGTCCACCTGCCGGTCACGGATGCCGTGCGCGAAGGCGTCTACGCCTGCGAGCAGCAACGCCTTGGCGTCCGCCAGCGAGTACACGTGTGCCGTGACCCGAAGCCCCTGAGCGTGCGCTTCGTCGATGACCGCTCGGTAGAGCTCGGGCGTGAGCTTCTCGTACTGACCGTCGCGCTCGTCGACCCAGATCTTCACGAGGTCGACGCGCCGAGCACCCAGCTCCCGCACTGCGGTGCGCGCCTCTTCCGTCGTATTGATCCAGTAAGGCGCCTCCGAGCGTCCCGGCTCGGGTCTCGTGATGCCCCGCCCGGCGGTGAGGGATCGCGCCGCGTCCAGCAGGACCTCGTCCCTCATCTGGAACGCGACCTCGCCCTCGTCCTGACCCAGGCTCACCGCCGCGGCCGCCCCGTAGTAGGCCATGTGCTGGAGCTGGGCGAGCCGCTCTTCGCGTGTGGACGCGAGGTGCACGTGCGTGTTGATGATCGCGGGCATGACGGTCTTGCCCGTGAGGTCGACGTGCTCCGAGCCGGACGGAACGGAGAGCGCGGCGAGCGCTCCGACCTGCGTGAAGCGGCCACCCTCGACGACGAACGCGGCGTTCTCGATGACGCTTCCGTCGCCCACGAGGAGGCGCGCGCCCTCGAACACCGTGACGGCCGACGCGCCCGTGCCGTCGTCGGACGGACCGCAAGAAGCCGACAGGGCGGCTGCCAGCACCACGGCAGCCGCCCTGTACGGGAGGCGGCGGAAGCCCCGCCTCATCGATTGCCTCCCACCGCTAGGTGATGAGGGGTCTCTGGTTCAGCGGGCAGTGCGCCCCCTGGTCGGACTGCGTCAGGTTCGGATTCTCCGTGAACTCCCCGTTCGGGAAGGCCATGCGGACGCCGCCTTGGTAGTTGAAGTTCCACTGGTCGGAGCCCTCGGCGCGAGGGAACCAGAGGTCGTAGCGGAGCTTGGTGCTCCACCAGCGGCCACCCTCGAGGAAGAACGTCCGCCGGATCTCCTCGAGCAGCATGACCCGGATCTCTTGGGCGTCGTTACCGATGCCGTCCGTGAGGCTCAACTGGTACGCACCCGAGATCGTCGGCAGGCCACGCGCCGTGCGCATCTCGTTCACCAGGGTGATCGCGGTGGCTCCACCCGCGACCTGCGCGCGGATGAGCCAAGCCTCCTCCCACTTGGCGAGCGGGAAGTCGTCGCCCTGAGACGTGTACTTCCGCTGCTCCCACCTGGGGTAGTTGTTCGGCCCCGCGCCGATTCCCGAGCCGACGATCTGGGCCGCCGGGACGCGGGTATCCGCCACCGTGTTCGCGGTGGCCAGCGTGATCGGGCTTCCGGCGTCGCTCACCGCACGGCCGTCCGGCTGGATGGCCAGGTCCCAGTAGCCTGTGAACGGGATCACCGCGGGCCACGGCTGGCCCGTCAGAGGGTTGTTCGACGAGGTGCCCGACCACCAATCGATGGGTCCGAGCAGTGCCACCCAGCCCAGCCCCACGTGTGCGCTATAGACCCGGTTGAAACGGGAACGGATAGCGCCCTCATCGCGCGTGACCCACGAGGTGAAGCCCTGAGTGATCGCTTGAGCGTCCGTCACCGCTTCGGCGTCCTTCGCAGTCGTGTTCTGGGCGAAGCGGGCTCTCGCCCGCATGAGCCGCGCCATCTGCAACGCGCTCGTGGTCACGCCCGTCGCGATGGAGTAGTCACCGTTCGTCTGGATGTGTCCGATGGCCATCGTGAGCCACTGCTCACCCTTCTGCAGTGCCGCGTCCCACGTCATGAGCGGCCCTGCGTCGGCCGTCACCTCGCAGAAGAACTCGCCGAAATAGGTGTACGCGATGCCCGCATAGAGCGCCGCTGTCCCCAACAACTCCTCGCGAGCCGGCACCTGCGAGACGTCCCACTCGTTCAAGAGCCGTTCGTAGACCTGCTCTGCCGTCCACCGTCCTTTGTGGAGCGGCTTGAACCAGGCGCCCGATTGGTTCTCCTGGGAGCCGGCACAGTTGCCCGACCCTCCAGGCGTGATGGGCCGCTCGAAGCGCGAGCCCCACCATCCCACGGTGCGCGTGGTCGTATCGTCGTAGCCCGCGCCCTCGAAGGCCGTCAGGTCGGAGTACGCGCACTCGATATCGGCGATCACCGAGTTGACGAGCAGCCTCGCCTGGCTCGGCACGAACGTGGCGTCCTCGGTCACCTGACCGGGGAGCTCGATTTCGAGCAGAGACTCACACCCTGCAAGCGTCACGGAGAGCACGAGGGCAATGCCGACCGTGCCCACCCTGCCGAAACGCATCCTCGTCAGCTGTGTCATGGTAGTCATCATCCGCTCCTCAGAAGGACACCCGAAGCGTGGCTTCGATGGTCGTGAGAGGTGGCCACTGGAAGAGAGAGAACCCCGTGTTCTCCCCCTGCGGGTTTGCGATCTCGGGAGATGGAATCGGCACACCTGAGACGTCTTCCGTCTTCCTCCAGAGGTACCAGAGGTTACGGGCCGCGACCGAGATGGATGCCCGGTCCGCGCGCACCCGCGCGGTAAGTGACTCGGGCAGCTGATAGCGTGCACCGAGCTCCCTGAGGCGGATGTACGACGCGTCGTAGTCGAAGGCGTAGCGCGAGTCCGTTGGGAACCTGTTCCACAACGTCGACGACTGGACGAAGAGGGGGTCGTCCCGCAGCATCGCCGCGCGGCTGTTCGGGAAGCCGCAGTAGTCGTGGCGGCACGAGATGTTGAAGTCGTTCAGCCAGCGGCCGTGCTCGCCGTCGACGAGCGCGAAGACCTGAAGGCCCTGCCACGTCACCGTGGAATTGAGGCTCCACGTCCAGGGCGCGAAGTGCGGCCCAAGAAGCAGAGACCGGTCTCGGGTTTGGTCGCAGGGGACCGTCGGGCCGCCCGGCTTCCACGCGTACACGTCCTGCTGGAGCAGCCCGGTGTTCTGGTACAAAGCGCCAGGATCCGGCGCCAGGCTGATGCCCGCGTCGCACATGAGGTTCGTCGGCGTCGTTCCGTTGGCCGCGAACTCACCGCTCACGAGATAGGTCGTCTGGTCGACCGGCCACGGGTTGCCGAGGCGGAAGTCGTTCGTCGGCGTGCGGCCGCCGAGGTCCTTGATTTCGTTCATCGTGTACGTGAACGCCCCGCCGAGGTCGAGCGCCCAATCACCGGTCTCGAAGACGCGCGCGTTCAGCCCGACCTCGTAGCCCCAGTTGTCCAGCTGACCGAGGTTGGCCGCCTGGCTGCCGGGGAAGCCGTCGCTCGGGGCGAGCGGGACGCTCACCAGAGCGTCCGTCGTCTTCTGGTAGAAGTACGTGAACTCGGTCGAGAGGCGGTCGTCGAGCAGCGCCATATCGAAGCCCAGCTCGAGCTCCGTACCGACCTCGGGGCCCACGTTCGGGTTGCCGCGCCGGTCGGGCGTCACGGCAGCCGTGCCGCCGGAGCCGACGGACGGCGAGAAGACGGTGACGGCGTCGAAGGTGCCGGGCTGGCGGCCCGCCTTACCCCACGCGCTGCGGAGGCGCAGCGAGTTGATGAACCCGACGTTCCAGAAGGCCTCCTCGGAGAGGACCCACGTGGCCGACACCTTGGGGTAGATGGCCGCGTCGTAGTCGGCGCCAAACGCCGAGTTGTCGTCTCCGCGGACCGCACCGGTCACGAATACGCGGTCGTTCCAGCCGACCTCCAGCTGTCCGTAGACGCCGAGCGACTTCTGCTGCAGGAACGTCTGTGTGGCCGACGTCTGCGTGGCGCCCTCGATCGAGCGGATCGCCGGGGCGGGGAAGACGAGGCCCACGGTCTGGAGGCGATTGAACTCGCTCGAGAAGTACTGCGTGCCCGCCGAGGCGGTCAGGTCGATCGCTTCGGTCGGGGAGTAGCGGAAGCTCGCGGCGTAGTCGAGGGTGATCTGGGTGTTGATCGGCCGCAGCACCTCGACCTGACCGAGCGATGCGTCGCCGAACGGGCCCTGCGCGCCGTCGATGTCGCGCGGGAAGAGCGTCTGGCTCTCCTCCTCACCCCGGTCGATCCCGACCGTGAGCCGGTGATCGAGCCACGACACCGGGTTGTGTGAGAGCGTCACGCTTCCGGTGAAGCGCGTATAGGCCCGCGTCGCTTCGGGGATGTCGAACTCCTCGGGTGTGTAAGCGAGGTAACCGCGCTCGAGCCCGAACGCGGGAATGTCCCATCCCTGCGCCCACATCAGATGCGGCCAGAGGCCACCGCTCGCGATGAGGCCCGTGCCGTAGTGGGTATCGCCGGTCACGTAGCCCATCGAGACGTCCATGCTGAGCGTCTCGTCCATCACGATGCCGAGGTTGGCGCGTCCGCTGAACTGTTCACTCCTGTTCTGAGAGGCCCGGACACCCTCCTCGTCGGTGTAGTCGGTGGAGATGAAGTAGTTCACCTGATCGGTGCCGCCGCGGATACTCAGGTTGTAGCGCTGGTTTTGCCCGTTGGAGATCGGCGACCCGAAGCCCGCCGCCTGATCCATGTCGAGGATGTTGAACGACTCGAGCACCTCGTTCGAGGCGTTGCACGGCCTCGGGCTCGGGAACCCCGTAGTCGTGTTTCGGCAGTGGTACTGATCACCGATCATCGCCCTCGGGTTGAGGATGAAGTTGGATCCCTGGGTGATCTGCGCGTCGAACTGCGGCGCGCCCGTCTGACCCTTCTTCGTGATGATCTGGACGACCCCGGCCGACGCCTCCGTTCCGTACAGCGTCGCGGCCGCGGGTCCCTTGATGATCTCGATGCTCTCGATGTCGTTCGGGTTCAGGTCGTCGAACGCGCTCGCGCCCCGGTCACCGGAGCCCGTGTTCGGCAGGTTCGGTCCGAGATTCGTCCGGTTGTCCATCCGCACGCCGTCGATGTAGATGAGCGGCTGTGACCCGAGGCCGAAGCTGTTGACGCCGCGGATGCGGATGACCGAGCCCTCGCCCACCTGACCGCCGGTGCGCATGAAGGACACGCCCGGCGTACGGCTCTGGAGCAGGTCCTGCATGTTACGGATGGGTCGGGCTTCGAGGATCTCCTGGGCGTCCAGGCGGGCGACCGCGTTGCCGATGGCGCGCCGCTGCGTCCCGCCCGGCGTGCCCGTGACGATGATCTCGTCGAGCTGGAGCGCGTCCTCGCTGACCGAGAAGTCCTGCTGGGCCGTCCCGCCCGCGGTCACCGCGACTTGGGCCGTCATCGCGCGATAGCCGATGCGCTCGAACCGCACCGTATGCGAGCCGACTGGGACGTTGAGCAGCAAGTACCGACCGTTCTGCTGGGTCAGCACCCCAATGTCCAACGCCGGGATGTAGATCTGCGCCGACGAGATCGGCAGACCCGACTGACTATCGACGATGCGGCCGGAGATGTTACCGGTCTGCTGGGCCGCGAGATCGCCGGTCGCGAACAGCAGCATGGCCATTACGGCGAACACGCTGCACCAGGTTGAAGACCGCGAAGAGTGCTGTTGCCGTGGGTCCATGATTGCCTCCCTGGAAGCTGGACACGGGCACGGGCCGACGCGTCACCTCGGAATCCCGACGGTTGACGACCTCGTCCACGTGCTGTCTACGACTCTATCGAACCACAAACGGCTC
>JAHEKM010000128.1:0-2245 GCA_024638325.1 Gemmatimonadota bacterium | reverse complement strand
CGACGTTCCAGCGCACCCCTAGGTGCCTGGGCAATCGAGGGCAGAATGCAGGTCAGGCCCCCGTTGCGTCAAGTTCGGGGGCGTCGCCGAAATGTCTTGCGTGGGTCGGCTTCGGGGAGTGGCCGAACGGAGGCGCGGCGCTTATGTCACAGTGGGAAGAAGTCGGCCCTGGAGGAGGTAGAGCGATGAAGCGCCCGTTACCGACTGTACTCGCCCTGAGCGCGCTCCTCGTGCCTCCGTTCGGAATCGCCGCTCAACAGCCGCTCCCGTTGGTGTCCGAGGCCCAGTACGAGCGCTGGCAGGTGGAGCTTTCGAACTGGGGACGCTGGGGTCCGGACGACGAGCTGGGCGCTTTGAACTTGATCACAGCCACCAAACGCCGATCGGCCGCCGCGCTGGTGCGCTCCGGCCGCACGGTGTCGCTCGCGTCCACGGTCGATCTCGAGCAGTCCGTCGACAACCCCTGCCCGCCCGAGTGGGAGATGATCAACGCGAATCGGGGCGGCGCGAGCGATCGAATCGCGTACCCGTGCATCCACGGAGCGGGCACGACGCACATCGATGGCTTCGCCCACCGCTTCTTCGGCGGCAAGATGTGGAACGGCTACGACGTGGACGAGCTGGTCACCATGGAGCGCGGCGCGGCCCGCAACGACGTGCTCACCATGAAGGACGGGATCGTCACGCGTGGCGTGCTTTACGACATCCCCCGACTCAAGGGCGTGCCTTACCTCGAAGCCGGAGAGCGGATCACGGTCGCCGATCTGGAAGCGTGGGAGGCTCGCACCGGCGTGCGCGTCGGCCCCGGTGACGCCATGCTCCTGCGTTGGGGGCGCTGGGCTCGCAGAGACGCGCGCGGGCCCTTCGACACCTGGGCAGAAGCCGCGGGTCTCGACAACACGGTCATCCCGTGGCTCAAGGCGCGCGACATCGCGATCCTCGGCTGGGAGTCCCCGGGCTACACGCCGCGGCCGGAGGGTGACCTGCCGACGCTCGCGCTCCACGACTTCGCGCTCACCATGTTGGGCGTCCATTTGATCGACCGCGCCGACCTCAGGGCGTTGAGCGAGGCAGCGGCCGCCGAGGGGCGCTGGGAGTTCATGCTGATGATCGCTCCCCTACCGATCCCGAACGGCACCGGCTCACCGGTCAATCCGATCGCCGTGTTCTGATGACCCCTTTTCGGAGGTCCCCATGAAGAAGTCGCTCCTCGCTTCGGTCTTGGCGCTGGCCTGGGTCGTGCTCGCGCTGCCGGCCCTCGCCCAGGGCACGGCGGAGCAACGGGCCGCGGTCGCGATGGCTGCCGAGTACCGCATCGTTCCGAACGTCGTGTACGGGATCCAGAACAACTTCGAGACCAAGGTCGACCTCTACCTGCCGCGCGGTGTGCAAGGGCCGGCGCCCACGCTGATTCAGATCCACGGAGGCGGGTGGGTCGGCGGCTCGAAGGAGGGGAATTCCCTGCGTTTCCTTCCCTACCTCGAGATGGGGTGGGCGGTGGTGAACGTTCAGTACCGCTTGGGGCCCGTCGCCCTCGCGCCGGCTGCGGTCGAGGACAGTCTATGCGCGCTCCGCTGGGTGATCCGCAACGCCGAGCAATACGGATTCGACACGGCGCGCATCGTGCTCACCGGCTATTCGGCGGGTGGGCACCTCGCGCTCACGACGGGCATCACGCCCCCGTCCGCGGGCCTCGATCGCCAGTGTCCCGGCAACGAGCCGCTGCGCGTGGCCGCGATCGTGAACTGGTACGGAATCACCGACGTCGGTGACCTGCTCGACGGCGCGAACATGCGCTCCTACGCCGTGCAATGGATGGGGAGCATGCCGAATCGCTACGAGATCGCGGAGCGGGTGTCGCCGCTGACGTACGTGCGCGGAGGTTTGCCGCCGGTGCTGACGATTCACGGCGACGCGGATCCGGTCGTGCCGTACTCGCACGCGACTCGGTTGCGCGACGCGCTGAACCGAGCGGGAGTGTCCAACCGGTTGCACACCGTGCGAGGAGGCGGGCACGGCAACTTCACGGTCGACGAGTATCAACAGGTTTACGAAGCCGTGCGGCAGTTCCTGCGGGAGCACGTCACCGAATAGACGCCTAGCGGCGTCGTGGCGCGCTCTTAGCGCCGGCCGGCCAGCTCGCGCAGCTCTCGGACGGTGATCCGGCGAGTGTGCTTCGCCCGCATCGCCTGCGCCCAGCGGAGTGAGGTGACGAGCAAAGCGAGCGCCGCCACGTAAGGGGAGG
>JAHEKM010000127.1 GCA_024638325.1 Gemmatimonadota bacterium | reverse complement strand
CCCTCGCTTGCGTGGGTCAGCAGCGCAGAGGACCTTGACCGGGGTGTAATTCCCTGAGCCAAGGATCGCGTGCGATGAAGAGCGTTGGTGTCACCTCGGTTCTCCTCCTGACGCTTGCCTTCGCCGGTCCGGCCGTCGCCGAGGCGCAGGTCGACTCCGCGCCCAACACCACGACGTATGCGCCGCAGAACCGGCCCGACGTGCGTGGCGCCGTCGGAGCGGTGTCCGCGGACCATCCGCTGGCCGCCCAAGCTGGACTGCGGGTCCTCCAGGACGGCGGCAACGCTACGGACGCGATCATCGCGATGGCGGGCGTTCTGGCCGTGACGCGACCTCACATGAACGGGGTCGGCGGGGATGCGTTCGGCATCTTCTACGACGGTGCCACCGGCGCGGTCACGGCGATCAACGCGAGTGGACGCTCGGGAGCGCTGGCTACGCCCGAGTTCTTCCACGAGGCGGGGGTCGATCGGATTCCGGGGAGCGGCGCCCTCTCGGTGAGCGTACCGGGTGCGGTGGCTGGTTGGGTGGACGCACACGAACGGTTCGGGACGCAGTCCTTCGCCGAGCTCTTGCAGCCGGCGATCCGGTACGCCCGGAACGGCTTCCCGGTCACGAGCCGTTTGGCGCTGGACTTCGAAGAGCAGGGCCGAAACCTCAACGAGCCCGGGCGCGCGCTGTATCTGCCGGGCGGGTCGGCCCCGCCCTTGGGCGCACTGCTGAAGAACGAAGAGCTCGCGACCACGCTCGAGACGATCGCCCGCGAGGGTAAGGACGGCTTCTACCGAGGCCCGATCGCCGACAAGCTGGCGGCGTTCATCGAGGAGGAGGGCGGCTACCTCCGCGCACCCGACTTCGCCGCGCATCGGTCCACGTGGGTCGAGCCGCTCCGCGGCGACTATCTCGGCCACACGTTCGTCGTCATGCCGCCGAGCACCCAGGGCCCCGCCCAGCTCGCGCTGATGGAGATGTCGAAGGCGCACCCGATCCAGGCCTTGGGGCACAACACGCCCGCGTATCTCCACACCCTCATTGAACTCAAGAAGCTCGCGTTCGCCGACCGTGATCGATGGGTCGCCGATCCCGAGCTCGCCGACGTGCCCATCGATCGGCTGCTGGACCCCGAGTACCTCCGGAGACGTGCCGCGCGAGTCGATGCGGCGCGGGCGGCCGAAGACGTCGAGCCAGGGTTCGGGGGCTCGCCCACCGAAGGGCACGACGAACAGGACGACGGGGGCGACACCGTCTACCTGACTGCTGTCGACCGGTTCGGCAACGCCGTGAGTTGGATCCAGAGTCATTACGCGGGCTTCGGGTCGGGGCTTCTCGAGCCCGAGACCGGCGTCCTGCTCCACAACCGAGGCGCGCTCTACACGTTGGAGGCGGGGCATCCGAATCAGGTCGCTCCCGGCAAGCGGCCCTATCACACGCTGTCGCCGATGATGGCGCTTCGGGACGGCGACTTCGCGTTCACGATGGGGACGCCAGGCGGGGACAGTCAGACCCAGTCCCTCCTCCAGATCGTCCACAACATGTTGCTGTTCGACATGACCCCGCAGGAGGCGATCGAAGCACCGCGTTTCCGCTCCACCGGTGGGCTGTCCGTGGCGATCGAGGACCGGGTGCCGGGCGAGGTGCTCTCGGCTCTCGAGTCGCTCGGCCACCGGCTGAACGTCGTCGAGGGTTGGACCGCAACGTTCGGCGGGGCCCAGATGATCGTCTACGATCCGGAGACGGAGACGCTCACGGCAGCCGCGGATCCCCGACGTGAGGCCTATGCGCTGGCGTACTGACGTGAAGAGCCTTGCGGCGGCGCTCGTCACGGGATTGCTCGCGCTCGGTCCCGCGCTGGCCGCGCCGGTTGCGGCCCAGCGCGACCCCGACCAGGCGACGCTGTCGGCGCTGCCCACGACCGACTGGCTGACGAACGGTGGGGACCTCTTCAACCGAAACTTCTCGGCGCTGACGGAGATCAACACCGAGAACGTCGACCGGCTCGGTCCCGTCTGGCGCACCCATCTCGACGGGTCGGGGATCGGTACCAAGTACTCGGGTGAAGCGCAGCCCATCGTGCATGACGGGGTCATGTACGTCATCACGGGTGCCGACGACGTCTTCGCGCTCGATGTCGAGACCGGTGAGATCAGGTGGCGCTACCTGGCCGGCCTGCCCGACGACATCTCGACGATCTGCTGCGGCTGGACCAGCCGCGGGGTGGGCTTCGGCGAGGGCAAGGTCTTCGTGGGTCAGCTGGACGGGAAGCTGAAGGCTCTGGACCAAGAGACGGGCGAGGAGGTCTGGTCCGTCCAGGCCGAGCGCTGGCAGGAGGGCTACACGATCACCAGCGCGCCGCTCTACTTCGAGGGCATGGTGATCACCGGGTTCGCGGGCGCCGAGTACGCCGCCCGCGGAAGGGTGAAGGCGTACAGCGCCGAGGACGGAAGGCTCCTGTGGACCTTCCACACCGTGCCGGGCCCCGGTGAATTCGGCTTCGACAGCTGGCCCTCCGACAGCGATGCCTGGAGGACCGGTGGCGGGACGGTGTGGCAGACGCCGGCGGTCGATCCGGAGCTGGGCATGATCTACTTCTCGACCGGCAACCCGGGGCCCGACTACAACGGGGCGCTGCGGCCAGGCGACAACCTGTTCACCGTCGCCATCGTGGCCCTGGACGTGTACACCGGCGAGTACCGGTGGCACTTCCAGATGGTCCATCACGACATCTGGGACTACGACGCGGCAAACCCGGTCGTCCTCTTCGACCTCGACTACGACGGTGAGCCCCGCCAAGGCCTGGCGCACGCGGGCAAGACGGGCTGGCTGTACATCCTGGACCGCACGAACGGCGAGCCCCTCATCGGCATCGAGGAGCGGCCCGTGCCGCAGGAGCCCCGCCAGGCTACGTCCCCGACGCAGCCCTATCCCCTGGGCGACCCCTTCGTGGCTCAGACGCTGGACATCCCCCCCGAAGGGTTCAGGCTCATCAACAATGGCGAGGGCTTCACGCCCTTCTGGGAAGAGCCGGTCGTGGCGCGCCGAGGTGATGCCAACTGGCCACCGAGCGCCGTCGATCCGAGGCGCGGGGTGATGTACATCTGCGGCGGCGAGCGGCAGGCGATCTACTCCGTGCGGCCCGACCAGGAACCGGTGGAGTCGGGTCACTCCTTCAGCGGCGGCAGCATGCGCTTCGCGCCGATTCCCACGACCGGCATCGTCACCGCGATGGACCTGCGCACGAACCGCAGAGTGTGGAGCCAGCGATGGCCCGAGCGATGCTACAGCGGCCTGGTCGCGACGGCAGGCAACCTGCTCTTTGCGGGCCGAAACGATGGCCGCCTGACGGCGCTGGACGCTCGCGACGGCTCCAAGCTGTGGGAGTACATGACGGATGCTGGCGTCAACGCGCCGGCCACGATCTTCGAGCACGACGGTAAGCAGTACGTGACCGTCTTCTCGGCGGGGAGCCTGTTGGGAAGGGGCGCACGTGGTGACAGCGTGTGGCTGTTCACGTTGCAGGACGGCCCGGAGTAGGAACGCCCGACCTCCCCGGCCGCGGTTTCGAGTCAGTCCCTTCGCTCTCCGATGCGCAGCCGGTTGCCGTCGGGATCGGTGAGCTGGATCTCACGACCCCACGGTTGGTTGTCCGGAGTCACCCCGAACTCGGCTCCCACCTCGTCGAGATTGTCGACGTAGAAGTACGCGAGTCCGCCGGGCTTCGCGTCGCCCTTGTGCTCGGACAGGTGGATCCGCGCGACGTCCCGTCTCAGGAAGAGATACAGCGGGAGGGTCGGCGCGAAGCGGTGCTCCCCTTGGACCTCGAATCCGAGGCGTTCGTACCAGCGAGCGGCAGAAGCGGCGTCCGACGAGCGAAAGATGGGAATGATCTCGTCCATCTGCTGTAGCGTCCTCCCTTAGCTCGCTGGTCGGTCGATCTGCACCCGACGGGACTCGAAGCGCCAACCGTCCTCCGTCTTCACCAGGGTGTCTTGGTAAGTGCCCGTCAGCGAGATCGACTGCGGCCGCGCCCCGACGTCCCAAAGAATGAGGTACGCGGTCCCGGCCGCACCTTCCGGAGTAGGTGTGATCCGGATGTTGCTGTTCCAGTGCCGGGTGTTCGGATTCGATGCGTGGAAGTTGTCGGCGAAAGCGATCAGTGCGGCGCGCCCCTCGGAGGTGTTGAAGGTGCCGTCCTCGGTGAACGTGTCGGCCCACCCCCGGGAGTTGCCTGCGTCCAGCAGGAGGTTGTAGTCGGCGTAGAGGGCGTGGATCTCCGCCACATCATCCGCGCTCAGCGAGCTCTGTGCGTGAACGGTGCTGGCCAGCGCGACGGTGAGCACAGCAGCGAGCGTCAGGGGAGCGAGCGTCCGATTCATCCAAGCCTCCGCGTGGGGTGCGATGGTCGCTCCCGATGATAGGGTGGACGCACCGGTGGCAGCCAGGACCTGGTTCGCCACTTCCCAACCCGGCTCGGCCCCTGCGAACTTGTGCACGGTTCTCCGTCCGGAGCGGAGCCGGAGACCCGAGTGCATCCAGGTCATCGAAGGTCACGACCCGCATCTAGGACCTTCATCGCGTCGCCGCATCGGGAGCCCCGTCGGGCGCCGTATCCACCGATCCGGCTGAGGCCTGTGCATGTGTTCTCGGGGGTTCGGCGGGGCTGTCCTCGGGTTGGCCCTACTGGCCGTCGCATCCGCGGCAGCCGCGCAGGCAACCCCTGAGTATGCCCTCGAGCCCGGCGGCAGCGTCCGGTGGGAGTGGGGCGCCCACCTGAGTAAGGCAGAGTCGGTGGGCCAATTCGCTGACCACGTTTCTGGCGGCGGCGGCTTCGGTCTCTTCGGGATCCGCTATCTCGGAGAAGACACCGGTCTGGGGCTGCGCCTGGACCTCATGCTGATCTCGTACGGGGCGACCACGGAAACGTACGGACTGGTCCTCAACGGAACCGGCGTAGACGTCGATGTCACCACAGAGAATGCGATCGCTACCCTGTCCCTTGGACCGCACTTCGTCTTCGGTCGAGGTCGCGTCCGTCCCTTCTTGGGTGCGTCGGTCGGCTCCGCCCAATTCGTGACGACGAATGCGGCGTGGTCCGGCGGGCAGTCTCTGCCTATCGCGCGCGCGGAAGTGCTGGAACGATATGCTCTGGCCCTCGGCGCTGGCGGGGGCGTGCGCATGACGTTTCGGGAGCGAAGAGCGCACCCGATCTCACTCGAGCTCGACGGACGCTATCGGCGGCACGGACGCGTCGAATACCTCCGTGAAGGGGGCGTACGTGAGTTGCCTGATGGATCGATCGAGCTGGATCCGATCGTCTCGAGCGTGAGCCTGTGGACGGTACACGTCGGGGCGGTCGTCGGTTTTCGGTGAGCCGCGTCCGGAGATGGTATCCGACGGCACTCCGTGCTGCTCGGAGCAACCCTACGGCTGGAGTGCTTTGCATGCGTTTGCCCCGGAAGGCCCCGCCCGTCCTCTGCGTCCTCTGGGTCGCCGTCGCGACTGCCTGGCCGGTGAACGCCGTTGCTCAACAGGCCCAGAGCACACCGCCTCGTCGCTTCGATGCCGAGGTCGCCTACCTGACGTTCTCCTGGGTGGCGCGCCCCACGACGTCTTTCGCGATCGGTCCGGAGATCGGTGCCGGCTTTCTCAAGGAGGTCGTGGTTGCGCCTTCCGGCGATTCCTTCACGGGCCTCGTGCATGTCGGAGTCACCTCCACTCTGCGCGTTGCCGCGAATGTCGACGCTGAGATCGGTGTCCGCGCAGGTCTAGGAGAAATGGACTCCGTCGCTTGTGCAGGATGCACGCCGAGTGGATACGCCGGCCTGAGCCTGGCAGTGTTCGCGGGTTCCCGGACCTTTCGCTTCGGCACGCGGTTCCTGGTCGGAACCATTGAAGGGGGGGCGCTGCGCACGTGGTCACCCTTCATCGTGCGCCTCCGCTTCTAGGGGCGAGAGGCGTTCCGACTCTGCCGGCGCCTACGTGCTGGCGCGGTCCGACCACACGGTGCAGTCTGGGACGCCATGGAATACCTAGCGTGGATCGAGGCCACCGCCTTCAGTACCTGGATGCGCGAGTCGGGTCTGGCCTTCTTCTCGAGTCTCGTTTTCCACGCGCTCGGCATGGGTCTCCTCGTGGGGGTGCACGCCGTGGCCGATCTTCGCTTGCTGGGGTTCGCCCCGGATGTGCCCCTTAGTCGTTTGCGGCGCTTCCGCTCCGTGGGCACGCTCGCTCTGGCCACCGTGACGGTTTCGGGCGTACTCCTGCTCGTCGCGTACCCGGCCAAAGCGCTCACGAATCCGCTCTTCTACTTCAAGTTGACCGCAGTGGCCGGGGCGCTCGGGGTGGGCCGTGCGCTCGCTGTCGGCTTCATGAGCGACGCGACGCGCGACCAGGGCCCCCTGCCTCGTAAGGCCCGTGTGCTCGCCTTGGTATCCCTGGGGTTGTGGATGGCGGTGATCACCTCGGGGCGGTTCCTTGCCTACACGTACGACGTGCTCATGGCCTCCCACGAGATGTGACGTGACGGACTTCCTCTACGAAGTCGGTCGCGCCACCGGAATCCACGCGCTCATGAACTCCCCGTGGGGATGGCCCACGGTGGAGTCGCTCCATTTCATGGGGCTCTCCCTACTCGTCGGGGCCGTGGGGCTGTTCGACCTCAGAATGCTGGGTCTCGCCCGCGGCATCCCGATCGGGGCCCTGCACAGGCTCATCCCGTGGGGTGTCGGAGGGTATGTGGTCAACGCGGGGACGGGGCTCCTGTTCGTCACGAGCGCGCCCGACCAATACCTGTTCAACCCGGCGTTCCAGATCAAGCTCGGATTGATGGCCGTGGCTGGCTTCAACGTCCTGTTCTTTTATCGCTTTGTCTTCGCCCGGGTGCGCGAGGGCGAGGGAGAAGCGCACGCCCCACGCTCTGCCAAGATCGCGGCGATCGTCTCGTTGGCGTGCTGGACCGGGGTCATCGTCTGCGGCCGCCTCATCACGTACTACCGCCCTCCCTACCACTGGTGCTGGTGGTGTTGAGGCCTCGTAGCGGGCACGCTGCCCAAGATCCCGGCAGGCTCACATCCACCCACGTGCGGCACACGATCAGATCGCCGTGATCAGGCGGGCTCGAAGCCTCCACTCGAGACTGGCCAACCCCCCCACGAACAGCGCTTCGAGCAGGAGCACCGCGATACCCAGTGGCCGCGCCGACCCCGCCAGCACGACGGCCAGGCTGATGCAGAGCGCGGCCCATGTCGCGTTCGCTGCGATCAGCGCGAGGACCCACGGTCGTCGGCGAGCCGCCCGGATCGCCAGCGACCCGGAGTACGTCCCGTATAGAAGGTTGGCGCACCCCAGAAAGACGACGAGGCTCGGAGTAAAGCCGTAGAGCTCGGCGAGCCAGGAGGAGAGCGAGAGTACGAGAAGGCCTACACCGAGCCCAGCCAGGGAATCAACCCACAGGATGCGATCGCTCAAGCCCCGCTCGGCAACGCCTCGGTCTCGGTCCGGAGGGGCTGGCATGGTCTCACTGGATCAGATGCCCCGGCTTCGGATGCGCCAATAGCCACTCCACGAGCTGCGCACCCCAGGTCTCGGAGTACACGAGCGAATGCGCGCCGTCGGAGACGGTCCACAGCTCCGCCGAGCCGCCGTCCCTGCAACCCGTGTTCATCTTCATGACGCCCGTCTCGTGACCAGGTAGCGACGCGTCCAGATCGCGCATCTCGCGGCTGGTCCGAGCTCCGTCACAGCCGTTGTACTGGGCCCACCGCCTCACGCTGCCCATGGCGCTGGGGTAGCGATTCTCACCGATCTCACCGCCCCGATAGGCGATCGTGGTGTCGTCTGTGCCGTGGATTTGGAGGACGTGCACTGGATAGGGCGGGGGATCGCGGTCCTCGAGGTGGTTGGCCCCGGCCAGGCTGGCGATGGCCGCCACCGCGTCGGAGTGCTCGTAGGCCATGCGGTAGCTCATGAAGCCGCCATTGGAGTGGCCGATGACGTACACGCGGCTCGCGTCCACGTTGTAGCTGGACTTGATCTGATCGATGATGCGCCGGATGTATCCGGAGTCGTCCGTATCCGTCCCGTTGAAGTTGCAGCAGGCGTCCGACGCGTTCCAATACGGGCTGTTTCGGCCCTGCGGCTCGCGTTCGCCGTCGGGTGCAATGGTCAGGAAGCCATACTCGTCCGCCAGCGCGCTGATGCCCCAGGCACGATCGGTTCCGGCACCGCTGCCCCCGTAGCCGTGCAGCACGACGATGAGCGGCGCGGGCACGGTGGAGTCGTAGCCGGCCGGAACGGTCAACGGTACCGGTCCGCGACCGGCATCGAGGGACTGGGCCATGGCGGGCGAGACCGAAACCGCCGCGACGGCGAGCACGGCGGCGATGCGTCCGGGATTGTTCATGGTAGGGTTCGGCGATGGGTAGGTGGTGATGATGAGCAGAAGGGCGCGCCCATGATACTGGCGCCGCCCGACGCACGCACCTGGGGACGCTGGCTCGTGCGCCATCTCGACACGACCCTTACCATGTCGGGACCTCGACTCTTGGAGGCATGCCGTGGAAAAGCTTCGCAAGGTCCTTCCGATCTTGGGCCTGGTGGCGCTCGTTCCGGTCGTCGCCCTGGGCGCACTGGCAGTGACCGCCCGCTTCGGCGACGGTCCGTCCGTGCTCTTCGCCGGTGGGCCGCTCGTGGCCGGCGAGCTGGTGACGGGCGCAGAGCCGGACTGGTCATCCATCGCAGCCGTCCCCCTCATCGAGCTCCAGCTCCTCGATCCACCACGATCGCGAACGATCTGGATCGCCGAGCACGAAGGAAAAGCCTATGTG
>JAHEKM010000126.1 GCA_024638325.1 Gemmatimonadota bacterium | reverse complement strand
CGAGCGACGACATCGCGGCCGCGACCATCGCCACCAGCAGGAACGCCCCGGTTCCGGGTCCGAAGACGTCGGCCAAGAGCGTCGGGACGACCAGATCGGTGTCCTCGATCCCCTGCGGAAGGATGCGGCGTGCGTAAAGGCCGACGGGAAGGAGCATCGTGAAGACGCCCGCGAAGACGGAGCACGACACGATCATGCCCGTACGCGTCGCTTTGGCGCCCTCCAGGGCGAAGAACCGCGAGAGCTGGCGTGGCTCCACCGCGAACTTCACCAGCGTCGAGAACATCGTCCCGATCAGGAGTGCCGTCCCTACCCCGCCACCCCACGTGAAGAGTGCCTCGCCACCGGGCTGCGTCCGCACGTCGGCGACCGCGCCGAGCCCGCCGGCGGCGCCCACCGTGCCGACGAAGAGGAGGAGCGCCGCGAAGATCATCACGAAGCCCTGCACGACGTCCGTCTTCACGACGCTGATGAAGCCGCCGATCATCGTGTAGAGCATCACCACGAAGAAGACGATGACAATGGAGACCTCGTAGCGGATCTCCATAAAAGTCTCGAGCAAGCGGCCGATGCCGGTGAAGACGGCCGTCATGTAAAAGAGCGACGAGACGATCACGATGAGGGCCGCGAGCAGCCTCGACGGCGTGCTCGCGAAGCGGAAGCCGATGAAGTCCGGGATCGTGAGCGAGTCCATCGCTTCGGTGAAGGTGCGTAGCCGTGGGGCCACGACCAGCCAGGCGAAGAGACAGAACGCGACCGCCGTCGGCATGAAGAGGAGCCACGGCAAGCCCCAGGAGTACGTCTGGCCGCTGTAACCGATGAACGAGTTCGTGCTCGCATACGTCGCGAAGAACGAGATGCCGAGGGCCCAGCCGCTCATGTTGCGCCCGCCGACGTAGTAGTCGGCCAGTCCCTTGGTCTTCCGGTTCCCGGTCCAGGCGTGATGCGCGAGCATCACCGTGTACAGCCCGAGGAGCGAGTGCACCATCCAGTACTCGCGCAGGTTGGACAGAACGGCGTCGATCATCGGTCCTCGTCTGTGGTGGCGGTGCCGGCATCTGCGGCGAAGAGGTCGCGGACCGCGGGCTTGGTGACCTTGCCCATCGCGTTGCGCGGAAGGTCGTCCACGAGCAGGAACTCCTTGGGGACTTTGTAGGGCGCGAGGCGGCCCTTCGCAAACGCGCGTAGCTCGGCGGCGTCGGGCGGGTCGGTCGTTCGTGGGACCACCGCGGCGCACACACGATCACCCCACACGGCATCAGGTACGCCCACGACCGCGCAATCCTTCACGTCGGGATGGGACCTGAGGACGTCCTCGATCTCGAGCGCCGAGATCTTCTCTCCGCCGGACTTCAGGATGTCCACGCTCCTGCGGCCGAGTATGCGGTAGGCACCGTCCTCGATCACGGCCTGGTCGCCGGTTCGGAACCAGCCCTCGGCCGTGAAGGCCGCGCGCGTCTCCTCGGGGCGGCGCCAGTACTCCTTGAAGACGGTCGGGCCCCGGACCTGTATCTGGCCGGGCGCGCCGGACTCGCAAGGGATCTCGTCCTCGTCCACGAGACGGACCTGGACGCCGGGGAGTGGCCCACCGACGAAGCCCGGTCGCCGCTCTGCGTGCAGCGGATTCGAAAGCGCCATGCCGATCTCCGTCATGCCGTAGCGCTCGAGCAGGGTGTGGCCGGTCATGTCGCGCCACTGCTCCAGGGTCGGCACGGGTAGCGCCGCCGATCCGGACACCATGAGGCGGCACGCGCGCGCACCCGCGGACCAGCGCCGCTTCGTCTGATCGTCGGCTTCGCCCCACGCCTCGATCAGGCGGCGGTATACGGTCGGCACGGCCATGTAGAGCGTGTACTCGCCCGTCGCCAGGCGCTCCCAGACGGCGGCCGGGTCGAAGCGGGGCAAGATGTCGCAGGCGGCGCCGTTCCACAGCGCGCACGTCATCACGTTCACGATGCCGTGCACGTGATGGAGCGGGAGGTGTAGCAGGATGCGGTCGTCCGAGCTCCACCCCCATGCCTCGCTGAGCGCCTCGACCTGGGCCTGGATGTTGGCGTGTGAGATGACCACGCCTTTCGGTCGCCCTGTGGTGCCGGACGTGTAGAGCATCATCGCGGCACGCGTGGGGTCGACCGCCGGGAGCTCGCCGCCCGGGTCATCGCGGCTGCTTGTGGCATCCCCCGGCGCGATGAGGGTGAGGCCTCGGGCGGCGGCGGCGTCGGCGATGCGTTCTCCCATGGCCGGATCTACCACCACGTGGGAGGGCTCCGCGTCGTCGAGCACGTAGGCCAGCTCCGGAGGCGGATGCGAGACGGCCAGCGGAACGGCCATGCCTCCCGCTCGCCACACGCCCCAGAGCGTGGCCACGTACTCCCACCCCGGATCGACGAGGAAGCAGACCCGGGCCCCGTCGAGGTCGATCCGCCTGCCAAGCAGGTGTCGAGCCGTGGCTTCCGAGCCGTCGAGCAGCTCTTGGTAGCTGAAGGCCCGCCCGCCGGTACGCACGGCCGTGCGCTCGGGTCGCCGGTCGGCGCGATGGACGAGAGGGAGGCTCAAGGGTGTGGGGACTCGATCGAGGGAGGGACCACGCGGCCCCGGCGCCGACAACCTGTCGAACCGCGAGCGAAAGGAGCAACCCGGCCTCTCTCCGGCGGGAAGGTATCTTGTGAAGCGCGCGTGGCGGCGGTAGCGTCGTGTCCCCATTCACACTCCCCGTAAGCGCATGAAGCATCCACACTTCGAACACGTCCGGGAGCACCTGGAGCGGGTCCGAGACGGCTATGCGTACATCCCGGATCCCGACCAGGTGTATCTGGGGCGGCAGGAGGAAGACCACTTCTGGGAGCTCGTCGGATTGCGGCTGCAGGGTTGTCCCGTCGTGGTGCTGGCCGCGATCCGATTCGAACGTATGGATCGCAAGGGCGTTGCCGACTCGCGGGCCTCGTTGGCGGCTTACTTGTCGACGCCGGCTCCCGACTCCGGGGAGGGGCGTCGCATCACTGCGCTATTGCCTCACAAGAATCAGTCGATTCCGCAGTTCCTGATGGGCCTGAGGGCCGGACGCGAGTTCGCGCCGGTGAGCATCGACCGCGTGCGTGTCGAGGTCGCGTTCGACTTTCGAGCCGACAACCCGGCCGCCGTGAAGGACCTCCGCGACCAGGCGGCGCCGCTACGCAACCACTACTACAGAACCACCGGTGGGCACGTTCTCAGGGGCGAGTCCCACGAGCTGAAGCCCGTGGAGGGCTCCGAGCACCGCTTCGTGGCTGTCCGGTCGCCGGAGCAGCTGCTTCCGCAGGGCGTGATCGCCATGCCGACGCTCTTCGTCGCGCACCGCTTCGTCAGCCTCCAGGTGGACGTCACGACCGAAGCCGCCCGCCTCGCGGTGAGGAACTGGGTTCCGTTCCTGCCTGGCACGGCGTCGGCGGAGGGACTCATCCCGATGGGCCGGAAGCGGAAGGCCGGCTAGGCGCGATCCACCAGGTGGAGCGAGCGTGACCGGGCTTCCTGGAGCCGAAGCGGGACGCCCGGGGCCCCTCACCGGCGCCGGGGGCGCGGCCGTGATTCTGTCCGCCAACCCTATGCACGACACCGGCGGCGGGCAGCGCAGTGCGCAGCTCGCCCTCGAGCTCCTGGATCGAGGCTTCGCGGTTTTCTTCGTGAGCCACGGCAAGGTGACGGAGACCGTCGATTTGGGCCTCGCCTACGATCTTCCGCGACTTACCGAGGTCTCGCTGTCGGGCGTTCGGGACCCCGCCATGTCGAAGCTGCTCGACGCACACCTCGCGCACGACCGGGCCGTGGTCGTGACACAAGTGCCGGTGCAGGAGTGGGAGCCGGTTCTGGAGCGCGCGCGCTCAGCCGGAGCGGTCACGGTCTATGACTGTATCGACCGATGGGACTCTGAGCTCGGGCGCGGCTGGTATCACGCGGAGGCCGAGCGGCGCATCGCGGTAGGCTCGGACGTGCTGGCCGCGTCCGCTGCGGAGCTCGTCCAGCACCTGGAAACAATGGCCGAGCGGGAGGCGCTACTGCTACCCAACGCCTACAACAACAGGGTCTTCAACCAAGGCGGCACGTCGCGACCCGACGACCTTCCGTCGTCGGAGCGTACCGCGCTCTATGTCGGGGCGCTGTGGGGGGGCTGGCTCGACTGGGGGCTCGTCGATCGGGCGGCGCGCGCGCTTCCCGAGACCACCTTCGTCTTCGTAGGCGACCGCCGGCGTGAAGGGCGGGGCCTCCCGTCCAACTGCGTCTTCCTCGGGCTCAAGAAGCAGACCGACTTGCCGGGCTACCTCGCGCACAGCGACTTCGCCTTCCTCCCTTGGCGCGCTGACGACGTGACGCAAGCGACCAGCCCCCTCAAGGTGTACGAGTTCGTGGCCATGGGCCTACCCGTCCTGGGTCCCGACATCGAGACGCTGAAGGGCATCCCTGGGGTGAGTCGCTTCACCGACGTGGACGACTTCGTCTCTCAGGGGACGCGACTGTCCCGGTCCGAGTTGTCCGACGATGACAGGCGCGCGATGGCCGAGTTCGCGGCGTCCAACTCCTGGGTCCAGAGGGTGGACGTCCTTCTCGAGCTGGCGTGGGCGGCGGCGGAGGGGCGAGGCGATCGTGACTCGGCCCACCCCCCGGGGCCGGCGATTCGTCGCGGCCGCGCGATGATCTCGGTGGTCATCCCGTCCTACAACCACGAGCGTTGGGTCGGCCAGGCCGTCGACAGTGTATCCGCGCAAACGCTGCCCGCCGGGGAGCTCGTAGTCATCGACGACGGGTCCGTGGACCGCAGCGCAGAGGTCATCGAGAGTAGAGGCTTCCCCCGGCTCCGGCTGGTGCGGCAGCAGAACCGAGGGGCGCACGCGGCCATCAACCGGGGCATCGCGCTCAGCCGGGGTGACTATGTCACGATCCTGAACTCGGACGACGAGCTTACCCCGGACCGGTTGGAGCACGCCTGGGGGGTCGCGCGAGCCACCCGGGCCGCCTTGGTGGTGGGCCGTGTGGAGCTCATCGACGGGATGGGGGATCCGCTACCGGAAGACCACGATTCCTCGCGCTGGTACCGGGAAGCCCGCGCCGAGCCGGCGCGAGCCGGCTCGCTCCGAAAAGCGCTGCTGCGCCACAACTTTGCGGTCACCACGTCGAATTACTTCTTCCACAAGGAGCTGTGGCGCCGACTCGGCGGCTTCGCTTCGTATCGGTACGCACACGACCTCGACTTCATTCTGCGGGCTTTGGAAGTGTGCGAGGACCGGGTCGTCTATGTGGACGAGATGGAGGGCGTGCGCTACCGGGTCCACGGCGAGAACACGATTCTGGAGGACGTCCAACGGGCGCTCGACGAGCGAGACCGGCTGGTGAGGCGCATCCGCTCGCCCATGAGACGGCTGCGCGCCCTCGTCGGACGTGCGCGCGCGCGCGCCTCGATCGCGCGGGCGGTCGAGCGGGTCGACGATCCCGTGCCGGTTTCGGTGGCTGGCGGTGGCGTGTGGGTCGGGGCCCGCCTGCGCGTTGGGCTCGTCGCGCCCTCCTTGGGCGAGGGGGGGCTCGAGGAGGTGGTGGCGCTCCTCGCGCAGACCCTCCCGGACCATGGCATCGACCCACACGTCCTCTGCACGGAGTCCGGCGGCCCGGTGGCCGACCGGCTCAGCGCCGCCGGTATTCCGGTGACGGTCGCGCACGGCCGTGAGGAGGTCTGGCGACGATGGGTGGACGAGACCGCCCCGGCGGTGCTGTCCACCCACTTCGTGCCGCTGAACGCCATCGAGGCTCTGGCTGACTGGGGCGCCCCGATGTTCGAGACCGTGCACAACGCGTACGCGTGGTTCAGTGGGGACGACTGGAAACGCGAAGAAGCCAAGCTCGGTCGGCTGGCAGGCACCGTGGCGGTCAGCGACCTCGTGGCGAAGTACCACGCCCGCTATACCGGTTCTTCGGTCACCCCCCACGTGATCCCCAACGGCGTGCACCCCGCGCGCGCCGCCGCCGTGCCGCGGAGGTGGGCCAGGGAACGGCTCGGCCTTCCTGTCGACGCGCCCGTCCTCGCGCACCTCGGCCGCGTCACCCTGCAGAAGAACGTCGTGGGGCTTCTGGACGTGTTCGCCGAAGTGCTCGAGCGTGAGCCGGCGGCCCGGCTCGTGCTTGCGGGTTCACTGAGCGACCGGTCCTACAGCAGGCAGGTCCACCGGGCACACTCCAGACTCCTCGCCCGGGGCGCAGTCCGGATCTTGCCGCCCGTCCCCCACGTGGGCGTCGTCCTGTCGGCGGCCGACGTGTACGTCTCGGACTCGTACTTCGAGGGATGGAGCCTCGCGGCCTCCGAAGCGGCTTGGCACGGGCTGCCTCTGGTGCTCAGCGAGTGCGGCTCCGCACGCGATCTCGTGGGCGAGCGCGGAGAGCGCGGTCGGGTCGTCCCCAACGCCCTGGGTGATCCGCTCGAGGTGACCTGGGAGCGGCTTCAACGGCCCTCCGCGCACGAGCCGCAGGCCAACCGCGACGCCTTCGTGGAGGCAGCGCTCGGTGTCTTGGCAGCGCGGGACGACTGGTCGGCACGTCGTGGCGACCTCGCCGGACACGCGCGCGAGATGCTGTCGCCCCAACACGTGATTCGAGCGTATGCCGAGCTCTTTCGCGGAGCTGTAACTCCATAGCCGAGCGTCTTTTCTGTCGTTCGGCCGCTCGCGCGGTGCTATACTCTGGAATCTGGCCCCGTCGCCCGCGGTCCCCATCCTCGGGGTCCATCGCCACATGAGCCAAGCCCCAAGCCACAGCATATCCACCCCTCGCGGCGTCCTCCGTCATTACTGGCGTGTGGCCGACGTGCGGACGTGGCATCTGGTGCTGCCGGCCTTCCTCATCCTGGTCGCGGGTGCGTTCGAGGCGGCTTCATTCTCCCTGCTCATTCCGCTCACGGACGCGGTTGCGGAGAACTCCTTCGCCTTCCTCGACGACAGTCGGGCGTTCGGTTGGATCGCGCGCCTGGTGCCCGATTCGATCGCGGACTCGCCCTCGCGCGACTCGCTCCTCATCGTCATCACCGTGGGTCTGATCATCATTGGGCGCATGGGGAAGCTCGTCTTCGAGTACCTCCGCAAGCTCTTCGTCGTGAACCGCAACGAGCGGTACAGGGTGTCGGTCGGGGAGGAGACATTCGGGCGGGTTCTCGACTTCGGACGGCAGTACTTCGACCGGCAGTCCCTGGGCAAGATCGACGCTGAGATCGGCTGGTCGAGCTCCGTGCTCGGGCTCCTGATCGCTGCCGAGGAGGTCTTCAGGTACGTCGTGGGGCTGGTCGCGAAGGCCGGCGTCATGATCGCGATGTCGCTTCCGCTCTCGATCGCGTTCATCGTCACCCTGCCGTTCGTGCAGTGGTTCATGACCGTCATCAACCGCCGGGTGCAGCGCATCGCGAAGGAGGGCGTCGAGGTAGACCGGAGAATGCGCTCCCGCATTCTCGACATCCTCGGGTCGATTCCGCTGGTGAAGGCCTACTCCCAGGAGCGGACGGCGCAGAAGACGTACACGGAGGTGCTGCACCAGGCCCAAGACGTGGCCGTGCGCCGCGACCGTGTGGTGAGCCTGCGCTACCCTGTCGAAGAGATGGTCATTCTCTTCGTGATGCTCATCGTGCAGGGAGCCGTCATCTACTTCGTGGGTGACTTCACCCCGGGCGACTTGGCGAGCTTCGGGGCCTTCCTGCTCATCCTTCAGCAGGCCTTGCCCGACTACAAGTACCTGAGCGAGTTCAGCATGAAGGTTGCCGAGGAGCTCCCGCGCCTCGAGGCCGTGGCCGGGCTCTTCTCGGACGAGGGCAAGTACATCGTGCCTTCGGGCCCGCGGACGTTCGAGCGTCTGCACGACGAGATCAGCGTGCGTGACCTCTCGTTCGAGTACCAGCCCGGGATGAACACGCTCGTCGACATCACGGCGTCGATCAAAGCCGGGCAGGTGACGGCCATCGTCGGCAGGACCGGAGCCGGCAAGACGACCTTCGTCGACCTCATCGCCCGCTTCTATGACTGCGCGCCCGGCACGGTCTTCTTGGACGACGTGGACATCCGCGACTTCTCGTTGGAGTCGCTGCACTCGCGGATGGCGATCGTCAGCCAGGACGTGTGGCTGCTCAACCGGACGCTGCGCGACAACCTGACCTTCGGACTCGCTCGACCGATCACCGACGACGAGCTCGAGAGCGCGCTCTCCGATGTCGATCTCAGCGAGTTCCTCGGGGGGCTACGCGACGGGCTCGACTCCGAGATTGGGGACCGCGGCGTGCGCCTGTCCGGCGGCCAGCGTCAGCGTGTCGCCCTGGCTCGGGCACTGCTGCGCGATCCCGACATTCTCATTCTCGACGAGGCCACGTCTGCCCTGGACAGCGTCGTCGAGCAGCGCGTGGCCCGGGCGATCCAACAGCGCGCCCAAGGCCGTACGCTGATCATCATCGCGCACCGTCTGTCGACCATCAGGAACTCCGACCTGATCCTGGTGCTGCACGACGGGCGACTGGTCGAGCAGGGGTCGTGGGAGGAGCTGGTGCAGCGCGAGGGAGCGTTCTACCGGCTCCACCAGGCCCAGTTCAATCAGGACGAGGCGCTGGCCCGGTAGCAGAGCTACGCCACGCTACCACCAGCGCAGAACCTCCAGGAAGCGGCGCCGATCCGCCATCCGCTCGAGGTGCCGAACCTCTGCCCGCCAATCGGCCTCCCCGTCGCCACAAACGCCAGCGGCGCGCCTGCGCTCGCGAGCCCCGACAATGAGCCTGTCCAAGGTCCCGGGAGGAGGCGGCCAGATCATGTGGAGGAGCGGCTTCGTGGGGTGCTCGGGGTCGAGCGCC
>JAHEKM010000125.1 GCA_024638325.1 Gemmatimonadota bacterium | reverse complement strand
CAGGTTGTTGGCCACCGGCGCCACCAGGTAGAGGCGGGCCTCCCGGAACTTGCGCTCGATGCCGAACTCCTCGGCCATCCCGTATCCTCCGAAGGTGTCCATGGCGACGTTGGCCGCCTCCCACGCCGCTTCGGAGGCCAGGTACTTGCTCATGTTCGCTTCGGGGCCGCAGGGCTCGCCGGCGTCGTACAGGGAGACCGCCCGGTCGCGTACGGCCATCGCACCCTGGGTGCGCACGAAGGCCCGGGCGATGGGGAACTGGACCCCCTGATTCTGCCCGATCGGGCGATCGAAGACGATCCGTTCACCGGCGTAGCGGGTACTGCGGTCGATGAAGAAGAGAGCGTCGCCGATGGACTCCGATGCCAGGAGGAGACGTTCCGCGTTCATCCCGCTCAGGATGTAGCGGAAGCCCTGGCCCTCCTCCCCGATCCGGTTCTCCACCGGAATCTCCAAGTCCTCGAAGAAGACCTCGTTGGTCTCGTGGTTGATCATCGTATCGACGGGTCGTACCCGGATCCGGTCCCCGGCATCTCTGAGGTCCACCACGAAGACGCTGAGGCCCCGGGTCTTCTTCTCGGACTCTTCCCTGGGCGTCGTACGCGCCAGGAGGACCATCAGGTCGGAGTGCTGCACGCGGGAGATGAAGACCTTCTGGCCGTTGACGACGTACCGGTCCCCGTCTCTCCGGGCGAAGGTAGAGATCCGGGTCGTGTCCGAGCCGGCGTTCGGCTCGGTGACCGCGAAGGCCTGGAGCCGGAGGTCTCCTGACGCGATTTCCGGGAGCCACCTCGCCTTCTGCTCGGGGGATCCGTGCCGGAGGAGGGTGCCCATGGTGTACATCTGGGCGTGGCAGGCGGCGGCGTTGCCCCCGGAGCGGTTGATCTCCTCCAGGATCAGGGCGGCCTCGGCCATCCCCAGGCCCGGACCGCCGTACTCCTCAGGTACGAGACACGCCAGGTATCCCCCCTTCGTGAGCTCGTCCACGAAGGCCTCGGGGTAGGCACGGTCCCGGTCGAGCGCCTGCCAGTACTCCGAGGGGTACCGTCTGCAGATGTCCTGGATGTGCTCCCTCAACTCTCCGTGCACGCTCAGTCCTCTCCGATGTCGGCCCGGGACACGATGCGGCGTGCGGCCTCGACGGCCGTGCGATCGATCATCACGCCGTCCACGAGCATCGCCCCGCCAGGCTGATCCCTGGTGGCCTCGAGCACCCGCTTGGCGTGGGCGACCGACGCCGGGTCCGGGTCGAAGGCCTCGTGGATGACGGAGACCTGGGCCGGGTGGATGGCGGCCTTGGCGTCGAAGCCCAGCCGGCTCGAGCGCTCTGCCTCGTCTCGAAGTCCGTCGGGGTCTTCCACGTCGAAGAAAGGCGTATCGATGACCCGGACCCGGCCGACCCGTGCGGCGTGGACGCAGCGGCTCCGGGCATAGAGAAGCGCCTCCCAGTCGAGGGCGCTTCCCAGGTCGAGGCTCAGATCGAGGGCTCCGAGGAGGAGCCCCGAAACCCCCTCGACGCCGGCGACATCCTCGGCCCGCGCGAGGCCGACAGCGGTTTCGATGACGGCGATCATGGACACGCGCTCCAGGCGTCCACCGAAGCGCCGGTGGAGCTCGGCCAGCTCCGAGGGGACGGCAGCCTTCGGCACCATGACCGTCACTCGACGTGGGAGGTCCTCGAGCTCCGCCAGAGCGGCCACGTCGCCCTCGCCGGCTCGGCTCGAAGGAGGATTGATGCGGACGGCGAGGTGGGACGGGGCGTCGGACGACATGAGCATCTCGAGGACCGCCTCCCGGGCGTCTTCCTTGTCTTCGGGAGCCACGGCGTCTTCCAGGTCGACGCAGACGAGTCCGGCCCCGGATGCGACGGCCTTGGCCAGGAGCTCGGGCCGAGACCCGGGAAAGAAGAGGACGCAGCTCGTTCGAGACATGCGCGGAAGATGTAGGGCCGCGATCCGCGGCGACAGGCGGGACCCGGGCAGGAACGACCGTCGGGCGCGGCGAACCGGAGCCCCCCGGCGACACCGGGTGCCCGATTGCCTCGGGGAGGGGCAGCTCTTTATGGTGCCTGCCGTGGGAGCGGCTCCTCGCGGAGGCGCCGCCGAACACCGATCTCCGGCGGTCCCGCCGGGAGCGATCACCGGCCCAGGCTGCGGGGACGAAGCGTGGAGAGCTTGACACGGCGTTTGACCCGTCTCGTGCGGAGTCGTGAAGCGAAGCAGGTCGACCGGTTCGCGGCGGAGCGGTACGTCCGGGATTGGCTCGGCTCGGTGGTCGCCGGGGGCGCGGCGCCGACGGGCTGTCGCCTGCGAATGTACGCCGCAGCCTCCGGCGGGCTCGAGGCGCGCGTGTTCCTCGCGGCTGCGCTCTCGCACGTGACCGAGACCGACGATCTGCACAATGCTTCGGTGACCCATCCCGGCTGCGTTGTCATCCCGGTGGCGTTGGAGCTGGGTCGGGAGACAGGCGCCCGTGGGCACGCCGTCCTCCGGGCGGTGCTCCATGGCTACGAGGTGATGACGAGGATCGGGGAGTCGCTGGGGCCCGGTCACTACCGGACCTTCCACAACACCGCCACCGCAGGCGTGTTCGGCGGCGCGGCAGCGGCATCGTCGCTCTTGGAGCTCGACGAGGACGGGTGGGTCTGGGCGCTGGGGAGCGCGGGCACCCAGGCCGCAGGGCTATGGCAGTTCAACGAGGAAGGAGCGATGAGCAAGCCGGTGCACGCGGGCCACGCCGCCTCGTCGGGGCTCCGGTCGGCGCTCCTCGCCCGTGCCGGCGTTACCGCTGCCGAAGCCGTCCTTGAAGGGGACAAGGGGCTCTATCGAGGGCTCTGCCCCGATGCCCGGCCCGACGCCGTGCTTCGGGAAGCCGGCGGTTGGAAGCTCCCCGAGACCTCGATGAAGCCGTACCCCTGTTGTCGCCATGTCCATTCGGCCATCGACGCGGCTCTCGAGCTACGGGAGGCGATGGGCGCCGGCGTGCCGCGGACGGTCCGGATCGAATCGTACCCCGCGGCCCTCGACGTCACCGACTGCCCGCGTCCGCGGACGCCTCACGAGGCGCGCTTCAGCATCCAGTACGCCGTGGCATCGACCCTCCTGCGAGGGCCACCGGGGCTGCAGGCCTTCGAGCTCGATGCGGTCGACGACTCCGATGTCCAGGCCCTCCTCACGGGCGTGAGCGCGAAGGCGAGCGCGGATCTGGCTGCCGCCTATCCCCGCCGCTGGGGTGCGCGGGTGCGCGTCTCGACGGCCGACGGACGGGCGCTGGAAGCGGTTCGGAGCTCCGCTCGTGGGGATCCCGACGACCCCCTGAGCGACGCCGAGCTCGACGCGAAGGTGGAGGGGCTGGGCCGGTGGGCGGGGATGGAGGCCGTACAAGTCACCGCTCTCCTCGCGGCCTCGCGGGCGTTGGTCGACGACGGACCGCCTTTCGCCGTGCCCGGCACGAACACACCCTGACCTGGACGAGGCGCCGAGGCCGGCCTTACCGTGCCGATCCCAAGGGCACCGATCGCCAACCCGCGCTCGCGGAGCATCGCACAATGACGAAGCACCTCTGTCGATTCAGTCTCGTCGCCATACTGGCGACGTTCGGACTTCCGGAAACCGGCCACGGGTTTCAGGCCGTCGACTCGCTCGCGCTCGAGGACCTGCAGTACCGCATGGTCGGACCGTATCGGGGCGGGCGCTCCACGGCCGCAGCCGGCTTCTTGTCCGATGGAGACAAGTGGATCATGGGCACGACCGGCGGCGGGATGTGGCAGACGAGCGACAACGGAGTGACGTGGGAGCCCATCTCCGATGACGCGTTCGGCGGTTCCATCGGCGCCGTCGCGGTAGCCGCTGCCGACGAGAACGTGATCTACGTCGGAACCGGCTCCTTGGACATCCGCGGAAATACGTCGACGGGACGCGGTGTCTGGAAGTCGCTGGACGCCGGTCGCACGTGGCGCTTCATGGGACTGCCAGAGGCCGGGCAGATCGGTCGGATCGAGGTCCATCCGCGCGACGAGAACCTCGTCTACGTCGCGGCGCTCGGACATCCGTTCGGTAAGAATCCCGAGCGCGGCGTGTTCCGCTCGCGAGACGGCGGAGAGAGCTGGGAGCACGTCCTCGCCCTGAACGACTCGACGGGTGCGTCGGACCTCACAATGAACCCCGTCAACCCGCGCGAGCTCTACGCAGGCGCGTGGCGCGGAGAGCGTAAGCCGTGGGCGATGATTTCGGGTGGCGATGAGGGCGGCGTGTACAAGACGACGGACGGGGGGGACACGTGGACGAAGCTCGAAGGTGGCCTACCCACGGGCGTGGTGGGGAAGGTCGGCGTCACGGTCTCGCCGGCGAACCCGGACCGCGTCTGGGCCATCATCGAAGCCGAGCCCGACGGCGGCGTCTACCGTTCGGACGACGCAGGCGCGACGTGGACGCGCACCAACTCCGAGAACGACCTGCGTCAGCGCGCCTGGTACTACACCCACGTCCAGGCAGATCCGCAGGACCCCAACACGGTCTATGCGCTCAACACGGCGCTGTACCGGTCGGTGGACGCGGGGGTGACCTTCGAGTCGATCCCCGTTCCTCATGGTGACGTGCACGATCTGTGGATCCATCCCCACGACCCGGACCGGATGGTCGTCGCCGACGACGGAGGCGGGCAGGTCACCGTCAACGGCGGCCTCACCTGGTCGACGTACTTCAACCAGCCCACGGCGGAGCTCTACGACGTCATCGTAGACAATGGCTTCCCCTATCGCCTCTACGGGGCGCAGCAGGACAACACGACGATCTCCGTGCCGGCGTGGACCTCGAGCAACACCCTCTACCCGAAAGAACACTGGCAGAACGTGGGCGGGTGCGAGACCGGTCCGGTGGCCCTCCACCCTGACCGACCCAACATCGTCTACGCCGGCTGCTATGGCGGTGTGATCGACCGGTACGACATCGCTCGTGACCAGGTCGAGAACGTGAACCTCTATCCGCAGCTCCAACTCGGTATCGCGACGCGTGACCTGGTCCACCGCTTCCAGTGGGTGTCCCCGATGCTCGTGTCGATGCACGACCCGGAGACCGTATATCACGGGTCGCAGTTCGTGAATCGCTCGCGCGACGGCGGGGACACGTGGGAGCCCATCTCGCCGGACCTTTCGACGAACAACCCCGCCCATCAGGATCAGTCAGGCGGCCCCATCAATGCGGACGTCACGGGCGTCGAGATCTACGGCGTCGTCTTCTCGATCGCCGAGTCTCCTACGGACCCGACCGAGATATGGGCCGGCTCGGACGACGGGCGCCTGCACGTCACGCGGGACGATGGAGCGACGTGGACGGAGATCACGCCCCCGGCAATGCCCGAGCTGGGTACGGTCGACGAGATCGAACTGTCGATGCACGCTCCCGGGCGGGCGTACGTGGCGGTGCAGGCGTACCGGCTCGATGACTTCCGCCCGTACGTCTTCCGCACGGACGACTGGGGCACCTCGTGGTCACAAGTCACCGCCGGAATCCCTGACGACTACCCCGTCCGCACCGTACGCGAAGACCCCGAGCACGAGGATCTGGTCTTCGCAGGCACGGAGTTCGGAGTCTTCGTCTCCTTCGACGGGGGAGGCGCGTGGCAGCCGCTCCAGCAGAACCTCCCGATCACCCCCGTCACCGGTATGCGGGTGGCCCACGACGACCTCATCATCTCGACGCAGGGCCGCTCCTTCTGGGTCCTGGACGACATGACTCCACTCCGAGAGATCGCGGCTGGTGCGACGACGAGCTCGGCGCACCTCTTCGCGCCGAGGGACGCATACCGGGTCAACAACGGAGGATCGGCCGGGGGTCTCACCGAGCTCTCGCCCGATGCGCAGCCTCAGGGCGGGTCGATCCACTACTGGCTCGAGGGTAGCGCCGAGGACGTCACGCTCGAGGTGCTCGACGCTCAGGGCTCGGTCGTCCGCGGCTTCTCGAGCGACTCGGCGTCGGCGGCAGACTTCCGGACTGGCATGATCGCGACGGCCGCCGGGCTCAACCGCGTTTCCTGGGATCTGTTCTACCCCGGACCGAGGATCCCCGAAGACGCCGTGATCTGGGGGTACACGGGCGGCATCAAGGCGCCTCCGGGCACGTACGCCCTCCGGCTGACGGTGGACGGTACGGTCGCCGGAGAGTCGTCGATCGACGTGCTGTCCGACCCGCGCATTCCGGAGGTCACGCAGGCGGATTACGAAGAGCAGCTGCGTGTCGGGCTCGCGATCCGCGATTCGATCGATCACGTCACGGGAGCGATCGAGACACTGATCAGCGTGCGCGAGCAGGTGGAGTCGGTCATGGCGAGCGCGGCGATCGCGAATCAGGACGCAGGACTCCAGCCTCTGGCGGATACGTTGTCGGAGAACGCTCGGGTGGTGCAGGAGGAACTCATGCAGACGAACAACCGTTCCGGTCAGGACCCGATCCGTTTCCCGCCGCAGCTCGACAACCAGTTGATCGAGCTCTACAACTACGTGACGGGCGTGGACGGGTACATCTCGGGCGGGCGCGAGGGTCGACCCACGTCCGCCGCCTACCGGCGTTTCGAGGACCTGAACGCGGACTGGAGCGCGATCCGTGGTCGTTACCAGTCGATTCTGGCGAACGAGCTACAGCGCTTCAACGAAGCGGTGGAGCGGCTGGGGCTCCCGGCGATCGTCCTCAGCAGCGATGGGCGGCTGATCTCGTAGGCAGGCCCCTGCGCCGTTGGCCGGCAACCCCTAGAATCCCGCCCATCGGTACGCGACGGCCTCAAACGGCAGGTGGCCCATGGAAATGCCCCCGTCCCCGACGTCGATCTCCCGACGCCATTTCTAGGCACAGGTCACCATCACGATGTGCAGCGGTGGCGGGGTCGTGGCACCACACGCTCGCACTCCGGCAGTCGACGAGGTCGTGCAGGAGCTCGGGCTGCGTGCGGGCCTGACCGCGCGTAGGTTGGCCGTCCAACCCACTCGGGAGGTTTCTGATGAACGCACGTGCGTGGAAGCTCGCCACCGGGCCGCGTACCGTGGCGTACGCGGCCCTCGCCGCCGCGCTTGCCCTGGGGCCTGTGTTCGACGACGGGCTCGTCGCGCAGGAGAGTGAGCCGTACGACATCGTGCTCCTCGGAGGCCGGGTCGTCGATCCGGAGTCGGGCTTCGACGGTGTGGCCAACGTCGGCATCCGGGGCGACCGGGTCGCCGCGGTTACGCCGGACCCGCTCGTGGGCACCCGCGTGATCGACGCGGTGGGACTTGTGGTCGCGCCGGGTTTCATCGACCCGCTCACCTCCATGGGCGCGGCCCAGATGCCGAGCGCCCGGTACAAGGTGACCGATGGGGTGACGACGGTGCTCGGGCTGCACGGTGGGCCGGTCGACGTGGCGGCGGCCTACGACGCGATGCAGGCCGAAGGAGCGCTCCTCAACTACGGAACGAACGTGGGCCACGGCGCTCTGCGCTCGGCCGTCGGGCTCGCGTCGGCCGACGAGGAGGTGCGCGCCGTCGCGGCCACAGCCGAGCAGGTCGACGGGATCGTCGAGCTCGCACGCCGCGGCATCCTGGACGGAGCGCTCGGCATCGGCTTCGGTCTGCAGTACGTGCCCAGTACCGGGGAGGAGGAGGTCTTTCGGCTCTTCGAGGTCGCGGCGGCTCATGGCGTGCCGGTCCACCTGCACATCCGCTACCTGGGCCCGCAGCGCCCGGTCAACAGTGTGAAGGCCATCCACGAGGTGATCGCGACGGCCGCGGCCACCGGCGCCTCCGCGCAGGTCGTCCACGTCAACTCGACCTCTCCGCGCGACATCTCCTTGGTGCTCGACCTCATCGAGGGCGCCGCGGCGCACGGGGTCGACATCTCCGCCGATGCGTACCCCTGGGAAGCCGGCTCGACCGCCCTCCAGTCGTCGGTGTTCGACCCGGGGTTCCGTGAGCGGATGTCGATCGATTACGACGACATCGAGCTGGTGCGGAACGGCGAACGGCTGACCGCAGAGACGTTCGCCCGGTACCGGGCCGACGGCGAGCGTGATGGGGTCATCGTCCACTTCATTCCGACGGAGACGCTGCGCGAAGCGCTCACGAGCCCGGTGGTGATGCTCGCCAGCGACGGCGCGATCAACGCCGAAGGGCGTGGACACCCGCGCGGTGCCGGCACCTACGCGCGCTTCCTGCGCCAATACGTCCGCGAGTGGGGCGACCTGACCCTGGTCGAGGCGATGCGCAAGACGAGCTATCTCGCCGCCGTACAGCTCCAGCAGGCGTCCCCCGCGTTCCGGCGCAAAGGAAGGCTGAGCGTGGGCGCCGACGCCGACATCGTCGTGTTCGACCTCGAGACGATCGCCGAGCGGGCGACGTATCTCGAGCCCGCGCAGACCTCCGTCGGGATCCGCCACGTGCTCGTCAACGGGGTGCCGGTCATCACGGACGGCGTGCTCGTCGATGGGGTTCGGCCGGGGCGCGCGCTGCGGGGTGCCCCCGCCCGCGGACGATGAGGGCCCGTCTTCCTCGCCGGACACCGCACGGCGGGCGCGTCGCCTTTGGGGTCGCACTCCTCGCGCTGCTGTCCTCCGCCGCGTGCGGAGGCGAAAGCCCCGCCCCGCGCGGAGGCGATCCGGCGGCGTCCCGCGTCGGCCTGACGACGAAGGGAGGCGACGACCGCAACGGCCCCTACGACGTCATCCCGGGCTGGTGGAAGCCGGCGTCCGACCACGACTCGGTGTGGACGTGGGGCTCGGCCGCGGGGGTCTGGCCGGACACGCCCGACCGGATTCTGGTGGTCATGTGGGGCGATCAGCGCCGCCAGCCGCGACCGGGCGTCGACAACGAGCGGCACCGCAACTTCCTCGTCGCCGTCGACCGCGACGGCAATACCATCGAGAACTGGTCGCAGTGGGACTCGCTGTTCAACCGTCCGCACCAGATCTACATCGATCCCTACGACCCCGAGCGTGCGGTGTGGGTCGACGAGCGGGGCGG
>JAHEKM010000124.1 GCA_024638325.1 Gemmatimonadota bacterium | reverse complement strand
CCGGACCGGCGCCGACCGTGGTCACGAGGCCGGTAGCGTTGACCGTTGCCACGGCCGAGTCGGTGGTCGCCCACGTGGCGGTTCGACCGGTCAGAGCGTTCCCCAATGCGTCCTGCCACGCGACGGAATACTGGACCGCGGCACCTCGGAAGACCGTGGTGTCCACGGGCGTGACGGTCCCGCTCGCGATCGAGGAGACCGTGACCGGCACCGTGTCGGCCAAGGCTGCGTGTGTCACGATGAGCTGCGTCTGACCGATCGCCTGGGCCGTGGCCAAGCCGCCCGTGGTCACCGAGACGACACCCGGATTGGCCGACGTCCACGTGCGACTCGCCCCGGTGACCGTATCCTGCGACGCGAAGAGGACGGCGGACGACAGTTGGGACGTCTGACTCACGTTGGGAATCACCAGCGAGACCGGGCTGGCGACGACCGACGCCGGCACCGCCGTCAACGCGATCTCGGCGGTCACGGGCACGCCGGGGGTGATGGATACCGTCCGGGATCCCTGGAAGAGCACGGTGGGCGAAGCTGCGGTGCCGTAGCCCAGGCGAGCGTTGATGCCGAGCGACCGGATCTCCTGCGCCGTCTCACGGCGGACGCTGGCCCGGATGATGCCACCCTCCGAAGAGACCGAGATCGTCGTGTCGCGTGTCGTGCTGTCCGGACGGGTGAACCTGAGGAAGACACGGCTCACACGGCCGAACGCCTGTTGGGTGCCACCCGGGGGTCCCTCGTAGACGGCGAACTGGAGCTCGATCTCCGCCACCTCCGCGGTGGGGTCCGTGAGGAGCCGGTCGCAGGCCACGATTGCCACTGCCGCAATGAGCCACAGCACCCGGTACCTACGGACCGCCCGCTTCACCTCCCGAGTCCAACGCCCAGGGTGAGCCCCGCTTCCCAGCCGACGACGCCTGTCTCGAGATCATCGCTCACGATGACGCGGCCGAAGCGGGCCTTCGCGCTCGGTGTGAGGACCAGCCGGCGGCCCGAGTTCGTGCCGGCCACGCGATAGTCGAAGCCGACGCCCACGGCACTGATCCAACCCTGGCTGGCTCCGTCCTCGGCGCGGAAGACCCTCAGATCGGCCGTCGGCCTCAATGCCGCGCGGCGCCCGACCGGAAGACGTACGTCCGCGCCAGCGAGGAACAGCTGCTGCGCCGGTGTGTCCGTCGCCCCTCCCAGCGCGGACTCCTGCTGGAGCAGGGTGCCGTTCGCCCGGTGATTGACGCCGCCGTACACGAGCGCGCTGCTCCTGAGTCCCAGTGCGAAGGCGTAGCTGACGATGGCGTCGAGGCGCAGACCGGAGCGGAACAGCTCGCTGCCGCTGATCTGATCGTTCCCGTAGCGTTGCGCCCCGAACAGGACGGAGAACGTCCCGGACGTGCCCACGTCGCGGTCGAGCGCGACCCGGAGCTGCAGCTGATCGCCCGGACGGTAGCTGAGCGTTTGGCTCTGCAGCGGCTCGTACTCGCTCGCTACACGGTAGCCCGCCGACAGGCCGAGACCCCATGAGCCGACCTGTCGTGCAGCCGCGACCGTCGCACCGGCGTTCCCACCGCTACCCCACGTATTGACCGCGAACGGGAGGAGCTCGGCCGCAACGACCCCCGCCACCAGGGACTCCTCGAGCGAATGCGTGTTGTTGCCGGTCGGAAGCGACGCGCCGGCGGTCACGATGAGCCAGTCGAGGCCCACGCCGAACGTGACGTCGATGTTCGTATCCGTGAGGCCCTGAAGCGTGACCTGCTCGCCCCCCTCCGCCTTGGCGACGCCGCGCGCGTAGGCCCCCGACACCGCCACCGCGAGCGTGGGCATGACCGGAACCGTCACAGCGAACGGAGTGCTGATGAGCTGAATGCTCTTGATGCCCGCGGCGGTGGCGTTGTCGAACTGATACGCCTGTACGACGGGGCCCACACCGACGGTCTGCCCAGCGGCAAGCGCGGGTAAAAATGCCCCTGCGAGGAGAAGCGCCGACGCGGCGCTGAGCAGCCGCACGTTCAGCCCCCTGGCGGCCGGAAGATCAGCTCGAGAAGAATGACCTGGCCGATACGGTCCTGGCCCAGCACCTCGGAGATGACCGAGCGCTGTCGTTCCCCCACCCCGGACGTCGGAACCGGCTGAGGGGCGGTGGGCGGCGGCTGCGTGATTTGCTGAACCGCCTGCTGCTGGAGCGACACGGTCTGCGCGGTGGATGCGACCTGGGTGGTCTGCTGCGTCGTCCCCGACTGCGTGCGCTGGGCCTGTTGTCGTTCCTGGGTCGCCTGGGAAAACGAAGGGTCGATCGACTCGGCCTCGCTGAAGCTCTGCTCGGCGAGGGCGAAGTCACCCGCATCGGCGGCTGCAAGCCCGCGCCCAAAAGCCAGCAGGGCCTCGATGCTCTCCGTCTGCCGCTCGTTGATGGCCTCCCGCTCTGCCTGTGTCAGCTGGATGCCGAGCTCGGCGTAGATGTCGAACGCGAGCTCTTTCTCCATCTCGAACATGCGCTCGAGCAGATCCTCCGCCGCCACTGGCTCCACCTGCTCCGTGCCCGGAGCGCCCACCTCGACCACGGCCGCATCGATCCCGAGCGTCTCACCATCGTCGACCCGGAAGCGGGCCTGTACGACGTGGCCGGAGCCGAGAAGTCGCCCGCTCCGCGCCGCCGTAGCCGGGTCGACGCGACCGGTCTCGCCCAGCTCCAGCTCGGTGATGAGTGCCTGCACGTGCACTCGCTCGAGCACGGTGAGTCGACCCGTCACGGCAAGGTCGGTGGCCAGCAGCTGCGGAAGCGCCAGTGCCAGAGGCTCCCATGTGGGGTCATCCCCCTCGTAGACGAACGGAAATACCCCGACCGTCGTGGGATCCGGCACCGTCTGCGCTACCTCGGCCTCCCGGGCGAGCGCATCGCGCACGCTTGCCCTCAGCTCCTGACGGCGGACGACCTCGAGGCGCTGCTCGATCATCTCGCTGAGCGCGCGCGACGGCTCTCCCTCCATGATCGCGGCATAGTTGACGCGAGCTGCGGCCCAATCGCCCGCGTCCTCCGCGAGGAGGCCGCTCAGCACCAACAGGCCCGGATCGTCCGGTATATCCTCGAGCAGCGGCGCCACCAACGCACGGGCGTCCTCCAACCTGCCCGCCTCGCGGTACGCCATGCCCAGCGAAAGGCCCAGCTCGAGGTCCCCAGGATACCGCCGATACTCGGCCTCGAGCCCTGGGATCTCTTCCGCGGAGGGCACGGACATGAGTCCGCCGGTAGCACAACTGGCGAGGCATAGAGACACCACGGCCAAGGAGAGGCTGCGGGATGGGCGCATCTGATCCTCCGGGGGGGGCTTGCTATTCCACTATAGGGCGGCTAGCCCGCTCTTGGCGAGTCCTGCCGCGGGCAGCGCCGTCGAGGGTGCGCTGTTACACCGCGTGGCCTGTCCGCCACCCTCTATAGGCTGCGAAGCGCCTGGTCGATTTCCGCCACACGCTCCTTGATCTCCGGGATCCCCACGAGCATCGCCCCCTCCGGCCCCACGAGCTCGTAGAGAGCGCGTGCCTTCGTCAGGCTGTCCCGGGCGGTGTCGGCAACGCCGAGTCGTGCGGCCTGTAGGCCGTCGAGCAGAAGGACCTCTGCCATGAGCCAAGCGCGATCCACCTGGATCTCCCCTCCGCTGCCGGCGAGCATCACGAGGGAATCCAGCGAGAAGCCGCGCACGAGATCGAGGTCGAACCCCATCTCCTGACTGCCCTTCTGCAGCGCCGACTCGACCTCCTCACGGTCGCCACCTCCTCCCACGATCATCTTGCGCAGCCCGATCAGGAGCTGGCCGAACTGCTCGATCATCCGAAGGATGAAGTCACGTTGATGCATCGCCGGCTCACACTCCCGCGGATCGTGGGGGTGGGCGTCCTACCCGCCCGGGGCAATCCGGTTGCCCGCGCATGGCGCTCGGAGCGTCGGTGACGAAATTGCCCGAATCCTTCGTAGGTCTCACGTCCCATGCTCGGCCCAAGTCACGGAGCACGGCGGAATGATCATCAGCAACACGCAGGAAGTCCCCGGCAAGACGATCGTCGAATTCTTCGGCGTGGTCAGCGGTAGCACCGTACGCGCCAAGCACATCGGCAAGGACATCATGGCCGGCCTCAAGAACATCGTCGGGGGCGAGCTCAAGGGCTACACCGAGTTGTTGTCCGAGGCCCGCGGCGAGGCGATCCGACGCATGAGCTACCAAGCCGAAGAGATGGGCGCGAACGCGATCGTCAACGTGCGGTTCGCGACGAGCAGCGTCGCACAGGGCGCGGCGGAGCTCTTCGCCTATGGTACCGCCGTGAGGGTCGAGTAGACCGTGGAGCTGTTGAGCGTCGCGATCACGCCACTCATGCTCCTTGGTGCCTGGATCTCGGGCACCGTGCTCCAGCGGCGCCACCTGAGGACGCTCCTGGTCCTGGAAAGCGGATCGCGGGAGGTGCTCGCCGTCACCATCGAGGAGATGCCGCCCGATTGGCGGGTCGCCTCGTGCGAGCTCGTCATGGGCAACGTCGTGATCTCGCAGGACTACTTCAAGCGCATCGCGGCCACCATCAAGGGGATGTTCGGAGGCAACATCGGTGTCTACGAGCCCATGCTGGAGCGGGCGCGGCGTGAGGCGCTGATGCGCATGAAGGCCGTGGCGCACGCACGCGGATACGACACCATCATCAATGTGCGGCTGGAGACCGCGACCTTGGCCAGCATGCGCGGTGACGGGAAGGGCACGGCCGGTGTCGAGATCCTGGCGTTCGGGACCGCGATTCGGCTGGCGGAGGGGAGTGACCGACGCTTCCGCGGCGACCCCCGGTTTCTCCCGGCGGCGTAGCCGCCCGCTAGTTCGGTGCGACGACGCGGAACTCGAGATAGGTGATCGGCTCGACGACTTCGCTGTACCGGTGCGGCGAGCCGTCGGGGATGATGACGATGTCGCCCGGCACCACGCGGCGCGACTCACCGCCCTGGATCGTCGCCATCTCGCCGTCCCGGCGCACGACGGTGCCCCCGGTCTCGACCGTGCCGGAGCCCTCGACGATGTAGTGCATCTCCGTGTGGCCCGGGTGCCTGATGGCGCCGTTGGCCTCTGTCCGTCGGACCATCGCGCCCCGGTATTGGTCGGTGAGGACGATGCGCGCGCTCGCCATCGCCCGGCCCTCGGCCATCGATCGCGAGAGGTCGGCCTGCATGTCCGCGTGGGCGCGGAAGATGGCAGGCGAGCCGGGCGGCGGCGCGGGCGGAGGCGGAGCCGCACCGGCCTGCGCGGATGCCTCACCGACCGTGGCCACCGCGAGAAAGAGGACCACACCCAACGACGTCGACATTCTCAGCATCTCAGACAGCCTCCAGATCGGTTGCTCATCGCTCAGCCGCCAGCTCGTCCGCAAGGGTCGAGGCTCGGCGGTGAGAACCTGATACTCCCCTGGCCCGAAGGCCAGTCGGAGCCTGTCCGCCTCAAACGCTCTCTACCGAGTCGAGCTCGTCGTCGCCCTCCACCACGCGCAGGAACGGCGCTTTCCGGCGGTGAAAGCGGAGCTCGAAGACGTCCGGCCTGGCGTAGTGACCCGCCGAGTCGAGTTGCCAGCGAGGGCCGACCAGTTGATGCGCCTCCACGTCCGCGAAGAGGATGCCCTCCTCCCTGTCGAGGGGCCCCGCGACGACCTTGCCGTCCGGGTCGACGATGAGGCTCAGGCCGGGATTCACCCAGTCGTCGATCCCCCCGAGGTACTCGGACTTGAAGTCCAGCTCGTCGGGGATGTCGTCGATGTGCAGGGCCTGGCAACTACTGAGGACGAAGCAGCGCCCTTCCTTGGCGATGTGGCGCATGGACGAGATCCATGGCTCGCCGCGGTCCCAGGTCGGCGCCACGTGGATCTGCTCTCCCCAGGCACTGAGCGTGTAGCGCGCCAGGGGCATGTAGTTCTCCCAACACAACAGGCCTCCGACGCGCCCGAACGGTAGGTCGTAGACCTCGAGGTCGCTTCCGTCGCCCTGCCCCCAGACGAGCCGCTCGCCGGCTGTCGGCACGAACTTTCGGTGCTTGCCCAGGAGGTGTCCGTCCGGACCGATGAAGACGAGCGTGTTGTAGAGCGTAGAGTCGCTCGCTTCGGAGTTGCGCTCGTTGACGCCCATGACGACGGTCACCCCCGCCTCGGCGGCCGCCTTCTGCAGACGTTCGATGGCCGGCCCGGGAATCGAGACCGCACTGGCGTGGAGTCGCGTGTACAGGTCGCGCAGTGGATGGGTCTTTCCGGACGGTATGAACCACACCCAAACCGGGTAGCCGGCGAGGAACGCCTCGGGAAAAGCGACCAGGCTCGCCCCGTCCGCAGCAGCACGCGCGATCAGGTCGCAGGCCTTGTCGAGCGTCGCCTTCAGGTCGAGGTAGACCGGTGCGGCCTGTACGGCGGCGATGCGAAACGACTCCGTGTCGGTCATGCGTGTCCTCCTAGATGAGTCACCGGCCCCTACCTTGTTCTCAACCATGCCGAGCGGGCACGCTCGACCCCACCCGAGAAGGTCCGCCATGCGCCTCATCCACACCGCATCGATCCCCGGCGAAGACGGCAAGCTCGGGCTCTATCGGCGAGGCGAGGACTACTTCATCAAAATCGTCGGCGGCCAGGATCTGATGAACACCCGGGCGCATGCGTCCGAGGACGCTCTGGGCACGGTCGCGTGCCGACGCCTCAGAGGGAAAGCAGGGGCTCGCGTGCTCATCGGTGGGCTCGGGATGGGCTTCACGCTGTCGGCCACGCTGAAGGCACTCGGGGCCGATGCCGAGGTGGTCGTCGCCGAGATCGTGCCGGGAGTCGTGGAGTGGAACCGCGACATTCTTGGAGCGTTCGCGGACAGGCCGTTGGACGACCCTCGAGTGCGCCTGCGGACGGCCGACGTGGCGGTACTCCTGAAGCAGAAGGCCGTAGGGTTCGATGCCATCGTGCTGGACGTCGACAATGGGCCGGACGGTCTGACGCGCCGCTCGAATGAGTGGTTGTACTCCAAGGCGGGACTGGGAGTGGCGTACAACGCCCTCCGACCGGGCGGCGCGTTGGCCGTATGGTCCGCGGGGCCGGACAAGGCGTTTGCGAAACGACTTCGCGCGGTGGGCTTTGCGGTCGAGCAGGTGACGGCACGGGCTCACGCGGGCAAGGGTGCGCGTCACATGATCTGGATGGCCCGACGAGCGACCGCCTAGGCGATCGATGCCGGCCGACCGTGCTGGTAGACCCGCGCCCCGTAGTCGTTGGAGTGCAGGACCAGACGCGCATCCCTATGACCGTGGGCGCGCATCAGCTCGAGCATCATCGGCTCCTCGCCCTGCCAGGGATATGCGTACACGACGTCGAAATCGCTCAACGCCAGGCCGAGCTCCAGGTAACCGGACGGCCCTTGGCCGATGGTCCCGAGGCGCCCATCCCCGTCCCCGGGCCTCCACTCCCATCCCATGGGAATGAAGCTTCCGGTGGCGAAGCGTGCCTTCGAGCCGGCTCGCTCAGCGAGCTCGCGCCCCGCCCGCACCAGGGAAGCATCGAGCTCGATTCCGTACGACTCGAACCCGAGCATATCCGCCATGATCGCGATGACGCCCACGGCTGAGCCCCACTCCAGGAACCGCTGACCAGGTTGGCGGAGCAACACGAGCTCCTCCAGCACGCGGTCGTAGTCGGCGGCCACGAAGGGGTGCCATTCCTCCTGGCGCACCTCCGCGTCGAACCGGTCCCAGAACGACCGCCCCTCTTCACAGACCGCTTCGAGGCGCGCGCGAAGTGCGGCGTCGATGTCCGCTGGCGTTCGCACCAGCTCAGTCACGATCGGTACGACTCGGCCCGAGCGGACCACCCTCGCGAGGCTCCTCGCCGGCGTCCTCCGACGACTCGGCCGCCTCGCGTTTCCGCTCCGCCTTCTCCTGCTTCTTCTTCTTCTTTCTGATCTCTCGTTGCCGCTTCTCGAATCCGTAGTTCGCTCGCTTGGCCAGGATGTCCTCCCCGTTCATCGACGCGCGCTCCCGAGCGGAGCTCACATCCGAAAGGTAGCCCATCCCAGACGAAGGGGCGGTCGATTCCTCACTTCACCGCCATACTCATCAGTAGCCCGCGCCCGAAACGGGTCGCCGTCGTACCGACCATCTCGAACCCGCAGGCTAGGTAGAAGCCTTCGGCTTGGACGTTACCCACCACGTGGAGCGACTCCGCTCCGCGCGTCTCCGCCAGGGCTGCGCACTGCATCACCAACTGGCGACCGATGCCATGCTTCCAGAGCGCGGGCTCGACGAAGAGCGCATCCAACTCCGCCTCGCCGTCCTCCCGAAGCACCACCGCGGCGAACCCGACGACCGTACCCCCCGCCTCCGCCACGATGACGCTTCCCGACTCCAGCTGTTCACGAGGTACGGCGATCGCGTCGGGGTGGGCGAGCAGGCTCTCGCGGTCCGCAGGGTTCGCGAGCGCCGCGCGCTGCTGGAGCTCCTCGAGTGCCTGCTTCTCACCCAGGCTCGCCGTACGCACTTGCACTTCGCTCTTCATCGTTCGAAAACGACGACGGGCTACCTGGCGTGACGCTCTCGGCTCACCCGTCCTCCCCCCGTCCCCGAGCTGCTATCGGTTCCTCTCGAATCTGTAGACCATCCGGTCTCCGACCGATGCGCCCCAGATCACTCCGTCGTCGTCTACGGCGATTCCCTCGGGGAAACTAGTCCCGCCGCTCGGGCTGGGATCAGGGATGAAGTCGGTGATCATTCCATCGAGCGTGCCGACGTAGATCCCCCGGTGCCATCCTGGGTTGTAGCCGTATTGGCCCTCAGCTGCGCGTGACTCCGAATCGACGACGTACAGCGTATTGCCGAGGATACGAATGCCGCTCGGTCGGCCCCAGTGCGTCCAGATCGCCAGGAGCTCTCCCTCGGGAGAAAGGACCTGGAGTCGGTTGTTGGTCCGGTCGCCGACGTACATCCGGCCCTGAGCATCCACGGCGATCGCGTGGGGGCCTTCGAATTGCAGCGGGCCATAGCCTTTCTCGCCCCACGCCTCGATGAACTCACCCTCGGCGGTCATGTGTACGATGCGACGGTTCGAATCGGGA
>JAHEKM010000123.1 GCA_024638325.1 Gemmatimonadota bacterium | reverse complement strand
CCCGAGCATAGCTACCGTACCGTCTGGGACCGGAGCATTCAGGTTTTGCACGATGATCTGCTGCCGCACTGCGAGCGGCTTAACATCAGTCTCGCGATCGAGTCCGTCTGGATTTCGATGGAGTGTACGAGGTTGCGGTACGCCGCGGCGCTCAGATGACCCTTCGAGAACATCTCGTAGTAGGTCGTCTTCTCCTCACCGAAGCAGCGCAGATACAGGATCCGCCGCTCCTGCTGCACGTCCAGGTCCTCGGCGCGCAACGCATCCAGCTGGGCCCGCAAATGCTCGAGCCCCTCGCTCGTTCGCTGGCGCACCGTGGCGGCGATGCGCGGGGGGAATAAACCTCCCGCCTGAAGCGTGGGGATCTGCTCGATGGTCCGGAGCTTGCCCGAGATGAGCCCCTCGAGCTGCGCCATCCGGTCCGAGAGCGGCGGGATGTGGAGTCGATAGTGACGTACCACCTTCTCGATGGTGAGTCCCTGAACGACGAGCGTGAAGAGCACCGCGCCCGTCGCGATGGTGATGAAGAGGTCCTTGTTCGCGACCGTGTCCGGGAGAGCGAGCGCAATGGCGAGCGCGATGCCTCCGCGCAGGCCGCCCCAATACATCACCGCCTGGTAGCTCCTGTCGATGGGTTCCGCGCCAGGAAGCTTTGCCGTCATGGGCACCAGGCCGTAGATGACGATCGCACGCGAGATCAGCATCGCGGCGATGACCCAGACCAGAATGGGGAGCGCGTCCATGAGCTCGCCCAGGTCGACCGTGAGGCCTACCAGAAGGAAGATCAGCGCGTTGGCCACGCCGGCCATGTAGTCCCAGAAACTCTTGAGGTATCCGGCGACAGACGGAGACACCTTGAGCCTGCCCCAGCCCCCGATGACGACCCCGGCTGCAACCACCGCCATCACCCCGCTGAGCCCCAGCGTGTGCTCGGCCACGTAGAAGGACAGATAGGCCAGCACCGTGGTAGCGGTGATCTCTAAGAAGGAGTCCGACTCGACCGCACCGATGACCACCCCCGCGATCCAGGCGAGGACCGCCCCCACCACCAGGCCCCCGAAGAAGACCGCCAAGAACTCGACCGCTCCACCGACGAGCGCGTCGCCCGAGACCGCCCCTGCGGCCATCACACCCAGGATGATGCGGGACAGCACGATCGCCGTGGCGTCGTTGAAGAGGCTCTCGCCTTCGACGAGCACGGTGAGCCTCTTGGGTGCACCGAGCTGGCTGAAGAGCGAAATGACCGCGACCGGATCCGTGGCGGAGAGAATGGAGCCGAGCAACAGCGCCTCGGGCCAGGTGAGCGACATGCTCACCCAGGGCGCGGCCATGTGCATGATCCAGCCGATGAGGGCCGTGGATATGAGCAGCCCGGGCACCGCCAGCGTGAGGGTGGGCGCCAGATTGGCGCGCAGGGCCTTCGCGTCCAGGTGGAAAGCCGACTGGAAGATCAGCGTCGGCAGGAAGACGAAGAACACCATTTCCGGTGTGACCTCGAGGTCCGCGATGGGCGCCAGGAAGGGGACGCCGTCGGCGACCAAGGCGAGCACGGCACCGACGACGACCAACGCGACCGTAAACGGGATCTTCAGGCGTTTCGAGAGTGCGTCTACGATCGCCGCGACCACCATCAGCACCACGAAGGCGCCGACGAGCAGGACCACGCCCGCGTGCTCCCCGCCCTCGGGGCCGGACGCCGCCGCTCCCTGGACGACGGCGAGGAGCGAGGCGGCCATCATCGCTTCAGTTCGCCGAAGGCGCCGCGATCATCTCGCCCCCGAGCATGTCCACCAGCTCGCGGGATTCATGCGGCGACCCGATGAAGATGAGGACCAGCCCGGCCGTGACCGTGCCGTTTCGCGGTGGGTTGTAGTGCCAGTCGCCATTCGACGAACGGGTGGCGACGAGAAGGATGCCCGGGAGCTTGTCCAATCCGAGGTCCCGGAACTGCTTGCCCACGCTCGGAGAAGTCTCGGGAATGCGGATCTCTTCGACCCTGAGATTCAGGTCGCGATCCCTCAGCATGGCGTCGAGGAACGAGACCACGTTCGGACGGACGAGCTCGGACACCATGCGGAGTCCACCGATGAAGTCCGGAGACACCACCGAATTCGCGCCGACCTTCAGGATCTTGGTCTCGTGGTCGACGTCCTCGACCTGCGAGACGATCCGGACATCCGGGTTCACGTGCCGGGCGGTGAGCGTCACGACCACGTTCTCGTTGTCGGTGTCGGTCGACACGACGAGCCCCGCGGCGCGCTTCAACCCGGCCGCGATCAGGGTTGCATCGTCCGTGGGGTTGCCCACGACGATGGGGACCTCGCCCAGCTCCTGTCTCACCCGGGCGGCCTCGTCCGCGTTGGAAACAACGAGAACGACCGGGCGATGGATGGACGTGAGCTCACGGGCCGCGTATACGGCCGAGTGGCCTGACCCGCACACGATGATGTGCGAGTTCAGCGCCGCCAGGTCACGCTCCATGCGCCTTCTCCGGAAGACATGGCTCAGTTGGCCCTCGAGGATGAATGCCGTCCCCGTAGACACGAAGTAAAGCAGGACGCCCATTCCCACCAGGATGAGCAGGGCGGTGAAGATCCGGGCGGCGTCCGAGTCGACCGGCACTTCCTCGCCGTATCCTACGGTCGTGAGAGTGATCGCGGTCATGAAGAAAGCCCGGACCCACCCGGCGGTCGGATCGATCATCCGGAAGCCGACCGTACCGACCAGCGTCACCGCGACCAGGACCAGCCCCGCGCCGATCAGCCTGCGTCGGATCTCCCGGAGATCCTGCTCCCACTCGTTCGCGCTGGGCTCGAAGTAGTCCACGGGGTCGTGGGATGGGCTGTCGGGTCGGGATGGGAAGCGGCGCGCCGAATGTGCGTTTCAGAGGCCCCCAGCGAAAGCTTCCCGTAGAAACGAGAGAGCCCCCGCCGAACAGGGCGGGGGCTCTCGATTCCGTCGCCGGAGGCGCTACCCTAGCGCCGTGGTGGATCCGATCGTCGTCTGGAACCGTCGGGCTCGTTGCGCGTCGACGGGCCACTCGAACGGCTCGGCGCGCTTCTTGCGCTCGGGCCACTCGAACGGCTCGGCGCACTTCTCGCGCTTGGGCCACTCGAACGGCTCGGCGCGCTCCGCGCCGGTGGCCTGTTGCTCCGACTCGGCGTCCGCGCGCTGGGCGCGCTCTGCCTGCTGGGCGCGTTCCGCGTGGACGGGGCACTTTGTCTGCTTGGTGCGCTCCGTGCAGCCGGCGGACTCTGCCTGCTGGGCGCGCTCCTCGCGCTCGGGGTGCTGGGCCGGCTCGGCGCATTCCGCGTGGACGGCTGGCTCTGCCTACTCGGTGCACTCCGGGCCGAAGGCGTGCTCGGCCGGCTGTTCGCCGACGGACTCGGCCGGCTCAGCCCCGCAGACGGCCGTTGCCGCCCAGGGGTCGCCCCCTGGGCCGGCGTCCGACCTGTGCTCGGCTGACGGGCTGCGTCGCTCGGCGCGCCGCGGCCGCCCTGCGCGCTGGGCGTAGCCCGTGTGCTCGGTGTACGCGTCGCGGCCGGGGCGGTTCGCCCAGTGCCCGACCTGGTCGCCGCGGGGTTGTCCCCGCCCCTCACGCGGTCGGACGGTCGAGCCGCCGGCCGTGTGCTGGGCGTGGTCGTACCACCCCGAGTCGCCGAAGGACGGGTCGAGGGCGAAGCCGAAGGCCGTGCCGCAGGTGCATCGCCCCGCGCCGTGGCCGAAGGACGCGACGTACGTGTCGCCGCAGGTGTCCGCTCGGCCGGAGGCGTTCTCGAGATCGCCGGCCTCGCGGTCGCACCACCCCTCGTGGAGGAGGCACTACCGGTCGCGGCCACCGGGGTGGGCGTGGGTGTCCCCGACCGCCGTGTGGCGGTCCTCACACCGGAGCGACCCGGGTCTTCCTTGTAGGTCGGACCGTACGCCGACAGTGGGGAAGGCCTGTAGATCGTGGACCCGATCCGCCCGTTCGAGGCGTACACGGTCCGGACGCGGCCACTGTAGTAGCCGTCCCAGAGCCCGTGCCGACGTCCGTCCCAGTAGCCGTCCCAGTACGAGCCCCAGGGATCATAGGCCCAGTACGGGCCCCACGGCGGGCCGAAGGGATCGCTCACGTAGACGTACGTCGTGGGTCCGTAGTAGTGGCGGCCCCACCGCGAACGCCACAGGCGCGAGCGCAAGGAGCTGCGGTAGAACGGACGGTACGAATAGCAATCGGTCCACGGATCCCAATATCCGTCCCAGTAGCTGTCGTACCCGCAGTAGCCGCTGCTGTAGTGATAGTGTCGCGGACTGGTGTAGCCCCAGCCGTCGTAGGCGGCCGAGTAGATCCCGTACGAAGTACCGAACGAGGCCCCTACGAAGAGCGAACTCGCACTGTAGTGGCTGCCGTATCCGAAGCCGACGCCGGTGAACAGTCCGCCGGTGCCGACCGCGAAAGAGACATGCGTTTGCGCCTGGAGCGGGGCGGCCGCGAGAGCCGCCACCGCCAAGGCTGCCATCGTTGTTCGCGACACGGTACGCATGATGTCCTCCCTTGCACTGATGTGGCACCTATCGGATGTGCAGGGGTCGTGCCACGGGAGTGCACGCAACCTAAAGCGTTGTAATACAGTGGCTTAGAGGCTCTTGCGGTTGCCAGTCCGCTCGTGGGGGTGTGTCCGCCCGCCAGGACAGTCCGGGGGACTTCGAGGGACACCTGGTTCGTCGAGGCCGGTGGGCTGCGAAACGGCCCAGAACACGTGCTCCTTGATCCCTGGGCAAGAACGTGGGACATTTCCCCAGTCCAGCCGACGCGAGTTCGTCGGCACCGGCGCGGCCCCTTGGCCCGCCGAGGGGGCCTGCACCGTCGTCATCATCTTCGTGCGGTGCCATCTCCTGACGGGCGCTCGTGAGAGCATAGGCCCTCGCGGTGCGTCGCATGCGTCTACCAAGAGCGAGAAGTCGTGGAATCACAAGAGTCACAGCCCCAGGGCGACAGCGGGGACGGCAGCGGCGGGAAGTCCAACAAGGGCAAGCGCCGCCGGAGGGGTCGTCGTCGCCGCAGTCGCGGCCAGCGGAACGACCCGCAGGACAATCGGAACGAGGCCGAGCTCATGGAAGGGCTGCCGGAGGATCCGGCGGAGCTCATGGAGATGTCTCGGCCCCTCGGTCTCCTCGAGGTGCTCGGGAGCGGATCCGGCTTCATTCGCCGTCGCGATTCGGGCTACACGCCCGGCAACGACGACATCTACGTCGCGTCACGCATCATCCAGCGGTTCGGTCTCCGCACGGGCGACGAGCTCATGGGGGTGGTCGCTACCCAGACCCGGCCTGGTAAGAGTCCGCCGCTCGCCTACCTCGCGCTGGTGAATGACAACCCGCCCGAGGACGCTAAGCGGCGGCCCGACTTCCAACGCCTGACGGCCATGCATCCCGACGAGCAGCTCGTGCTCGAGTGCGGTCGGGAGTTCAGGGGCGAGCCGGAGATGACCAACCGCGTCATCGACCTCTTCTGCCCCTTCGGCAAGGGTCAGCGCGCCCTGATCGTGGCTCCCGCCAAGGCCGGCAAGACGATGGTCCTGCAGTCGGTCGCCGAGGGCATCGTAAAGAACAACCCGGAATGCCATCTCCTGATTCTGCTCGTGGACGAGCGTCCGGAAGAGGTGACCGAGATGGAGGCGTGTGGCTTCGGCGAGGTGATCTCCTCCACGTTCGACCGCCCGGCGGATCGGCACACGCAGGTCGCCGAGATGACGCTCGAGCGGGCCCGCAGGAGGGTGGAGCAGGGTGAGGACGTGGTGATCATCCTCGATTCCATCACCCGACTCGCCCGTGCCTACAACACCCTGAAGGGCGGCAGCGGCCGGACGATGTCCGGAGGTCTGGACTCGAACTCGCTCGAGGCGCCGAAGCGCTTCCTCGGCAGCGCCCGGAAGATCGCGCCGAACGAGGGCGGGGGATCGCTCACGATCATCGGCACGGCTCTGGTGGATACCGGGTCCCGCATGGACCAGGTCATCTTCGAGGAGTTCAAGGGCACGGGGAACAGCGAACTTGTTCTGTCACGTGACCTTGCGGACCGTAGAATCTTCCCTGCCATCGACTTGCAGGCTTCAGCGACGCGGAAGGAAGAGCTCCTTCTGGACGACGATCAGCTCTGGCTGTCCCGCGCGATGCGGCGTCAGCTCGTGGGCCAGAACCCGTCCGACGCCATGATGGAGCTGCTTGGCGCGATGAAGAAGACGAAGACGAACCGCGACCTCATCGATTGGGTTCGGAACCGCTAGGGGCCGACGCGCTCACGAGGGAATCCAGCCTTTCGAGGCCCTTGCTGAGCTCCTCGCTCTGGGCACGCCCCATGGAGAGCGCCCAGTAACCCATCAGCGGGTTCCAGCCGAAGTCGCCCGCCTCACGCCAGTCGACGCGCACTCCGCCCTCCGTTGGGGTCAGGGTCAGGCTGCCCGTGCTCAGCATGGCTCCGTCGCCGACGTTCACCGAATAGGCGACACCGCTCGGAGCCGCCTCGTCCAACGTGAAGGATCCGGTCCCGAGATCGGGATCGTCCCATGCCAGGCGCGCTCCGGCGCCTCGCGCCGGACCGGACCGCTCGACGCCGGTCTCCGGCCAGGGCGTCCAGTTCTGCCAGCCTTCGGGTGAGTCGAGGTGGACGAGCACCTCGTCGGTCGACCCTGAGATCACACGGGACGCTTCGGCCTCCCAGCTGCCAGGGAGCAGGTACCCGACGAGCAGGAAGGCCGCGAGCAGCGCCGCGCCCCCGCCGAGGATCCAGACCCCGAAGCTGAAGGGGCTTCGGTTCACGGCGATTCCTGTTGCAGCTCGGCGAACAGCGGGCCGAGTACGGGCCAGGCGTTGTCGGCCATGATGGCGTGCCCCTCGGGCGTCGGATGGATGCCGTCGCCCTGGTTCAGCTCCGGCACGCCCGCCACGCCGTCGAGCAGGAACGGAATCAGGAGCGCCTCCGCCTCCTCGGCCGCCGAGGTGAATACGAAGCGGAACGCATCCGTATACATCTGCCCCATGTTCGGCGGTGCTTCCATGCCGGCGATGACGATGCGTGCATCCGGGTAGCGCGTTCGGGTCGTCTGCGCGATCGCGATGAGGTTGTCCGACAGCTGGAAGGGGTCGAGACCCCGCAGGCCGTCGTTGGCGCCCAGTTCGATGACGAGCGCATCGAGCGGCTCGCGAAGCACCCAGTCCAGGCGGCGGAGGCCGCCGGCGCTGGTCTCGCCCGACACGCCGGCGTTCACGGCCCGGATGGGCGTCCCCGCGGAGTCGGCCATTTCCTCGATACGCGCGACGTAGGTATCGTCGTCCCTTCCGAGCCCGAGGCCGGCGGTGAGGCTCGTGCCCAGGAACACCACCACGGGCCGATCGTCCGGAACCTCGGGCGCCGTCGCGACCACCACCTGGGAGTCCGCACGGGCGTCGCCGGCGGCAGGGCCGTCGTCGCCGGCGCAAGCCGCGAGCGAAAGAGCGAGTAGGAGTGTGATGGAGCGTAGCATCATGATCCGGGCCGAGGGCCTCGACAAAAGCTACACGAGTGGCGGGAGACCACTACCCGTGTTGCGTGGGATCGATCTCGAGATTCCCGCGGAGGCCTTCGTGGCCATCGTCGGACCGTCCGGCAGCGGCAAGACGACATTGCTCGGACTCCTGGCTGGTCTCGACGAGCCCACATCGGGCCGAGTCTGGCTCGACGGCGAGGACATCTTCTCTCTTACGGAAGACGGCAGGGCCGACTTCCGGTCGCGCAACGTGGGCTTCGTCTTCCAGACCTTCCACCTGCTCCCGACGCTGACGGCGCTCGAGAACGTGCTGGTGCCGCTCGAGCTCCGAGGCGAGGCCAAGGGGGCCCGAGAGAGGGCCGTGGCTCTGCTCGAGCGCGTCGGGCTCGGTGAGCGCCTCGACCACTTCCCGCCCCAACTCTCGGGCGGTGAGCAGCAGCGCGTCGCGCTCGCGCGTGCGTTCGCGAACCAGCCGAAGATCCTCTTCGCCGACGAACCGACCGGGAACCTCGACCAGGAGACCGGGGCCGGCATCGTCGAGATCCTCGAGGAGTTGAACCGGGACGCCCAGACGACGCTGGTGCTCGTCACGCACGACCTGTCGCTCGCCGAACGTGCGCACCGGATCGTCAGCTTGGCTGGTGGGGCGATGTCGTCCGATCGACCGGGCGCTCGTCCGGAATCGGTGGGCGCCGGTCGGTGAAGACGAGCCTCCAGCTCGGGTTCGCGGTCCGCCTGGCCCTGCGCGAGAGCCGGCACGGACTACGCCGCGTAGGTGTCTACATGGCGTCGATCACGCTCGGCGTCGGCGCGCTGGTGTCGATCCATTCCTTCCGGGACGATGTCGCCCGCTCGGTGCAGGACGAGGCGGAGGTGCTGATGGGGGCCAACGCCCGCATCGAGGCCGACCAGCCACTCGGGCGCGAGGTCGACGCCGTGCTCGACTCGCTGCAGGAAAGCGGCGTAGGCGTCGCGAGAGTGACCACGGCCACGTCCATGATCATGGCGCCCTCGAGCGGCCAGGTGCGCCTTCTCCAGGTGCGGGGCCTCGGCGAGGGCTACCCCTACTACGGGGACGTCACCACGAACCCGCCCGGCGTGTGGGGCGCTCATCTGGGGCCGGGCCGCGTGCTGGTGGACCCGGCAGTGCTCATCCAGCTCGACGTCGAGGTAGGCGACTCCCTCGTGGTCGGCCGCGAGACGCTCGAGATCGCCGGCACGGTGGACGACTTGCCGACCGATCTGGCATATCAGACCGCCATCGGGCCCCGCATCCACCTGAGTCACGAGACGCTGACCCGCACCGAGCTGCTCACCGTCGGCAGTCTGGCCCGCTACGAGGCCTTCCTCCGCATGCCCGACGCGGGCGACCGCAACGCCCTCGACGACGACTACAACGACATCTTCCGGGCCGCCGACGTCGATCTGGACCTGGCCGAGGAGCAGGCGAGAAGCCTGTCGAACGGGGTGCGCTTCCTGGGTCGGTTTCTCGCGCTGGTGGGCCTCGGCGCGCTCCTTCTCGGCGGTGTGGGTGTGGCGAGCGCGATCCACGTCTACATCCGGGAGAAGCGCGCGAGCATCGCCGTGCTCCGGTGTATCGGAGCCGGCCAGATGACGGCCTTCGTGGCCTACCTCATCCAGGCCGCGCTCCTGGGA
>JAHEKM010000122.1 GCA_024638325.1 Gemmatimonadota bacterium | reverse complement strand
CCTTCGGCCAGGGCAACGCCAACGCCGCGGGCGCCCGCGAGCGCCCCACCCACCCGGCCAGCGCTGCCAGGGTCAGGAGGTACGGGAGGGCCAGGAAGAGCTGGTACGGTGCGTCCAAGCCGACCGCCTGAAGCAGGAACTGAAGCGCCGAGGCGGCACCGAAGAAGAGAGCGGCCAGCAGCACGAGTACGGGATTCCATCGACCGAGCACCACGACGGCGATCGCGATGAATCCGCGGCCCGCGCTCATGTTCTCAGCGAACGTCCCGGCGTGGGCGAGCGCGAGATGCGCGCCCGCGATGCCCGCGAGGGCGCCGCCGAATGCGGTCGCCCAGAAGCGCACCCATCGCACCCGTACACCCGCCGCCTGTGCCGCGTCGGGGTGCTCGCCCACGGCGCGGAGCTCGAGTCCCCAGGCGGTACGGAAGAGGAAGTACCAGAGGAGTGGAGCGAGGAGATATGCGAGGTACGCGGTCGGCGCCTGCGCAAAGAGGGCGCTGCCGACCCAGGGGACGTCGGCGAGACCCGGGACCGGTGCGGGTGCCAGGGTCGGGAGTGTGAGGGCCGTGCCGGTGGCGCCGAAGCGTGCCTGGTAGATGGCGCCGGTGAGCCCGAGGCCGAGCAGCGTGATCGCGGTACCGGTGATGATCTGGTCCGTGCCGAGGCCCACGGCGAAGGCGGCGAACACCATCGCGATGGAGAGCCCGGCGAGGCTGCCGACGAGCACGCCCATCGCCGCGTTCTCGAACGCGAGCGCGCCCAGCGCCCCGCCCAGCGCCCCGGCGATCAGAGACCCCTCGAGCCCGATGTTGATCACGCCGCTCCGCTCGGTCATGGCCTCACCCATCGCCGCGAGAGCCAGCGGCACGCCGAGGCGCACCGACGCCTCCAGGAAGAGGACGAGCTCCACCTCAGACACGCCTCACCTCCCGTCGCCGCAGCTGATCCATCGCCAGCACGGCCAGGATGATGATCGCCTCGATCGCAATCACCCACACGGCGGGGATCCCCGCGTCGCGTTGCATCGCACCGGCGCCGGCCTCGAGCGCCCCGAAGAGGACGCCGGTGAGCACGACGGCCCCGGGGTGGAGTCCGGCCAGGAGGGCCACCGCGATCGCCGTGTACCCCCACCCGGGCGACAGTCCCTCGTAAAGGGCCCGCGTCACGCCCGCGACCTCCACGCCACCCGCGAGCCCGGCTAGCACGCCAGAGCCCAGGAAGGAGAGGAGAATCACCCGCCGGGCGTCGATGCGTCCCGCGACCCGGGCCGCCTCGCTCGAGGCACCGACCGCGCGAACCTGGAAGCCGAGCCGCGTCCGCCTCAGGAAGACGGCGAGTCCCATCGCCAGGGCCAGCGCGAGCGCGAAGCCGACGTGCAGTCGAGTCCCCGGCAGCAGCGCAGGCAGTTGGGCCGTGGCCGCGATCTGGTCGGTCTGCGGGAAGACGCCCCGAGACTCCTGCAACGGACCATGCACGACGTACGCCGCAAAGTAGATCCCGACGAAGTTCATGAGGATCGTCGTGATCACCTCGCCGACGCCGAGGTGGAGCTTCATGAGCGTCGGCACGAGCGCCCACACGGCACCGGCAAGGCCCGCCGCCAGCAGGACGCCCGGGATCGCGACCCAAGGAGACATCCCCTCGACGCTGAGCCCCACCCACACGGCCGCGATCGCACCGGCGTAGAGCTGGCCCTCCGCGCCGATGTTCCAGACGCCCGCACGGAAGGCGAGCGCCACCGCGAGCCCGGTGAGGATGAGGGGCACGGACCGAACCAGCGTGACCGACAGGAAGGCGTTCGAGCTCCCGAACGCACCTCCGACGAGGGCGCGCGCGGCCGTGAGCGGATCATATCCGCCGAGGCGCAGCATGACGGCGCTGATCCCCGCCGTCAGGAGGAGCGCACCGACAGCGGCGATGACTTGCCCTGCGAGTCGAGAGCTAAGCCACTGCATCGCGTCCGCCGAGCATCAACGCGCCCACGCCTTCGCGTGTACGTTGCGCATCATCCACCGTCACGAGCCGCCCTCGGGTCATCACGAGCACACGGTCGGAGAGCGCCATCACCTCGTCGAGATCGGTGGAGACGAGAACCACGGCCGGCCCGTCGGCGGCCTCTCGCAACCGCCGGAGCTCCGCATGCACGAACGCCGTGGCCGCGACGTCGAGCCCGCGGGTCGGGTTCTCCGCCACGAGGAGATCACGCGCGCGCTCAAGCTCCCGACCGACGACGAGCCGCTGTTGGTTGCCGCCGGAGAGCGTCCCGACGCGTTGCCGGACGCCCGTCGAGCGTACATCGAACCGCTCCCGCACCTGCTCGGCACGCTCACGCAGCGCATCCCAGCGAACGAATGGACCGTTGGCGAAGACGGCCTCTCCGTGTAACGCCAGCGCGACGTTCTCGACGAGATCGAAGTCGGCGACCAAGCCCTCGCGCGTGCGATCCTGCGGGATGAACCCGACGCCCTCGGGAACCCGCACGGAGCCGGCCTCGGGCACGAGCCGCCCGGCGAGCACCTGAGCCAGCTCCCGTTGTCCGTTGCCCTCCACGCCGGCGATGCCCACGAGCTCACCCCTGCTCACCGAGAGGTCGACGTCGTCGAGCACCACCCGGCCCGTAGCGTCGCGGAGGCGCACCGCGTCGAGCGAGGCGACGGACTGTCCTCGCGTCCGCCCGCTGCCGCGACCGTCCGAACGGCGGCCGACCGCTGCGGGGTCGTCCACGTCGCGTCCCACCATCGCCTGGATCAGCGCGGCGGCGTCCACTTCGCGGCGTGCCGCCTCCAACGTCGTGCGTCCGTGTCGGAGCACCGTCACTCGGTCGGCGACGGACAGCACCTCGTCGATCTTGTGGCCTACCAGGATCACCGCCCTGCCCTCCCCGGCCAGGTCTCGCAGCAGCCCGAAGAGCGACAAGACCTCGCCGGGGGTGAGCACCGCCGTCGGCTCGTCCAGCGCCAACAGCGGAGGATCGCGCAGCAGTGCCTTCAGGATCTCCACCCGCTGTCGGTCTCCCACACCCAGACGCTCGGTGCTCGCATCGAGGGGAACGTCGAGGCCGGTTCGTCGCATGAGCTCGCCCGCCTGTGCACGCACGCGTGCGTAGCGGAGGCGCCAGGCACCCGCGATGCCGCGCCTGCCGAGCGCGAGACCCACGCCGTGCGCCCAGGCGTCACGCGGGCTGCGGAGCTCGACCGGAGCCCCGCCGATCTCGAGGAGCCCGGCGTCGGGCCGGAGCATCCCACCGAGGACCCCGAGGAGCGTGCTCTTCCCGGCCCCGTTCTCACCGAGCACCGCGTGGATCTCGCCCGGCCGCACGTCCAGATCGGCGCCGGCGAGCGCCACCACCGGTCCGAATCGCCGGTGGACGCCCGTCAGCCGGGCGCTGGCCGCGTGCCCGGTCGGCGCGCGGGTCACTGCACGCCCGGCTCGCCTTCCACGAACGGGACCCTGGGCACCGTGAGCGAACCGGACCGGATGCGGTCGCGCGCGGCGTCGATGGCAGCGACGAGGCCGGGCGGCACCTGGCCGCGGAGCGCCGGATTCAGCACGAAATCGATGACGTCTTCGGCTTGGCCCGCGAAGATCGGGCGACCCCCGAGCTCGCCGGCCCGCCACGCCTCGGCGACCTCGAGGAAGGCGTCGGGGATCCGGATGACGGCGCTCCCGATGATCACGTCCGGCGCCACGTCGTTCTGGTCGCGATTCATGCCGAGGGCCCACGCGGTGCGTCCCGCCGTGCGCGCCTCGCGTACGGCCTGGAAGACACCGAAGGACGCCGCGTCCACGTTGTGGATCAATACGTCCGCGCCGCGGCTCAACTGGGCCACAGCGGCCTCCTTGGCGGCGCCCACGTCGTCCCAGCTGCCGGTGAAGGACTCTAGGATGCGCACCGCGGGGTCGACGGCTCGCGCGCCGGCCTCGAAAGCGCGGAAGGTCCCTTCGACGGGCGGAATCGCCACCCCACCCACCATGCCGACCACGCCCGACTCGCTCACGCCCGCGGCGAGCATGCCCGCCAGGTAGCTGCCTTCTTCCAGCTCGAAGACGAGCGGCACCACGTTCGCCGAGACGCGACCCCCGCCGGACACCACGAACGTCGTTTCCGGAAAGCGCTCGCCGGCACGGATGGCCGCGTCCTGGTACTCGAAGCCGTGCGCGAAGATCAGGTCGTATCCCGAAGACGCATAGGAGAAGAACGCCTCGTCGAACTCCGCGGGCGTGCGAGTCTGCTGGTGGCTCACCGCCGCCCCGAGGGAGTCCCGCAGCAGGAGTAGGCCCTCATACGCGCCGGCGTACCAACCGGCGTCGCTCACCGGGCCCGCCGTGAGAAGCGCGGCGCGGAAGGGCGCGTCCCCACCCCGGTTGTCGTCCGCACCCCCGCACGCGGCGAAGGCGATCGCTGCGGCAACCAGAAGCGTGTGCGTCGGACGAGTCATGTCAGGACCATTGTGAGGGTCCGAGCCGATCGAACGGAGACGTCTGTTAGTGTAACCACCGCCTGTTGGCAGACCAACGCGCAAGAGTATGTTGGGCCGGTCGGCCGGCCTCGAGCCCGATTCCCCGCCACGTCACCCCTGTCTGGAGCCCGTCGCAATGCACGAGCCGCGCGCCCACTGGAGCTCGAACATCGGGCTCGTCCTCGCGGCTACCGGAAGCGCGATCGGCCTCGGGAATCTCTGGAAGTTCCCGTTCATCACCTTCGAGAACGACGGTGGCGCGTTCGTCCTCGTCTATCTGATGTGCATCGCCGCCGTCGGGCTCCCGATCATGATGGCCGAGCTGCTCATCGGTCGGAAGACGCAGAAGAGTGTGGTGGGCGCGCTCAAGGAGGCCATCGGACCGGGGTGGGGCATCGTCGGACTCTGGGGCGTCCTGTGCGGCTTCATCCTGCTCAGCTACTACACGGTGATCGCGGGTTGGTCGTTGTTCTACTTCGCGCGCACGGTTCAGTGGACGCTAGGCGGCTTTCCGGCTGGGTTCTCCACGGGGGACCTCTTCGACAGCCAGGTGTCCAACGCGGGCCTCCAGCTGACGCTCTCGCTGGCGTTTTCGGCCGCGACGGTCGGGGTCGTCTACTTCGGCGTCCAGAAGGGCATCGAGCGGGTCGCCCGGCTCTTCCTGCCCCTGCTCTTCGGCATCCTCGTGCTCATGCTCGTCAGCGCGCTCCGCATGGACGGCGCAGGCGAAGCTCTCTCCTTCATCTTCCGCCCCAACTTCGCCGAGCTGGAGCCCGCGAGCGTGCTCGAGGCGCTCGGCCACTCGTTCTTCACGCTCTCCCTGGGGATGGGGGCGATGGTCACGTACGGCTCTTACATCGATCGGAGCCAGTCCATCGTGAAGGCGTCCGCGATGATCGTCGTGCTCGACACCCTGATCGCGCTCACCGCGACCGTCATCATGTTTTCGGTCATCTTCTCGGTGGCGGGCATGCGCGAGCAGGTCGGCGCGTCGACGGTCGGGATGCTCTTCATCTCCCTGCCCGAGCTCTTCTTCACGGAGGTCCCGTTCGGGAGCGTACTGGGCCCGCTCTTCTACGTCTTGGTCGCGCTCGCGGCGCTCACGTCGACGATCTCCCTCCTGGAGGTCGTCGCGAGTTACGTGATCGACGAGCACGACATCGACCGGCACAAGGCCACCATCCTGTGCGGTGGCGCGGTCTTCGTCTTCACGATCTTCGCCGCGATCTCGTTCAGCGGCGCGCCCTTCTTCTCCACGCTCGCGATCTTCGACGGAAAGACCGGGTGGTTCGAGACCGCCGACCACTTCGTCTCCAACTGGATGCTCCCCACGGGCGGCCTCGCCATCACGCTCGCTGCCGGCTGGTTCATGACGCGCGAGCAGACGACGGCGGAGCTCGTGGACGGCACCGAGCCGGCGTGGTTCCGCTACGGCGTCTGGCGCCTCTTCATCCGTTACGTGGCGCCGGCCGCGGTGGGGGCCATCGTGGTGGCGGTGCTCTTCTTCGGACGGGACTTCAGCTGAGGTAAGCGTCCGAAGTCAACACGACCCGGAGTCGGCGTGTCTTCCCTCGACGAGCCGCGGTCGACACCCTAGCAGGCCCCGCGGTCACCCTTCGCCGCGGTCATCCTCCTCGCAGATCCAGTCGGTTGTGCTCTTGAATCGATACATCCGCTCCAGCGCCATCTTGGTGCTGAGCCTGCTCGCGGTCTTCTCCGCGCTCCCCGCCCAGGCGCAGGAGCAGCCCGAGGCCGCTCCGCGCCCCCCCCAGTCCACGGCCACCGAGCCCGCCACCCGGCCGGTGGTCGTTCCGACGGAGGCGTTCGGCCTGCTGCCCGGACGGCCCCGGGTGACGCCCACCCGGACCGACGACGCACCACGGATCGACGGCGTCCTGGACGATGCGGTCTGGCGGACGGCCGCGCGCCTCACCGGGTTCACGCAGCAACAGCCGCTCGACGGCGCGCCCGCGACCGAAGCCACCGACGTCTACATCGCCTACGACTCGGACAAGATCTACTTCGGCTTCCACGTCCATTACCAGGACCCGTCGATCATGCGCGCCAATCGCGGCGAGCGCGACCGCGCGATGATGGACGATCTGATCACGGTCTACTTCGACACCTTCCTCGACCAGCAGCGCGGCTACGACTTCGACGTCAACGGCTACGGCGTGCAGGGCGACGGAATCATGTCCGTCGGGGGTGGGGGCTTCGGAGGCCGAGGCGGCCGGGGCGGCGGCATGGCGATTCCTCCTGCGGACCGCTCATGGAACACACTCTTCGACACCGGGGCGCGCATCGTCGAGGACGGGTTCACCGCCGAGATGGCGATCCCCTTCAAGAGCCTCCGCTACCCGACCCCTCGCCCGGGCGAGCCGCACCGCTGGGGCCTGCAGATCGTGCGCGAGGTGAAGGGAAAGAACGAGGAGAACATCGTCTGGGCGCCGATGTCGCGCGACCAGACCAGCTTCTTCGCCCAGATGGGCCTGCTCGAGGGCATGACGGACCTCACGACGAGCCGCAACATCGAGGTCCTCCCGACGCTCACGGCGATCCAGTACGGGGCGATCGACCCAACGCGCCCCGGGTTCGTGAACCAGGACCCCGACCCGGACTTCGGCATCAACCTGAAGTACGGGATCACCTCGAATCTGACCGCCGACTTCACCGTGAACCCCGACTTCTCGCAGATCGAGTCGGACCGCCCGCAGATCGAGGTGAACCAGCGCTTTCCGCTCTTCTTCTCCGAGCTGCGGCCGTTCTTCGTGGAGGGCGCGGAGATCTTCGCAATGCAGGCACCGGTGACCTTCGTGCACACACGCACGATCGTCGACCCGGACTACGGCGCGAAGCTCACCGGACAGGTCGGACGGCTCTCCCTCGGCGTGCTCACGGCGAATGACCAGGCACCGGGAAGGGTCGACGATCCGACCGACCCCGCGTTCGACCGAACCGCCCAGACCTTCATCGGGCGTGCGCTCTTCGACCTCTATTCGGAGTCGAACGTGGGCGTCGTGTTCACCGACCGAGAGTTCCTCGACGGGCACAGCCGCGTCGCCGGCCTCACGAGCAACTGGAGGCTGAGTCGGACGATCTCCGGAGACCTCTCCCTGGTCGGCTCGCGCTACCAGCGACCCGGCGGCTCCGAGGTGAGCGGCAACATGCTCTCCACGCGGTGGACCCAGAGTGGGAGACACGTCGGATGGTCGCTGAACGGCTACCAGGTCTCACCCGACTTCCGCACCGACGTCGGTTTCGTGAGGCGGCGCAACCTACGCAACTTCAGCGGCAACGTGTCGTATCGCTTCTGGCCCCAGAGCTGGCTCATCAACTGGGGTCCCCAGGTCAACTACAGCCGCAACTACGACTTCGACGGCGTCCGCCAGGACGAGAACCTGCGCTTAGGGCTCGGATTCAACTTCGCCCGCAGCATCAGCGTGAACGGAGACTTGAGTCGTGATGTCGAACGCTGGTCCGGCATCGATTTCGAGAAGACGAGCTTCTCCTTCGGCGGCCGGGTGAACACTTCGCGGCGCTACAACTTCGGCGCCAACTTCGCCATTGGTGACGAGGTCTACTACGCGGGTAATCTGCTCGGCCGCCAGCTCAGCTGGCGCGTGAATGGGCAGGTGCGCCCGACGGACGCGCTCTCGACGAACCTCAGCTTCGAGGCGAGTCGACTCACCGACCCCACGAACGGTGGAGCGACGATCTTCGACGTGAAGATCGTGCGAGCGCAGTCGACGTGGCAGCTCACGGACCGGCTCGGGGTGCGCAACATCACCGAGTACAACACGGACGACGACACCTTCGACCTCAACGTTCTCTTCAACTACCGCGTGAACGCCGGAACCGTCTTCTATCTGGGATACGACGACCACTACCAGCAGGCAGACCGGATCTTCGGCGACACGGATGGGGACGGCTTCGACGAGCAGCTCTACTTCAACCGCGAGCTGCGCCGCACCAACCGCGCCATCTTCGCCAAGTTCCAGTACCTCTTCAGGCTGTAGGCGCGCTACCCCGCCGCTTCTCACGGCCATGGGCTCCGGGGCCCGGTCGGACAGCTCGCGCGTCCGCCCGGGCCCTCGTAGTCTGAGTGCATCTCGCCACCTCGCCCGGAGCCGCCCGTGATTCGTCGCACCCCCCGAGCCGTCGCCCAGCTCACGGCCCTGCTTCTCGCCCTCTTCGTCGTGTCGGCGCCGCTTCTCGCGCAGGGTCTCCCGCGCGCCGCACCCGAGGAGGTGGGCCTCTCGTCCGAGCGTCTCGGGCGCGTCGGGCAGGTCTTCGGGAGCTACGCCAACGAGGGCCGCCTGGCCGGCGCAGTCGGCATGGTCATTCGCCACGGCAAGGTCGTCTACACCGACGCGTGGGGGATGCGGGACGTGGCGGCACGCGATCCGCTCGAGGCGACGGACATCTTCCGCATCTATTCCATGACCAAGCCCGTCACGAGCGTCGCGGTGATGATGCTCTACGAGGAAGGGAGGTTCTTCCTCGACGATCCAGTCGGCCGCTACCTCCCCGAGCTCGCGAACCTACCGGTGGCGATCCTCGCCGAGGCCAGCGGACCGGACGCCATCCCGACCGAGCGCGCCAACCGCCCCATGACGATCCGCGACCTGCTACGGCACACCTCGGGGCTCACGTACGGGATCTTCTCGAACACTGCAGTCGACCAGGCGTACCGCCAGGGCGGCGTGAACGGGGCCGCGACGCTGGCAGACATGGTGTCCGCGCTGGGCGAGATCCCACTCATGTTCCAGCCTGGAACCCGCTGGAACTACAGCGTCTCGACGGACGTTCTGGGCCGTTTGGTGGAGGTCGTCTCCGGGCAGTCGTTCGACGTCTTCCTGCGCGAGCGCGTCTTCCAGCCCCTGAGCATGGTCGACACCGGGTTCCACGTGCCCGCGTCCAAGCACTCGCGCTTCTCTCGTATCTACGGGCACGCAGGAACCGGAGCCGATCGCACGCTGCAGCTCGGCGACACCCTGGGCTACC
>JAHEKM010000121.1 GCA_024638325.1 Gemmatimonadota bacterium | reverse complement strand
GCGCAACGGATCGAGCCCTTCCTCAACTGAGGAGCCCGTGGTAGAAATGCAGTGGCCCGCGCTTCCCACGCTTTCGCGTGGGAGCCCAGGTCTCGCGAGACCAGTAGTAGGAGCGAGGACGAGTCGTAGCCTTGCCCTACGGCGAGGAGGAGCGACGACCTAATGGACCGCGACCCCCCTGCGCCCAACACTATGTATGACATGAGCTTGAAGGCCGATGGGTTACGGCGGCACGGCCCCATCTTCGTCGTTGACGTTCCTCGACGTAGCTTGGGCTATGCCTTCGTCACGTCGCGACCCGCGCTTTGCGCGGGTGCCCTCTGGGGCCGTGGCGCTCGTAACGCGGGCCGCTGCATTTCTACCACGGGCTCCTAGGCTCGTCCAGAACCAGAGCGACGGCTCCAACCGGGCGGGCCCATGTTCGACGATCTCCGTGCCGCCTTCAGAGAGGCCCTCGAGAACTTCAATCGAGAGCTGAACCGCGATCAGGTCCCCGAAACAGTCGACCGACTCCTGGTCGGCATGCGGAACGAGATCGTCGACGAGAAGGCCGAGATCAAAGGGCTCGAGGCGCAGCTCGAAAAGGCCGAGGCGCAAGCGGCACGGGAGGCTGAGAACGCCCGCACGTGCCGGCGACGCGAGGATATGGCCCGGCAGATCGATGACGAAGAGACCGCCGCGCTCGCCGTTCAGCACGCCGAGAAGCACGAGGGCCACCATGCGCTGTTGCTCAAGAAGGCCGCGGCGATGCGAGAGGAGTTGGACTTCAGGCGCCGCACGCTCCAGGAGATGACCGCCAAGTTCGAGGAGGCCCGCACGAAGCGCGACGCGCTCTCCGCTACGGCCGGACGCACCGGTGCGAGGGAGTCCTTCGCGGAGGCCGACGACCTCTTCGGCGAGTTGGACCGGATGGCGGCGAAGATCGAGGGCGAGGACGCCCGCGCCGAAGCGGCGGAGATCCTCGACTCGCTCGACCTGGACGGCGGCCCCGACTACCACGTCGAGTTGGACGACGAACCGCCGCCGCGGGAGAAGCTCGATGTGGACGCCGCGCTCGCCGAATTGAAGCGGCGTATGGGTCAGGAGTAGCGTCGGGTCTCGCTACTCGACTTCGTCCGCGAAGGACCTCAGGAACAGCAGACCCGCGCATTCCCCGGAGAGGAACAGGACGTCCTCGCGGTCGCGCGGGCTCAACTCCCGGGGTCGTACCCGTCCATCCGCCAGCAGGCCCCACTCGCGATCGTCCTTTACGCCCAAGCGCACCAGGACGCCCTGGTCTCCCCTGTCGAAGAGCTGCGTCGAACCGTCCGCACCGAAGTCCGCCCGCTCGGCCATGACGTCGAGCCTGGCCGGATCGCGGGCTACGTCCAGCACCACGAAGGGCCTCGGCGTCGGGTCGCCAGAGGCGCGGCGCCAGAAGATGATCCCCCGTTCGGCGCGGGTGATGTTGACCACTCGCCAAAGCGGAAGCGCGAAGCGCGAGCGCTCTCCGTCCGCGCCCCACAGCGCCATGGTGCCTGTGGGGGCCGCGACCTCCGAACGGCGCTCGAGGAACGCCCTCAGATCGATGATATCGTCGGACATGTCTCCGGAAACGAAGGCTTCCGCCCGGCCCTCGTCAAATTCGGGGCCTTCGAATAGATTCCGCGGGCATCCGACCCGGCAGGGTCGACCTGACTCATCCGCGGTGAATTTGTCAGCATGCAGAACTGGATCGGAATCGGTATCTGGATCGTCATGGGCGCTGTCATCGGCCTGGTGATGAAGGCGCTCATCAGCCGTCCGGAGGAGACGCCGGGCCACACCCCCGTTCTGCTCGTTCTCGGGGCGTTCGCTGCGGTGATTGGCGGCATGCTCGGCGTGGGCACCTTCCACCTGTACCAGCCCCTCGCCATCAGCCCCGGCGGAATGGCCGGCGCGGCGATCTTCGCGATCATGATGACCTTCGTGTACCGCTGGGGGCTGCGCACCCTGATCTAGTGGTCCGCCACTAGGCACCGGGCGACGGGCGAGCAGCCACGGCGGCCCGAACGAGGAACGCCGATGCCCGACCCCATCAGCTTCATCGACGAGCAGCTCGGTCGCTTCCGCGACGAGTTGTACGACTTCCTCCGTATTCCCTCGGTCAGCACGGACCATGAGCACACCGCGTCCGTGCAGGCGGCCGCGGCATGGCTGGCCGAGCGCATGGAGGCCGCGGGTCTGACGTCCGAGCTGATCGAAACCTCGGGTCACCCCATCGTCGTCGGCGAATGGCGCGGCGCACCCGGCGCTCCGACGGTCCTGGTCTACGGCCATTACGACGTGCAGCCGCCCGACCCGCTCGACGAGTGGACCTCACCCCCGTTCGAGCCGACCGAGCGCGACGGCCGGGTCTACGCGCGCGGCACAGCGGACGACAAGGGTCAGCTCTACATGCACGTGAAGGCGCTGGAGGCCCACATGGCGAGCACGGGCGCGCTGCCCGTGAACGTGGTCTTCGTCGCGGAGGGCGAGGAGGAGATCGGCTCGCCGAACCTGGTCCCGTTCGTCGAGGCGAACCGCGAGCGGCTGGCGTGCGACCTGATCCTCATCTCGGACACCGACATGTTCGCCGAGGATCTGCCCGCGCTGCTGTTTTCGCTGCGCGGGCTGTCCTACTTCGAGGTCAACGTGAAGGGGGCCCGAAGCGACCTGCATTCCGGCAACTACGGCGGCGCGGTCGCAAACCCTGCCAACGCGCTGGCCTCCATCCTCGCGTCGCTCCACGACGACCGTGGCCGGGTCGCCATCCCCCACTTCTACGACGACGTCGTCGAGTGGGACGCCGAGACGCTCGAGCAGATCGCGGCGCTACCCCACGACGACGAGGAGTACCGGGCTGATCTCGCAGTGCCTGAGCTGGCCGGCGAGCGGGGGTACGGCACCTTGGAGCGTATCTGGATTCGACCGACTTGTGACGTGAATGGCCTCCTCAGCGGGTACACGGGCCCGGGCGCCAAGACGGTCTTGCCGAACAAGGCCATGGCGAAGGTCAGCTTCCGCCTGGTGCCGAACCAGGACCCGGCCAGAGTCAGCGACCTGTTCCGGCTCCACGTCGCCGCGGTGACGCCCCCCGGAGTGACCGTCGAGATCAAGGACCTCCACGGCGGTCGGCCGTGGAAGGCGAAGCTGGAGGGCCCGGCGTACGACGCGGCTCGCGAGGCCCTGAAGGAGGCCTACGGCACGGCGCCCGTCCCGATGGGAGGCGGGGGGTCGATCCCCATCGTGATCGACTTCGAGGAACAGCTCGAGGCCCCTGCGCTCCTCCTGGGCTTTGCCCAACCAGGCTGCAACCTGCACGCCCCGAACGAGTGGCTCCGGCTCGTGGACATCGAGAAGGGCATCAAGACCCTGGCGCTCCTGTACGGCAAGCTCGGGGCGTAGTCCACCAACGGCCGTCGCCTAGAGGGTGATGACCTGGTCCGGTGGGCTGCCGCCCAGCGCAGCGTAGAGCTGCGGGAAGCAGCCGGCCACGACCCCTTTCACTAGTCCCCGTGCCGTCACCTCACCGAGGCCGCACTGCTCGAAGGTCCCGTCCGCGAATCCACGCTGCACCGCGCACTGGTCGCACACCATGAGCAGGATGCCCTTCTCCTCGGCGACCTTCGCCAAGCGCTCACCTACCGGGTCACCCTCGCGCAGGCAGTAGAGGTTGTCGTCGAAGAACATCATCCCGACGACGTCGACCCCGTGAATCCCCTGCTCCAGCTGTGGGAGAATCATGGTGGCGAGGGGATAGGTGGCCGCCTGGTTCGTACGAAAGACGTACGCGACTCTCATCTCGGTGCTCCGGGGTGGATTCGACTGGTCATTTACTGCTTGGACGCCACCATCGCGGCGGCCTTCAGCAGGGCGCGCGCCTTGTTGAGCGTCTCCTCGTATTCCTTGGCCGGATCGGAGTCCGCGACGATCCCGGCGCCCGCCTGCACGTAGGCCTGTCCGCCGGCGACGAGCACCGTGCGGATGGTGATCGCCGTATCCATGCTGCGGCCGCCGTAGTTGAAGTAGCCGACGGCCCCCGCATAGGTGCCGCGACGTACGGTCTCCAGCTCGTCGATGATCTCCATGGCGCGGACCTTGGGGGCGCCCGACACCGTGCCGGCCGGGAAACAGGCCCGGAAGACGTCCAGCGCGCTGAGCCCCTTCCTCAGCTTCCCCTCGACCTGACTGACGAGGTGCATGACGTGCGAGTACCGCTCCACGACCATCAGATCGGGCACGGTCACCGAGCCGTACTCGACGACTCGGCCCACGTCGTTGCGCCCGAGATCCACGAGCATGCGGTGCTCGGCCAGCTCCTTGTCGTCGGCGAGCATGTCCTCGGCCAGGGCGCGCTCGTCGTCGGGCGTGCGTCCGCGCGGACGCGTGCCCGCGATGGGGCGCACGGTGACCACGTCGTCCTCGAGCCGGACGAGTACCTCCGGTGAACTCCCGACCAGCGATATCCCGTCGAGCTCCAGGAAGTAGAGGTAGGGCGACGGATTGATGCTGCGAAGCGCCCGATACAAGTCGAACGGCGACGCGTCGAGCGAGATGCCGAGCCGCTGACTCAAGACCACCTGGAACGCGTCACCCGCCACGATGTACTCGCGGATCCTCTGCACCCCGGCCTCGTACGTAGCTCGCGTCATGGAACTCGTGAACGGGGGATCCTCGTCGGGCTCCCCGGCCAGCTCGAGAGGACGCGGGGGGTCCGCGTCTGCCAGCCGGCTCACCACCGCCCTCGTGCGCTCCGCCGCGTCGTCGTAGAGCTTCCGGAGCTCGGCCTCGCTCATACCAGCATCCACCGGCACGGCGGCGATCGCCATCGCGCGCCCACGCAGATTGTCGATCGCGAGCACGATGTCGGTGAACACGAAGAGTCCATCCGGCACGCCGAGGTCGTCCTCCGGGGGGTCGGGCAAACGCTCGATCTGGCGGACGACGTCGTAGGCGAAGTACCCTACCGCCCCGCCCCAGAACCGGGGTAGCTCGTCGACCTCGGCGGGCTTGCGGGCGAGGATCCTGGCGTCGAGGTCGGCGAGGGGATCGTCGGTTTCGACCTCCGTCCACCCGGCCTCGGGAGTCCACCAGCTGACGGCTCCGCGTTGTAGTTTCCAGGCGCCCCTCGGCCCGGTCCCCAAGAACGAGTAGCGAGCCCACTGTTCCCCACCGACTACCGACTCCAGAAGAAAGCCGAACGGAGGCTCGGCGAGCTTGGCGTACGCGGTCACCGCCGTGTCGACGTCGAACAGGAACTCGCGCCAGACCGGGACGAGTCCCGCGTCCTGAGCCAGGGTCCTGAATCGCTCGAAGCTCGGAAACAGCTGCATGGTGACGATCGGTCGGTGCTGAGGCGATGAGGGCCCCAAGTTCCACAGGCCCCGTGGGACCGTCAACGTCGGGGGCGACGCTCCTCATCGCCGTCGACACCGGCGGGACGTTCACGGACCTCGTCCTTCTCGTCGACGGCTCCATCCGGACGCTCAAGGTCCCGTCGACCCCTCATGATCCCTCCGAGGCCGTCCTCGACGGTATCCGCGGCCTGGTTCCGAAGGGGCGGCCCTTCCGCTTGCTGCACGGATCGACTGTGGCGACGAACGCCCTCCTCGAGAGGCAGGGTGCCCGCGTCGTTCTCGTCACGAACGCCGGCTTCGAGGACGTCATCGAGATCGGGAGGCAGAACCGTCCCCAGTTGTACGCGTTGGTCGGCCACCGGCTTCCACCGCTGGTCGCCCGCGAAGACCGTCTGGGCATCGCCGGGCGTCTCGGGCCCGACGGCGAGGAGGTCGAGCCGCTCGACCTCGCCCGCCTCCAGACGCTGGCGAAAGAGGTTCGGGCGCGTGGTGCCCAATCCGTCGCGATCTCGCTACTGCACTCGTACGCAAACCCCGCTCCCGAGCGAGCTGTCGCCGAGTCACTCGCCGAGACCGGGCTGCCCGTGTCGGTCTCGAGCGCGCTCGTGCCCGAGTTCCGCGAGTACGAGCGCACTTCGACCGCCGTGGTGAACGCCTATGTAGCGCCGAAGATGGACCAGTACCTCGGCAGGCTCGCGGCCGAGTCCGGCGCGGAGCGCGTCACGATCATGGGCTCCAACGGCGGGGGCATCCCGGTGGAGCGCGCCCGGGCAGAGCCGGTCCACACCGTGCTCTCCGGACCCGCGGGGGGCGTCGTCGGGGCGCTCACCTGGGCGAAGCGTGCCGGACACGACCGGGTCATCTCGTTCGACATGGGGGGTACCTCGACCGACGTGTCGCTCTGTCCGGGCCGGGCGCTCCGGACCCGCGAGTTCGAGATCGCCGGGCAGCCGACCGCCATTCCGGTCATCGACATCCATACGGTGGGCGCCGGCGGCGGCTCCATCGCTCGGGTGGACCCCGGCGGAGCCCTACGCGTCGGACCGCAGAGCGCGGGCGCCGACCCGGGGCCGATCTGCTACGGGAAAGGAGGCGCGGACGTGACGGTCACCGACGCGCACGTGTGGCTGGGACGTCTGCCGGCCGACGCCTTCACTGTGGGAGCACGCGCGCTCGACCGGGAGGCGATCCGGGCGCCGCTGTTCGCGCTCGCCGATGCGCTCGGTGGCTCCTTGGAGGAAGCCGCCGAAGGGGTCCTGGCCGTGGCCGACACGGCGATGGAGCGCGCGCTCAGGGTCATCTCCGTGGAGCGCGGTTACGACCCTGTAGAGTTCGCGGTCGTGGGCTTCGGTGGCGCCGGGGCGCTGCACGTCGCCGAGTTGGCGCGCCGACTCGGTAGCCCGAGGGCCATCGTGCCTCCCGATCCGGGCCTGCTGTCCGCGTACGGCATGTTGGCGTCTCCGCTCACGAAAGAGCTGTCCCGCACGGTGCTCGCGCGTGCCGACGAGGCCGGGACGGCGGACCGGATCGAGGCCGCGCTACAGGAGCTCGAGCGGGAGGCCCTCGCCGCCATGGTCGAGGAGGGTGCCGACCCAGGATCCCTCGTCGCCGAGCGACGCATCGACGCGCGCTACGCCGGCCAGAGCTTCGAGCTGAGCGTGCCCGCGCTCGACTGGGCGGATCGCTTCCACCAGGCCCACCTGGAGCGCTACGGGTACGAGCGGCGGAACTCCGCAGTCGAGGCGGTGACGTTGCGTGTGACCGTGACCGCGCCCCCGGAGCCTCTGGAGCGGGTAGAGCTCGCGGCATCGGAGTTCCCGCCCGAGCTTCGAGCCATCAGCGTGGTGTTCGACGGCGACACGCACGAGGCGGCGATGGTCAGGCGCTCCGAGCTGGGGGCCGGGGCGATCGTGGACGGCCCGGCAGTCGTCCAGGAGTACAGCGGAACGACCTGGGTCCCCGCCCGATGTCGTGCCGAGGTCGACCGTTGGGGGTGCCTGCATCTCCGGTTCACTTCGTAGGGGCGTGGTCCTCAGCCGCCGGACGCAACCGGACGCCCGTGCGGTTATCTTTTCGGCCGCCGCAACGCCCTACGCCGTCCGCCGCATCTGACGATTCGATGCGCGCCCTCGAGCCGAGCACGACGACGAACGCATGAGTGAAGAGAAGAGACGCGACGAAAGCCTCCTGGCTCCGCCCGAGGACGTCTCGGGAGATCTGAGGCCGCCCTACAAGGCAGCCGCGATCGCGGGTGGCCTCGTGTTTCTACTCTACGCCATTACGCTTTCGCGTACGACCGCGTTCTGGGACACGAGCGAGTACATCGCTACCGGGCACATCATGGGTGTGCCCCATCAGCCCGGGAACCCGCTCTTCGTGCTTCTGGCCCGTGCGTGGTCGGTGTTGCTCTCCGTCACGGGGCTCTCCGTCGCGGTGCGCATCAACCTGTTCAGCGCGGTCATGAGCGCCGCGGCGCACGGTCTCTGGTTCCTCGTCGTGCACCACATCCTGCGCTACTTCTCCGAGGATCGGCGCTTCCGGCTGATCGGCGCCGCAGCGGCCGTTCTCGTCAGCGCCACCGCGTTCACGGTGTGGAACCAGTCGAACGTGAACGAGAAGGTCTACACGATCTCGCTCCTCACCATCGCGCTCCTCACCTGGCTCGCCGTGCGGTGGCAGGAGAACCTGGGCAAGGGCAAGGACGACCATCTCCTCATTCTGATGGCCTTCATTTTGGCCCTGTCGGTCGGGAACCACCTGATGGCGTTCCTGGTCGCTCCGGCCATCGGGCTCTTCATCATCTACGTGCACCCGAAGGCGCTTCTCAACTGGAAGCTGTATGTCGGCGGGCTCGCCGCCGCGGTCCTCGCGCTCTCCGTGCACCTCATTCTGCCCATCCGAGCGGGGCTGGGGCCCGTCATCAACGAGGCCGCGCCGACGTGCCCGGATATCGTCTCGGCCCTGGGGTCCATCATCACGTACGGGAACGCGGGCTGTCAGGCGCTGTCGGACGCACTTCAGCGCAACCAGTACCTGAAGCCGCCGCTCCTGCCCCGACAGGCACCTCTCGCCGACCAGTTCGTGAACTACCTGCAGTACTTCGACTGGCAGTGGGCCCGCAGCATGGACGGCGTGAACACCGTCTTCGGCGGCATGCGCCTCCCCTTCACGATGCTGTTCACGGGGTTGGGCGTCTGGGGCGCCATCGAGCATGCGCGCCGCGACCGGGCGAGCTTCGTCTTCATGCTGACGCTCTTCGCTACCGTGTCGGCCGCGCTCGTCTTCTACCTGAACTTCAAGTACGGGTACACGCTCCGCGCCCCGGTTCAGGACCGCGCGCTGCACGAGGTACGCGAGCGCGACTACTTCTTCCTGGTGAGCTTCTCGGTGTGGGGCCTCTGGGCCGGCATGGGCATCGTCACCCTGTGGCGTGAGGCGGCGCTGGAGCTCAAGACGACGCTCGCGAAGGCGAGCCCGATCCTGGGCCTGGCCCTGATCCCGCTGGTGCTCAACTGGGGCTGGGCGACCCGAGCGTACGACTACTCCGCGCGCGACTGGGCGTACAACCTGCTCATGAGCGTCGAGCCGTACGCGGTGCTCTTCACCAACGGCGACAACGACACCTTCCCTCTCTGGTATCTCCAGGAGGTCGAGGGCATTCGCCAGGACGTCACGGTCATCGTGGGCTCGTATCTGAACACCGACTGGTACGCCATGCAGCTGAAGCGGCTCACCACGCCGTGCGAGCCGGGCCAGGATCCGTCGGACGATCCGACGCTCATCATCTGCCAGCGGCCGTACACTTTCGAGAACACCGACGCCGCGTATGTGAACGACCCAGCCGAGGCGCCCGGCAAGGTCCCGATCGTGGTCGACGACCCCATCCAGCCTCCCACCACTTCGATCCTGCCGCTCACGGACGAGCAGATCACCCAAGCGACGCTCGCGTACCCGCCCGTCCAGGAGACGCTCCGGCTACAGCTGAGCGAGGTCGTGGCGACGATCCAGGCCGGGCAGTACCTCTCGCCCTGGCAGCAGTTCGCGCTGAACATCCTGAACGAGGCCCTCGACGAGCGACCGATCTATTTCGCGTCTAGTGGAAACAACGCGGCTTCTCTGGGCGTCCAGGACTATCTGATCCGTGAGGGCCTGGCCTTCCGGGTCAACAACGGGCCACCCGCGCAGGAGGCCGACTCGGGCGTCGTGGCACTCGC